>NZ_JAMPKZ010000020.1:0-71420 GCF_039962215.1 Leptolyngbya sp. ST-U4
GTGGTTCGTGCTCAAGAATTGGATGCGTCAACGCTGGGATGAATTTGATAGCTTTCGCGATTGTGTCGATGCTGCCTTCAACCATTGTTCGAACGTGTATCCGTAAAGCTATAGAGAACAACGTTTTCCTGCTCATTAGGATCGTTTCGAGCAACCAGCGCGTGAGCAGGTTCAGTGTCACTCAGGTTATGAGGCTGATGGGGAACGCCCGGAGGGATGAAAATAAAATCACCTGCTTCGTTGATAACTGTTTGTTTGAGTCCCTGACCATAGCGAGTTTCAACGCGACCTTTAATCAGATAAATCGCTGTCTCATAGTCACGGTGTAAATGCGGTTCTGCTGAACCCCCTGGGGGAATGATTACCAGGTTCATCGAGATTCCCTTTGCGCCTGCTGTGGTTTCAGAGATGCCGATAAAGTAGGGCAATCGTTGACGGGTCAGGGTTTCAGCATCAGGGCGTACGGTAACGATTTCGGTTGGCTTGCCAGCAGATTGGCGATGCGAAGCAGTTCCCCCTTCAGGGTAATCGGTATCAGAATGATTAGAAGATGAATTTTTTTGCAGTGTCATAAAATGTCTTCCTCTCTGGGTCTCTACTCTTCGTACTCTTCCTCGCTGTATTCCTCCTCTTCCTCATTGTATTCCTCTTCTTCCTCGCTGTATTCCTCCTCTTCTTCGCTTGCGTCTGACTCTTCCTCGCTGTATTCCTCCTCTTCTTCGCTTGCGTCTGACTCTATGTAGTAGCCATAGTCCTCATCGCTCGCGTAATTTTCGCAGAGAGTGTCTAACTCCTCAAGAAATTCATCTGGGTCATCGATCGTCAAATCAAAGCTATTGACGTGAACGATGTATTCCTCTTCGGTTTCTTCCTCTTCGTAATCGAAGTAGTAATCTTCTTCGGTTTCAACATAGTTTTGGCACAATGCGTCAAGCTCCTCAATAAAGCCTTCAGGATTGGTGGTGCGAATGTAAAAATCGTAGAGGAGGAGTGATCCTTCATCTGCAAAAACAGAGTCTCCTTCTTCCCAAACATCCACACTAAAATCGAGATCGTTTACGGCTTTAATAATCCAGGAGTCGTGACCGTTGTAATCCAGGTGCATCACATAGTCATAGGGAATGTAGCAATAGCCTCGATCGCCCCACGCTACGCCCCAGGAGTTTCGCACAATAAACATTCGATCTTTGTCAGAATAGCCAACACATAGCATCGCGTGCCATCCATGCGTTTCCCGCACGTTATCCAATCGCTTGGGCATGGGAACGCGACCCCGATTTTGGGTGGCATCATCAAATGACTCAAAGGTGTTTAACGCAAACGCGATCGGATATCCTTCTGCTAAGGTATGCCGCCAGAGATCTAAATCAGTTTCGATAAACTCTGCTTCTGTAATTTTGAAGTTTGCAGCGTGTTCGTAGGCATTTGTATCGGGTTCTTCGCAGATTAGCGATTCATCATTTGCCCAAATGTCTTCGCAGCAAGCCCCGTATTCAATCAGACTATCGATCGCACAATACATTTGTGAGCCGCAATCGCCGTTTTCATAGCCTTCTCGTGCCCGTGCATTGTAGTAGACAAAAAGACGGCTGACATTGCCCGCTTCGCCCAGATCCCGTTTGGCAAGATATTCATATGCACCGACAAAGGCATTGGCAACGCAGCTATTGCCGACCTGCTCTTCCACTTCGGTCATGTGCTTTCGCAGATCGACTTTGCGGGGAAGCTGATCCGCCTGAAAGCGATCGCTGTGATGATATTTCGTATTCTCTGGCTTCCGCCCAGGACGATAACCCCCGATGCGATATTTCCGATTCTGCAGTGAACTCAGCACCATCCTCGCGGCTCCTTCTTCAGC
The DNA here is from genome assembly GCF_039962215.1 of Leptolyngbya sp. ST-U4. Lineage (NCBI taxonomy): Bacteria > Bacillati > Cyanobacteriota > Cyanophyceae > Leptolyngbyales > Leptolyngbyaceae > Leptolyngbya > Leptolyngbya sp. ST-U4. The sequence goes on from NZ_JAMPKZ010000020.1 coordinate 1,859, forward strand.
ATTGAGTATTTCTACTAACGCTAAAATGCCCGGACGGGTAACATGGCTCACGATTTGTTTGTGAAGGTTTGTTTGCGAAAGTTAGTGATCGTAATAAACCTGTTCAATTTCCGCAGGATCACACAAGCCACAGTTCTAGTTTAAAAACCTATCTGAACCGATCGCTCTAAAATGAGCGGGAACTGAAGCCCTACCCCAAGCATCAGACGACGCACTCTTCCCGCAATTTAGTCTTGCACGTTGACAAACACCTTTTGTGTTTTGCCACGACGTTGCTGAATTGGAGTATGATTAGCCCCCCTAGCCCCCCAAAATTGGGGGAAACTGATCCTCAAAGTCCTCCAGCATTGGGGGATTTAGGGGGCGATGCAGGGTCTCAAGTTGTGTCTTCATCCTTCAATTCAGCAACGCCTGTTTTGCCACAACCAGAAACAAAGACTTCTCTAACGTTCTGCTTAACCCGCCGTAGATAGCTTGAACACTTTATAGATTAGCCCTCAACGGTCGGGTTCAAGCGGGTTGTTAGCTGCAACCGCAATTTGCAGCAATAGTTACCTCTGTGCGTCCTAGTTGACTAAACTGATTTCGCCTGTATCCAGGTCATAGTAGGCACCCACAACTTTGAGTTTACCTTCTTGTACGGCTGAAGCAATTACAGAAGAGTTTTGCAGCCGCTGTACCTGTAAGCTCACATTTGACTTGATTGCGTTTGTAAGGCGATCGCCCGATTTCCCCTCCGAAGCTTGAACTGCTGGTCGAATTGCAAATACCAGTGATTCAATGACACCTGGCAATTCTCCCCCTTCCAGAGCCGCTGCCACGGCACCACATCGCTCATGTCCCAGAACCATCAGTAGGGGTGTTCTCAAGACACCAACCGCATACTCTTCACTAGCAATGTCTTCAGTGATAGCAATATTACCAGCAACACGAACTACAAAGAGATCTCCAATTCCCTGATCAAAGACAATCTCTGGCACTACTCGTGAGTCTGCACAACTCAAAATAGCGGCAAAGGGTGCTTGCCGTGACGCAACTTCAGCTAGGCGGGCAGCATCTTGATTAGGATTGAGCCGCCTTCTTTGAACAAATCGCTGGTTTCCTTCCATAAGTTGCGCTAGCGCCTGATCAGGAGTCAAAGTACTTTGGGAATGGGCACTCCCAGGATCAGCATTAACAGATTGGGCTTGCTTAGTACGGGATGACTGATCTTCGGCAGCTTGGGCTAATGCGCCCGTTCCCAACCAAGCTGTTAGCGAACCTGTACCAATCAGTCCTGCACTAAATTGAAGAAGATTTCTTCTTGAAAGCCTTTGTTGATTGGAGGATTGTTTCATAATTGTGTCTTGAACAACGAAAGCATTTTTAGAACAAGCGCAAATCGTTTAAAGCTCATTCTTAAATTGAATCTTCTCTGTACAGGTGACACAAAAACTGCTGTTGAAGTAAATCTTTAAACTCAAGCGAAAGTTCTGAAGGGACACGCAGGCTAACGACCCGCTTCACCCGCCACCAGTAACTTCTCGAACTCAACCAATCATATCTAAACGGTCGGTGTGCAAGCGGATTGTTAGATGGCGGGTTACGGCTACCAACTTATGATAAGTGGCAATCCAGGGCGAAAATCTATTTGATGCCCCTGCACTTCCTCATCAAAACCAAGCTCTACGCAATATTCTGCTCCTAATCGTACCCTGACCTGATTGGTGTCGATCACCGTTTGATATTCTGGTGACGGATTATCTGCGGTAGGACTGACCAACTCTACACGAGTTATTTCGCGCAAACCAACATGATGCTTTAGAGGCTGTGCTTCTTCAGCCGGGTATTGGTCTGGACGTTTACCAAATGGAGTTTGAAAGAGCATTGGCTCTGTTAGCACATCACTATTTGTACCCACCGCAATACTTAGTGTTTCAGGCAGATAAGGTGGACGATATGCCCAACTGGAAAATGCAGCGGTGTCACCATCACTTGTTCCTGAACGCAAACAAACTCCAAATGGACATGTGCCATCCTTCCGATTTGTCCATCGCTCCCAAAGACGAGTAGGGCGAATTGGCTCTGATTTCGCCTCTTCTGTATCATGAACCCACAACAATTCCAACAATGCGTTGTGGAAGAAGAAACGGCGATTGGCTGTTCCTTGCCCAGGATGTGTATTAGATGCCCCCTCCACTAAACCAAATGATACTAAACGATCAGCTTCGTCAGCACCAATATCAGTACAGATAAAGAGATGGTCAAATTCAAACGCCATAGTTTCAAAGCTACTTTAAGGATAAGCTTACTCAGCTTCTCAAGTTTAATGAGTCTAATCAACAAACTCCAAGTACCGTCAACACCAATAACTGAAGCCACCTAACGACCCTGCTCACCCGCCGCAAATAACCTTTGCAACTTAACCGAGTATATTGCTACGTTCCGGTGCAGCACTGTTGTTCGGCAGCTGTTGGTGAGTTCAGCAATGTCTTTTGCCGATGTTTAGAGTGAAGTTTCATAAGTTGTCTTCGAACTCCTGTATGAACCACGCAACATCTTCGCGCTTGAGGCCGGTCGCTTGATAAAACGCAACAGCACGAGCGTCATCGGCCATTGCAGGAATATAGAGTGCGCTCAGGCTGCGCGAACGACATAGATTTCTGGCGAACTCAATCAAGGCACGCCCCACGCCCTGCCGCCGATGCGCGGTGGCAACGCCGACCTCGTAGACGAACAATTCCGTAGCCGCTTCGGTATACATCTCCAACTCATAAGCTGTCAGTCCGCCGATGGCTTCATCCTCGCGCAACGCAGCAACGGCGTGAAAATCGGGGCGTGACAGCAAGCGCAGCAGAGTTTCAGACGAAGGCGGCGGTTTGGTCACGTTGTCCTCTTGCCGCCACATCTCGAAAAGCTGCTGTGCCGTTGCCAAATCGTTTGGGCCAAGTTCTCGAATGGAAAATGTCATTTCAAATAGCCCAATAGACATGGAAGGGATTTGCAGTTCATCAAGTCCTTCCGCATGTTACACACTGAGTTTTCTGGTGCAGCCAGGCCGTGCGCAGCAGCCGAACGGTTCTGGTCAGCGGTTGCAAACAATCTGAGCAATGCACTAAGACCTCTCGTCAATCCACTCCAAGCGAATTGTTATGCTGTCCGTTGCTAAGAGTATTTTCCAAGATAGTCAGATTATAATATGCCCTTCCAGATACGTTATTGCTTCTCCTGAGATTAAAACTCTTTCACCTACATCTTTGCAAAACAGTTTTCCAACTCTCGATGATAATTGCAAGGCAACCATAGAATCCTTACCAAGTTTCTCACTCCAATAGGGAATCAACGAGCAATGAGCAGACCCTGTTACGGGATCTTCAAAAATACTCGCCTGCGGTGTGAAAAAACGTGATACAAAATCTACCCCTTCTCCTTTGGCTGTCACAATGACACCACCGGGGTCAAGATTGATTTGGTTAAGAAGGCTTTGATCGGGTTCTAGATGTCGAATCACTTCTTCATCTTCAAACACAAGCATATAGTCTCTAGACTTCAAAATCTCTACAGGCTTATGCTGAAGCGCATCCAAAATTACTTGTGGAGCTTCCCTCGGTTCAGGTTTACGAGAAGGAAAATTTAAGGTTAGTAACTTCTCCTCAACTGCCACTGTAAGCTCTCCACTTTTCGATCGAAACTGGATGAAAGGTCGTGAGAAATTGAGATGCCTTGCTATGACGTGTGCTGTTGCCAATGTTGCATGTCCGCACCAATCCATTTCAATTTCTGGTGTAAACCAACGTATCTCAAAGCCCTTATCTAACTGAATGAAGAATGCTGTCTCAGCAACAAAATTCTCCATTGCTATTCGCTGCATAACATCATCAGGTAGCCACTGTTCAAGAGGGCAAACAGCAGCAGGATTGCCACCAAACACTTTGTCTGTGAAAGCATCAACTTGGAATATTGGCAATTTCATAACAAACCTGAAGCACTGACAGACACTTTTCAGAACACTACCTTACTAATAACTAAAGGCGGCATAACGATACAGCTCAGCCGCCGCTAGAAGCGTAGTGAGGAACAAACGAAGCTGTAAGCGGTCGGTTGCAGCGCCTGGTTCTGCTGCTTGATAGTGACTCTTGCGAATCCTCAATTCTGTGTCGGATGTACGTCCTACGCGACGTCAATCACGACTTTGCCGAAATGCTGTCCACTTGCAAGGTACTCAAAGGCCGCTTTAGAATCAGCGAAGCCAAAGGTCGAGTCGATGACGGGATGCAACTGATGAGCCTCTGAGAAAGCGATGAGGGCTGCCAAATCAGAGCGTGAGCCAGCGTAGATGCCATCAAGGCGGACATTGCGCACCATGAGAGGAAACAAACTCCCGCTTGGCGGACCAAATCCGGTGAGCACCCCAATGAGGCCAATTTGGCCTCCTGCTGCGACACAGTTCGTCGACTTTTCGAGGGTACCAGAGCCCCCGACCTCAATCACATGATCCACACCTTGGCTCTGGGTGTGGCGCAGCACCTCTTGGTCCCACTCAGGGGTGGTCTTATAGTTCACGGTCTCCCAGGCCCCCATTTCGCGTGCTCTGGCCAACTTTTCATCGCTGCTTGAGGTCGTAATAACCCTGGCTCCGGCAGCGGAGGCTAATTGCAGCGCGAAAGTCGAGACGCCACCAGTGCCCAATGTGAGAACCGTGGCGCCTGCTTGCAAGTGACCGCGTGTAAAGAGTGATGCCCATGCGGTCACGCCTGCCACTGGCCATGTGGCAGCCTCGGCATAAGAGAAAGTCTCCGGAACTGGCACCAGCGCCCATTCCGGGGTCGCGATCGTTTCGCGCAGCACGCCGTGAATCGAGCCACCACCAGAAGCCTTGTGATAGTCGAGCGAGAAGCGACCTTCTATCCAATCGCGAAAAAAGCCTCCGACGACTCGGTCCCCTACCTGGAATCTAGTTACCTGGGTGCCGACTGCGACCACCTCACCCGCTCCATCGGAACAGGGGATGAGCGGCGGTGCCAGATTGCCCGGCCGCGCGTTACGTAGGGTGCCGAGATCGCGGTAATTGAGCGAGACCGCTTTCATCGCGACCAAAACATCATGGGGACCGAGTTCAGGCTGCGGCCAATCCACAAGAGCTAGGCCATCTGTATTTCCATGCGCTTCAATAATCCAGGCTTTCATCACGATTTAAGACTAAACAATTCAAGAAACACCTGCAACCACACCGTAACGCGACCGTAAAGCGTAGATTAGGCTGTCACATTGGGTCTGTAATTCTATAAAGGCAACACTGGACGCAAGCAGCAGAACTATTCATAGACTGAAGATTTCCGCCTAAAATCCCATAGTAGGTGGATAGGCAGAATGATTCTGCATAACATCCCAAACTTACTAATTATGCAGATTATTTCCGCATAGTACGCGGCTTAAGCTGAATAGCCAGAATCTTTCCGCATATTTTCAGATTCCTCATGGAGGCGATTACCCCGCAGGGGAACTGCTTCGCACTGCCGTGATCCAACAGTGTGACGATATTTATTAACTGGTCGTGAAGCTACTGTATGGGAGCGGGCTTCGCTTAATTGAAGGTTTGCGATTGCGAGTCAAGGATGTTGCCTTTGCTCAACAGCAAATTGTAGTCAGGGACGGCAAAGATAGCAAAAGTCGTGTGACGATACCGCTATCGAGCGTAGCAGAGGAATTGCGAGATCATCTAGTGGGTGTCTAACTACAGCACCAGCGGGACTTGAGCCGAGGGTTTGGAGCCGTGAATCTGCCGTTTGTGCTTGAGCATAAATATCCGAACGCCGATCGCAAATGGATCTGGCAGTTTGTATTGCCTGCAACTGGTCTGACTCGCGACCCTTCCATATCCCCCTAAAAAAAAGAGGACGGTCAAGCCGCCCCCTGATTTAATCTATGAAATTAGCGAAGTGGTATCAGATTCATTAAGGAATCGCTGCCACTTTCACATCGCTGGTTGCCAACAGCTCTTGCAGTTCTTCCGAGTCTACGGTTTCCCGCTCAATCAGCATATCTGCCAGCATGTTTAGCACCGCGTGGTTTTCTTGCAGTACTTGCTTTGCTCGACGGTATGCCTGGTCTACCAGGTTTCGCACTTCGTCATCGATCGCCGCCGCCGTTTCTTCGGAGAAATCGCGCTCAGCCATAATGTCGCGTCCGAGGAACATTCCGCCCTGAGCGCGACCAAGAGCAACGGGTCCAAGACGATCGCTCATGCCGAAGCGAGTCACCATTTGCCGTGCCACCCGTGCCACCTGTTGCAGGTCGTTCGAGGCGCCGGTGGTGACTTCTTCTTCGCCGAATACCAGCTCTTCCGCAATGCGTCCGCCGAGGGCAACTGCCATCTGGTTTTGCAGGTAGGAGCGAGAGTATAAGCCAGAGTCCATCCGGTCTTCACTGGGAGTGAACCAGGTCAAACCGCCTGCGCGTCCACGAGGGATGATGCTAATTTTTTGTACCGGGTCATAGTCCGGCATCAGGGCACCAACGAGCGCGTGGCCGGCTTCGTGATAGGCAACGAGGGTTTTGCGCTTTTCGCTCATGACGCGATCTTTCTTCTCTGGACCTGCCAGGACGCGATCGATCGCATCGTTGACTTCATCCATTGAAATTTCGGTCAAGTTGCGACGAGCTGCCAGAATTGCGGCTTCGTTCAGCAGGTTAGCCAGATCCGCACCCGTGAAGCCGGGAGTCCGGCGGGCAATTTTCTCTAAATCCACGTCCTTCGACAGGGTTTTGCCGCGAGCGTGAACGTTGAGCACTTCCAGTCGTCCGGCATAGTCGGGGCGATCGACTACGACCTGACGGTCAAAGCGACCGGGGCGCAGGAGAGCTGCATCCAGCACATCGGGACGGTTCGTTGCCGCGATGATGATGATGCCTGTATTGCCCTCAAAGCCATCCATTTCAGTGAGCAACTGGTTCAGAGTTTGTTCACGCTCATCGTTGCCGCCGCCTAAGCCTGCGCCGCGCTGCCGTCCCACTGCGTCGATCTCATCGATAAACACAATGCAGGGAGCGTTGGCTTTTGCTTGCTCAAACAAGTCACGCACACGAGATGCGCCCACCCCAACGAACATCTCTACGAATTCAGAACCCGAAATGCTGAAGAAAGGAACACCTGCTTCGCCTGCAACTGCCTTTGCCAGCAGCGTTTTACCCGTTCCGGGCGGACCGACAAGCAGTACACCTTTCGGAATCTTTGCGCCTACAGCTGTAAAGCGATCGGCATTTTTGAGGAAATCTACAACTTCTGCTAGTTCCAGCTTTGCCTGCTCAATGCCTGCCACATCGTTAAACGTGACTTGCGTTTGCGGCTCCATCTGGACTCTAGCTTTTGATTTGCCAAAGTTCATTGCCTGACTGCCAGGACCGCCCTGTGCCCGTCGCAGCACAAAGAACAGCACCACTAGCAACAGGAACGGAATCAGCAGCGTGCTGAGGACTCGTGCCAGGATATTGTCGTCTGCCTGACGAGAAACGGCAATATCGACACCATTCTCTTGCAAAATATTGAGCAGTCCGGGGTCGTTGGGCAAATTCACCGCAACGCGCTGACCATCGCTGGTTTGTGCCAAAGCTTTGGTGCGATCGGCACTGATCATGACCTTCTCAACCTGACTAGCCTCGACGCGGTCGATAAACTGGCTATATTTCCAGGTTACTGCTGACTGGGGCTGCCGCTCGATTAACGTCGTTGCCAAAAACAGAACAACGATAATTAAAAGCGCGTAAAGCCCCGCATTTCTCCACCGTTTGTTATTCACCGGGGGTTCTTCCTCCTAAAATGTCCGTGCGAGGGGGGAATCTAACCTCTTAATATTAATTAATGTAACTCAATCCTATCAGGATTCTCAGAAAGTGGGTTGGACTCTCTGTTATTCCTATTCTGCCACTCGAAATAAAGGATGGTAGGCGCAGAAAGGCAGGGATTTGCAGCAGGGGCAGGCAGCCGTGCCAGGGCAAGGTGTAACGGCAATATGAACATTGGGTGGGGAATTCGTCCTGAAGATAGACGGGGCGGTCGGTTTCCCAATTCCCTTGGTAGAGGTTTGTAGCGGGCATAACTCTTTACACTGCCCAATGTACCTAGAGATAAAAGTTCGATCCCTTTGCCTTCTTATTGGTTTGCCTTCTTATAGCTTGAGAAAGCTTGGTTGAGAAAGCGGCTTCAGGAGCGATCGACGTTTGAAACTACACTCTCGAAATCAAGGCTTATTATTACAATGAAAGACTTTAATCGTATTGCTTTTGTGAAGCGTTTTGCAGGCGTTATCAGTGCTGCTGCCCTTGCTTCGGCAGTAAGCTTGCCTGCGCTAGCACAAAGCCGTACCGAGCAGCCGTTCCAATCTCCGATTGGTCCCAGTGAATCTCCCTCGGGCAGCCCCAGTGTTCCTGGTTTTTCCTCGGTCGATGACCCCGGTATGGGCAATGGGACGAATCCTGGCATGGGCAACGGGATGAATAATGGTTCCTCAATGGAGCGCGAGTCTTCTAACAGAGTAGAGAGAAATTCATCGCGATCGATCCAGTCAGGTGATCAGGTTCGCTCCCTGCCGTTCCGCACAATTCCGGGACCGAGTGAAACCCCTTCGGGTTCGCCTGCGGTCGTTGGCAGTAACTCCTCTGATGACCCAGCGCGGACGCTCGATCGAAGCAGTGCAGATCGGGTTGAGCAAGCAGAAAGACGGCTTGAAGCGCGAAACATCAATCCAGACTCAGGAGCATCTGAAACCCAAGAGAATAACAGCCGCTCCACGCAAATGAACCAGGGCATGCAAATGAATCAGGGCATGCAGATGAATCGGGGCATGCAAATGAACCAGGGCATGCAGATGAATCGGGGCATGCAGATGAATATGCCGATGAACCAGCAGGGTGTCGATCGCAATTCTTCCGGCGGCATGATGCAAAACGGCATGATGACCGTAAGCAGCCTCGATCGTGAGTTCATCCGTATGGCAGCGCAGGGCAACAACGCAGAAATCGCAACTTCTCAGCTCGCTTTGCAAAAGTCGAACAACCAGGAAGTGCGTGAATACGCCCAGCGCATGATCGATGAGCACACCCTTGCTAACCAGCAACTTCAGCCGATCGCAGCTCGGTATGGTGTTCAGCTTCCGACGGGTGTTGACCCTCTGAGTGCTGCTATTTCTGAGCGTCTGTCCCAACTGTCAGGTGCAGAGTTCGATCGGGCATATATGGAAGCTCAGACCACGGCTCACCTGCGGACGGTTGCTCTGTTCCAAACTCAAATTGCTCAAGGACAGGCACCCGAAGCAAAAGCCTATGCTTCTACCCTGCTGCCCAACATTCAGGATCACTACCAGATGGCAAACGCCATGAGCAATACGTTTAGTGCTCAGCGCATTACGCGATAGGAACTTGTCGGGATCATTCGCCAAACGTAAGCGATCGATCGAGCCTTTCATCTCCTGATGCAATCCTGATGGAATTTAAGGGCAAGGAAAAATCGATCGCAATGTTAATCAGCCGGAACGGAGGACGTATCTTGTCTTCTGCTCCGGCAATTTTCTTTAATATTAAACTTAAGTATTGAACTTATCTTTATTAGTCTAAAGCGGGTAGATAAATCGCGTAGCCCTGTGAGGTGTAAAACACCATGAGAATTCTTGAATCAGGTTATACAATTCGTTCTGCTCGTGCTGAACAACTAACCCTACTGTCTCAGGTTGAGCAATTAGCAAATCGCTTATTTCTTGACACTCCCTATTCTTTCCTAGTGAATGCTGAACCCCTGCCACTCGACTTGATTCGAGAAAGATTTCAAGCAGGGCAGGTATGGGTTGCAATCGATAACCAGGATGCTGTGGTTGGGTTTGCCATTACTCGCGAAGTTGATGACACCCTCTATCTCCAGGAAATTGATGTGAATCCTGCACATGGGCGAAAAGGCATCGGATCAGCACTCGTGAATACGGTTTGTTCCTGGGCAAAACTTCAGGATTATCGGGCGGTAGCGTTATCGACTTTTCGGCACATCCCCTGGAATGCGCCCTTTTACTCAAAATTGGGATTTCGCATTTCTGACGAATCAGAACTAACAATTGGTTTGCAGCAAATTAGACTTCAAGAAAGGGAAGCCGGATTACCAATCTCCGATCGCGTGATAATGCAACTTGAGCTATAGCTCTGATTTGGCTGGACGTACCATTCACCATAGAGCCATTACAGCTAAAATCGATTCATCGCCCTACTATTAGCCAATACAGGAGAGTTTAATACTGTAGAATTTACTCTATTTCAGTAGTTAAATTCGCAGCGAATTTCAGCAATTAAAGCAATTAACCAGTAACAAGAAAGAAGATATGAGCGCGATCGTTTTTGACTGTGATGGCGTGTTAGCGGATACCGAGCGCGATGGACATCTGCCTGCATTTAATCAGATGTTTGCGGAGTACGGGTTGCCTGTGCAGTGGTCAGAGTCCGACTATACCGAGAAGCTCAAAATCGGCGGCGGCAAAGAGCGTATGGCACGTTTGCTCACGCCGGAGTTTGTAGCACAGGCTGGATTGCCCACAAACCCAGAAGAACAGCGTCAATTGCTTGCTGAATGGCACAAGCGCAAAACTGCCATTTACAAAGAAATGGTGCAGAGCGGCAAACTGCCTGCCCGACCGGGGATTAAGCGAATTACAGAAGAAGCGATCGACGCAGGCTGGACGCTTGTTGTTGCTTCCACGTCCGCAGAAGAATCGGTGCGATCGGTGCTGGGGTTTGTGGTGGGAACAGAGCAGGCAAAGCACTTCAAGGTTTATGCCGGGGATATGGTGCCGCGCAAAAAACCTGCCCCTGATATTTACCTATTGGCAAAGGAGCAGTTGAACTTATTGCCTGAAAGTACGCTAGTGATTGAGGATTCGCGCAATGGACTAGTGGCAGCGATCGCAGCAGGATTTCGCTGTCTGGTGACGACTAGCAGCTATACGCAGCAGGAAGATTTTCACGAAGCGATCATGGTGGTTTCAAGCCTGGGCGATCCGGCTCTACCAATGCAAGTGATTGAAAATCGCAGTGCTAGTCAGCCCGGAGATTACCTGACGCTTGCAGAGATTGAAGCCTGTTTCAAATTGCCGTTTCAAAATAGGGCGTAGTTCAGATAAAGACGATCGCCTTACGCCAGAACATTCTTACTGCCCTTGCAGGATAGGCATTTCACCTGTTTAAGTAGTGCAGGCAAGATGCCAACCCCGCAAAGCGCAGTAGGTTATGAGAATGCAGGAATCGTTCCAGTCCAAAAGTCTACGCCGACTTGCTTTTATCGCGGTTCTGGAAGGTTTTGTGGGTAATCCACTGCATCACGCCGGGGAGAATGCTGCTTACGCCCAGCGATAGCTTTGCTGAACCGACGACCACTTCTGTTTTTTGATTTTTCACCGCATCCCAGATAGAGTTTGCCACATCTTCCGGCTTTTCCACCACGGGCACTTGCAGCACTTGCTCAAGCTGTCTGCGGCGATCGGCTTCGTCCTGCTCATCAATGCCCCGAATCACTGCCTTCCCTATAAAGTCGGACTTGATGATGTTGGGGTAAATGCCGCAAACCGTAATGCCTTTGGGCGACAGTTCTGCATGGAGGGATTCGGTGAGTCCTGTCACGCCATACTTGCTGGTGACGTAGGGAACGAGATACGCCGAGGAAGATTTGCCAGCGATCGAGCTGAGATTCACAATCATGCCTTTGCCGCGAGCAATCATGTGAGGCACAACCGCATGAACCATGTGAATATAGCCCCAGAGATTGATATCGATAATCGTATGCCAGTCTTCCAGCGAGAAATGATCAACTGGTCCAGTCGCAAAGATTCCGGCATTGTTAATCAACACATCGATCGCACCAAACTGCTGAATTGCCTTTTCGACTAGATCTTTAACTTGATCGGGGTTGCGAGTGTCCGCAGGCATGGCAAAAACAGGATGATTTGCGGCGCGAAAGCCTTGCGCTACTTCTTCGAGGAGCTCAGCTCGACGTGCGGTGAGAACAAGATTGTAGCCATGCTGGGCAAACAGATTTGCGGTCGCTTTGCCAATGCCCTGCGAACCGCCAGTAATGAGAACGGTGGGAGCCATAAAATTCTTGAGGAATAATACTACAACAAACTTTATCTTTCTAGTCTGAGCAAAGGACGATCGGAAACCGTCTCACTTTTGCGGGATCTTTTTGTTGATAGGAATTTGTGAGCTGCACGAAGCGAACGCGATAAAACGCTGTGAATCCGACGCAGAATTTGAGGCAGTGTCGATGGTGGAACTCCCGATCGCCCCGCTTGCAAAAACACAGCATCTCTGGATTGCGATCGATCAAATCATGGCAACTCAAACCGTTCTACCTGGATTATCGCCCTGGCAACTCTACTGACTTGAGCGACGCTTCGATCGCCTGCTGGCAAACTTCCACAGGCTGACGCTGTTCCATTGCCGTCACCAGAGCCTTATACGCAACTGTCTGGTCTTGCAGCAGTGTTTTTGCCTGAAGCAGTGCCCATCGCTGTTTGAGATCGGCTTCCCCCATCGATCGCTGAAGTTGCATCCACAGCAGTCGAATTTTCTGGCGATCGTCTGTGCCCCCCTCAGCATTGCCGTATTCGATTTGTTCCGCCGCGATGCCCGACATCCAAACCGTGCAGTAGCGATCGATAAGCTGAGTCGAAAGCTTCCCAGTCGTAATTTGTGCTTCCAGTTCTGCTGCACCAAAACTGACTCCGCCCTGCCCGGCTTGCCCTTGCCGTAAAGCTTCCCAAGCATTGAGCGTGTAGCCCGTCACCGGAATTTCTAACAAATGCGCCGCCAAAAAATGTCCTGCCTCATGGCGCACAATCCGCGATCGGTGTTCCTCGGAAAATTGGGCGATCGTGTCTACGACCAGTGTTCCTAATCTGCCCTGAAGCGAGAACGCATCGAGCGTGGCAATGCTGAGCAGACTAAATGCCGCGACTGCCGGAACAACCGGAGACAAATGCAGCAATGGACCCAGCAGACTCGCCATCACCAGGGAAAAGATCGTGATCGCAATCAGGTTTAGCGTAGTCTGGCTCATTGGGGTTTTGGTGGGGTGGTCTGCTTTTCTTGGGGTCTGCTTTTCTTACTGTAGAGGAAGTAGAGGAATTGGTGGGAGAGTGGGGAGGTGAGGGAGCGGAAAGATGAGGGGTAAGGGGGAGTTAAGGTCGGGGGGTTTCTCTTGCGCGGTAAAAGGTTTCCAGGCTGTTTCGATCGCCTACAAATCGCCAGTGCCAGGGTTCGTAGCTCACGCCCATCGAGTTGTTTTTAGGAAAGGACAGCTCAAAGCTATAGAAGGCGGCATTCTGCTGGAGCCAGCGATAGGCAGCCGTGGTCTCAAAGCTTGTTTGCAGGTCAGAGGCAGGTCGCTTACCGTCGCCGATGTCGATCGCATAGCCGGTGTGGTGTTCGCTGTATCCAGGAGGGGCACTGACGGCTGCCCGTTTTTCGGGATCTTCACCGCGCTGTGCTTTCGTATCAAAAAAGACGTGATCTTGCTCTGCGATCGATCGAAACCCGGAAAGGGGAGCCAGGATGACTCCGTTTGCTTTTGCCGCTGCCGCCATTTCCTTGAATTTAGCTGCCGCCGAGCGCCGAAGTAAGACCTGTCCATCGGATGAAACGGGCTTCAGGTCAGCACGGGGTGCCTCTGCATAGGGCAGATGATTCAGTAAAGGGGCAGCCTGTCCGTTGAGTAGGACGATCGCCTGTCCCATAATCTGCGGAGTGATGTTTGCGAGAGGTTCGATCGGGGCAGAAGCCGCTCGCAGCAGACGTGGCATGAGCCACAGCCCAAGCAGCAGCAGGGCAATCAAGCCTGAGCCTAATCCCCACAGAACTTTTGTTTGTTTATGAGAGGAGGAAGTTTCTACGAGCGGCATTTCCCGCACTGCCTCAGGAATATCTGAGTGCGGCAGATCAGCATAATCGGGAATTTCAGCCGATTCTTGCGGTATTCCTGGGGGTAATCCTGCATTATTCACAGGCCATTCCTCCTATATCTGGTGGCAATCCTGCTTATTCTAAACCGAGCTAGTTTTCGTACCACTTTACCGTAATGGAGGAATGCAAACGAGCCGCAAGTTCTTAGGATCACTTCATGAACCAAATGATGCGCCTGCTCGGACTCTATCTACCCCTGGTTGGCTGGGTCGGCTTTGGCTTATTTCTAGGACGGGTGCTGCCCCCGCGCATTCCTGCTCTGATGGGCAAGTTTCTGTTTTGGGTGGGTATCCCGATCGGGATTTTTGCATTTTTGCGGCAGGCAAATCTATCGGCTTCGGTGTGGCTGGCTCCGATTGCCGCCTGGGGAGCAATGCTGTCTGCTGTGCTGCTGGCATGGGGCTGGATTAAAGCACAAAACTACCTGTCACAGAGGATTCAACACCAGCGATCGCATCCCTGGACAAAATATTTGATTTCAGATCAGTTGCAGCAGCGATCGACGCAGGGCAGCTTTTTGCTGGCAGCAATGCTGGGCAACACAGGATATTTAGGCTATCCGATTTCGCTGACGCTAGTGGGACAGAAATATTTTGGCTGGGCGGTTTTCTATGACACGCTGGGCAGTACCCTGGGCGCGTACGGGCTGGGCGTTTTGCTGGCAGCCTACTTTAGCGATCGAGCGCAGCAGCCAAACCAGACTCGCTGGAAACAGATCGGGCAAGCTTTGATTAACAATCCGGCACTCTGGAGCTTTTGGATTGGCTTAGCAGGTCGCTCGCTTGCACTGCCTCAATCAGTCGAACTGGGACTGAAAGGATTCGCCTGGGGCACGATCGCTCTCTCACTGCTGCTGCTGGGAATGCGGTTAAGTCAATTGGCTTCGTGGCAAAAAATTCAGCCTGCGATCGTCAGCCTGATGATTAAGATGCTGATCGTACCGCTGGTGCTAGGGCTAGAACTGTCGCACTTGGGCTTGTCTGAACTGCCACAGTTAACGATCGTGCTGCAAATGGCAATGCCGCCTGCGTTTGCAACGCTATTTATTGCTGAGGCTTATGACCTCGATCGCAGTTTTACTGTAACTACGCTGGCACTGGGATCGATCGCGCTACTGCTTGTTTTACCGCTCTGGCTCTGGCTATTTGCGCCTTGATGTTCTTTTTGCCTACGCCACTATCACGTTTTAACCTATCGCGTTTTAACCAACCCAGTTCACTTCACTATCCGAGGAATTTATAGGCGGCAGGGGTTTGGCGATCGGTGCATCCCGACGCACAAAGGGCCTTGCTCCATTCGCCGTGGTTTCAGAGGGCTTTGGCGGTTGAGCAGTGGCTCTGGAAGACTGTTGTTTTGCTTGTTGTTTTGCCTTTTGAGAAAGCACAGTCTGGATTGCTTTACGCTCAGGCTCGATCACCTTTGCCATGATCCATTCGATCGTTTGTTCTTTGAGCCAGCCTCTGGCAACAGCAATATCACCAAACCGCATTCCAGTTGCCCGCTGGTCATTCAAAATGACCTGAATCTGGTCAGCCGTCAATAGCCCTGCTTCGGTCAGATAGCTGCCGATTCGCTTTGGCGTTGAAAGCCCACCCGGTGAGCCTTGATAGAGTGAGGAATTGAGCATGGGTCACTCCGGGAAAAATTAGAGCGGCGATCGAGGGAGCAGATGCCCGATAACAAAAAGGTTAAGAACTGGTTTAAGAGATTCTACCTAGTATAGCAACTCTGTTTATTCGACTTGAGCTACAGTTCATCTTTTCGGAAAGAAGAAAAATGAAGTTAAGCTAAGCATTCCGCAATACTACTGAGCCTTCTAATTTTTATACCATCAGCGATCTAAGTATAAACATCTGGATGAGGACAGAGAAAAGCAGAATAGTAATCTATACAATTTGACCGAAGGCATCAGAGCAAGGGCATCGTTTCCACACCCTGTTTCTTGGTGTTCTGACGCACGAGGCGATCGTCACTGGATGAAACTGGATGAATGGGTGTATAAATTCGATCGCGTGTTAGTTCAGTTGGGCGATCGGGCATGACTAAGCAGGATGTTTTGTCGGGTCTGCATCGTGCCTCTTCCTTCACCTCCTCCTTCACGTCTGCTGAATTCGCTCTGGTTTCGCGGGTTGGTTTTGTTTGGGTTGGGGCTACTGCTCGTGTGGCTCGTCTCTGCCCGTCGTCCGGTCGCTGCCTTTCGTCCCCCTTTGCCGCCCCTGCCGCAAGATCCGATTATTCAGGTGTATTTCAATCAGTCACAATCCTCGTTTTACACAGAACCTTATCGACAGCAGCAGCGATTGGGCGATGACCTCGAACAGGTGATTGTGGAGGCGATCGATTCAGCTCAAGTCTCTGTAGATCTGGCAGTGCAAGAGTTTAATCTGCCGAAAATTGCTCAGGCCTTAATTGCGCGGCAGCAGGCAGGCGTTCCAGTACGGGTGATTGTGGAACATGAATATCGCCAATCCCTGAGCAAACTTACACCCCAGCAGGTTTCTCGGTTAGACGATCGCGCCCAGAAGAAATATCAGGAGTTTGTGCAGTTAGTCGATCTGAATCGAGACGGTCAGCTTGCCCCTGAAGAACTGGCGCAGCGCGATGCGATCGGGATGCTCGAAACCGCCAAAATTCCCCTGATTGATGACATGCAAGACGGTTCGCGCGGCAGTGGCTTGATGCACCACAAGTTCCTGGTGATCGACGGGCAAATGGTGCTGACGGGATCAGTGAACTGGTCATGGAGCGAGGCTCACGGGGATTTCCTCACGCCAGAAAGTTTAGGCAACGCAAACCATCTACTCAAAATCCAGAGCGGCAGAGTCGCTCAACTCTTCACCCAGGAATTTAACCAGATGTGGGGAAACGGCACCCCCACCAGTCGCAAGTTTGGCTTAAAAAAGCTCTACCGTCCGCCGCAAACTATTTCCCTTGCTCCCAATTCCTCAATCACCGTGCAGTTTTCGCCCACTTCGACTCGTCAACCCTGGCAACAGAGCGGGAATGGGCTGATCGGTCGTGCCCTCAGCCAAGCGACTCAAGCCGTTGACCTAGCTCTGTTTGTGTTCTCAGATCAGCAACTGAGCAATATTCTGGAAGCCGATCGTCAGCGGGGAGTCCAAATTCGCGCTCTGATCGATCCCCAGTTTGCTTTTCGGGAATACAGCGAGGGACTAGACTTGATGGGCGTTTCGCTACCGGACAAAAACTGCCGTACCGAAGTCGGAAATCGCCCTTGGAAGCCGGGGATCAATACCGTCGGCATTCCAGCTCTGACACGCGGCGATATCTTGCACCACAAAGTCGGCATTATCGATCGCCGCTGGATCATTACGGGATCGCAAAACTGGAGTGAAGCCGCAAACGCCACAAACGACGAAACGCTGTTGGTCATTGACAATCCTACCGTCGCAGCCCACTTTCAGCGCGAGTTCGATCGCCTTTACAGCACCGCAATCTTAGGTCGATCGCCCTCCCTTCAGCGCAGACTCCGGGAGCGGGAACAGTGTCGAGTGCAGACCTGATCGAATGCAAATTCCTCCAGAGTATTAATCGATCGCCTGAAAATCTAAAGGAAATTAAGAGAGCCAGATGTCTATAAATCAGCAGATGTTAGACTGCTGGCAATCTTACATAAGAAAAGAAGGCTTGAGAAAAGAACGATCGTCGCTGCAAAAACTAAATCAGTATCGATTGACTCAAAGCTTTGAGACTGTAAGCCTGATCAAAAGCTTGACTGTGAACTTAACGAGAAGAACTTAGTTACAAGGAGATTGAATCATGCCCGTTAAAGTGGGAATTAACGGCTTTGGTCGCATTGGGCGACTCGTCTTTCGGGCAGGCGCGAAAAACCCGAACATTGAATTTGTCGGCATTAACGATCTGGTTCCGCCGGACAACCTGGCGTATTTGCTGAAATATGACTCCACCCACGGTCGCTATGACGGCACAGTTGAGGCAAAAGAAGACGGCATTGTCGTAGACGGCAAATTTATTCCCTGTATGGCGATGCGCGATCCCGCAGAACTGCCTTGGGGCAAGCTGGGTGCGGATTATGTGGTGGAGTCAACCGGGCTTTTCACGACCCACGATGGGGCATCCAAGCATCTACAGGCAGGCGCGAAGCGGGTGATTATCTCAGCTCCCACTAAAGACCCGGATCAAGTGAAAACGTTTGTGGTCGGCGTCAATCATCAGGAGTTTGACCCCGCAAAGGATACGATCGTCTCCAACGCAAGCTGCACCACCAACTGCCTTGCTCCCGTTGCCAGAGTCATCCATGAAAACTTCGGGCTGGCAGAAGGCTTGATGACCACCATTCACTCGATGACTGCCACTCAGCCGACGGTCGATGGTCCCAGCAAAAAGGACTGGCGCGGTGGACGGGGAGCGACCCAAAACATCATTCCTGCCTCCACCGGAGCCGCAAAAGCTGTCACGCTGGTACTGCCTGCCCTCAAAGGCAAGCTCACCGGAATGGCACTGCGCGTCGGCACGCCCGATGTGTCTGTCGTAGACCTGACCTTCAAAACTGAGAAATCCACCAGCTATGAGGAGATTTGCGCAGCAGTCAAAGCGGCAGCCGAAGGCGAGCTGGCAGGCATTCTTGGCTACACCACTGAGGAAGTGGTCTCAAGCGATTTCATCACCGATCCCCATTCCAGCATTTTTGATGCCGGGGCAGGAATCCAGCTCAATCCCAATTTCTTCAAGGTTGTGTCCTGGTATGACAACGAGTGGGGCTACTCTTGCCGCGTGATTGATTTAATGCTGTCGATGGCAGGCAAAGAAGGCTTGCTCTAGGCTTACTTAGCTCGCGTTAGCCGTTGTCGTATTGCAGAGCCAGGCTAGAACGCAGGAAAAATCTAATTTCTATGCAGAAGGCGATCGCTACTTGTGGGACGATCGCCTTTTTTCATCACTTCTCTAGGGGGATCGCTATGCTGAGCGAGCTTACACCGCGTCAGGTCGCAATTTAATGCAATTTAACTGGGATAGCCCATTTCCCCTGTAAACACTAATTCTGCGGGTCCAGTCATATATAGCCGATCGTCTGCCGCAGACCATTCAATTTCTAAACAGCCACCCGGCAGTTCCACCGTTGCGCGGCGATCGCATCGTTCAGTCAGCACGCCTGCCACCAGCGACGCACAGGCTCCAGTTCCACAAGCCAGTGTGATCCCAGCTCCTCGCTCCCAGACGCGCATTTTTAGATAGTCAGACTTCACGAATTCAATAAACTCGGTATTGGTGCGTTGAGGGAATACCGAATGATGCTCAAACTGAGGCCCGATCACCGCTAGAGGAACTGCGGCCACATCGTCAACAAAGGTGATGCAGTGAGGATTGCCCATGCTGACACAGGTGACTTCCCAGGTTTGCCCTGCCACTTCAAGCGATCGACTAATCACCTTTTCTTCTGCTTCCGCTAGCGTTGTAGGAATTTCCTTTGCCAGCAAGCGTGGTAGCCCCATGTCCACCGTCACCCGTCCATCGGCTTCCAGTTTAGGGATGATCACGCCTGCGAGGGTATGAATCTGATAGGCGATTGTATCCGTCGCGGAGCGTCCTTCCAGATCGGCAATGAAACGAGCCAAACAGCGAATCCCGTTGCCGCACATCTCAGGCTCAGAGCCGTCTGAGTTAAAAATTCGCATGGTGTAATCAGTGTCGCCCTGTCCGGGTAGCGCAAAAATTACGCCGTCTGCACCAATTCCAAAGTGCCGATCGCACCACTTCACCGCCTGCTCTGGCGTAATGCAGGGTTCGCTCTGGTGGCGATTGTCCACCAAAATAAAGTCATTGCCTAAGCCGTGATATTTCGCAAACTGAGAGGTCATGGGCGACTCCGGTTAGAAATTGCAGGAGGTGATGCGTCTCCTGTCGAGTAATCAGGATCAAAAGTTATTGTTGCACAAACAGGATTCTGACCCAATTCAGACCAAGAGAAGGGAAAGACGGTAACGAAAATTTGTATTTTTGCGGTGAATCTGGGTTTTATAAAACGGGAAACTTAGAATAAACACATCATCGATCGTATTAGCCCCACTTTTTTATGACTACCGACCTGCCTACTGGATTACCAAGTGTCCGCCAGATTCAAAGCCTGATCCGCGAAACGAGCGAAGTCGAAATTATGATCAGCACCAAAGATCTGCTTGTGGGCAAGATTCGCTGGCAGGATACCGACTGCATTTGTCTGGTAGACCACTACGATCAGCCAACTATTATCTGGAAGCAGGCGATCGTTTACCTGAAGCCGAAAGCGTAGAGTTATCCATAATCGACACAGGCTTTGTCTCCCTTAGGCCGAGAGCTTAGACTCTTCTTCTGTTAGGGGTACATCGATCGATAGCAGTTCTGCCACAGGTGTATTGGCGATTGTCCCGTCGGAGAACTGCGACGCAGCCGAGATTGGCAGCACCGAGGCTTCAGAGCGGCTGGGAGCAATCCACCGACTCGCTTCAGCCAGAGCATGAAACTTACCACATAGGAGAAGCCGATCGCCAATTTGCAGGTCGCTCTCGCCGTGGGGAAAGCTGATGAACTTACCTTCGCGCCGGATTGCCTGCACTAGAATGCCAAACTGTCTGCGGATATGCAGATCTGCCAGCGTTTTGCCAACCACCGGGCTGTCTTCAGGAACCAGCAGCCACTGACAGGACGCATTCTCGGTCGGAATTGCTGCCTCGCCTCGTGCCAATTCAGTCAGTGCTACCAGCTCACTTGGTTCGCCGACTATCAAAAGCCGATCGCCTTCTTCGATAATAGTTTTGGGTTCTGGATAGTCAATTTCTTCGCCGTGGGCGCGACGAATTGCCATCAGACTGACTCCTGTAAGGCGGCGCAAATTGGTTTCTTCCAGCGTCATTCCGGCTAAGGGTGACCCGGCAGGTAGACTGACCCACTTGCTGTTCATATCTCTGGCTGCCACTTCCAAATCATGCGACACTTGACGGGGCGATCGCTCCGATCGCAGATCGAGATAGTGGGAGCTGCGAATTTGCTGTGCCTCGCGCTGAATAATCGGCAGGGGGATGCCCAGCCCAGTCAGAAGATGGCTGGATAGCTCCAGGCTTGCTTCAAATTCTGGCTGCACCACTTCTTTTGCGCCAAGCTGATACAGCAGTTCAATATCCTTATCCTGGTTTGCTCGCACAACGATATCCAGATCCGGCGCGAGTTCCAAGGCACGCTTAATCGTGAGGCGAATGCTCATCGGGTCAGGAAGGGCGATCGCCAATCCTTTTGCCTGCTCGACTCCGGCAGCCTCCAGCACATGCAAACTGGCAGCATTGCCATAAACATAAGGAATTCCCGCGTCCCGAAGCTGCTGAATCACCTGCTCCGACTGGTCGATCACCACCACAGACTGGTCATGGCTTTGCAAAAGCTGCAAAATATTTCGCCCGATACCACCATAGCCACAAATCACTAGATGCCCCTGTCGCGGCAGATTCTCAGGCACCTCCATTGGCTCCTCGCCCCCATCCAGCAACGCTTTCAACCAGGGAACTGCATCTGCCCAAACGACCAACTGAGGCACCAGGCGCAGCACAAAGGGCGTAATCACCAGCGTTACCGCAGTCGTTCCCAGAATCAGCAAATAGACACGGCGAGAAACTAATCCCAAAACCTGACCCTTACTGGCAAGCACAAAGGAAAATTCCCCGATCTGCGATAGCCCCAGTCCCACAATTAGCGAGGTTTTTAGCGGATAGCGGAAAGCGCGAACCAGCGGGGTTACAATCAGGAATTTGCCAATAAACACGATCGTCACCAGTCCCAGAATCAGCTCCAGGTTGTTCCAGATAAACACTGGGTCGATCAGCATCCCAATCGCCGCAAAAAACAGACTGGCAAAAATATCCCGAATCGGCTCCACGTAGGTGAGCGTCTGGTCGGCGTATTCCACCTCCGAGATCATGAGTCCAGCGATGAACGCTCCCATCTCGATCGATAGCCCCAGATACTCAGTCATCAGCGCAATGCCGAGACAGAGGGCAACTACCCCCAGCAGAAAGAGTTCGCGGCTTTCGGTTTTTGCCAGAAGGCGCAGCAGGGGAGGAATCAGCCAGATCCCGGCAACGATCGCCCCACCCGCAATCAGAGCCGTTTTCAGCAGGGCAATGCCCACTGCCAGCCCAATTTCCTCAGACGGACGGTTAAGCGCGGGCAACACCGCCAGCATTAGCCCCAGTGCGAGATCCTGCACGACCAGAATTCCCAGCATGACGCGCCCGTGAGCGGTTTCGGTTTCACCCTTTTCCATCAGGCACTTCAGCACCACTGCCGTCGAAGACAGCGACAAAATCGCGCCTAAAAAGACTCCCTGGGTTGGAGACTCCACCCAGCCCACACCGATCGCCACCAGTGTCGTCACTAGGATTGTGGTGAGAATTTGCAGACCGCCGCCGCCCAGACTAATGCCCTGAACTTTTTTCAGCTCCGCAAAGGAAAACTCAACGCCCAGCGCAAACAGCAGAAACGCCGCGCCAAACTGTGCCAGGGTTTCCACCTGAATTAGTTCTTTCACCAAGCCGAGTCCCGCTGGACCAACGATCGCTCCACCTAGCAAATACCCAAGCAGCACGGGCTGTCTCAGTAATGCCGCCAGCAGCCCCCCGCCTGCCGCAGCCGCAAGTACCACCACCAAATCGACAATCAGCCGAAAGTCTTCTTGCACAGGTTTCTTATCAGAGTGAGAAAAAAGTTAAAGTCTTTTAATCTAAAGCATACAGACTTTTCCGTGCCCTGGGGATCTCCCTTACAAGGATTGCGTGATAAAACCTGCATTCTGGTTGGAACTCTGGGGCAAAAATGCTAATCTTCTGTCCAAAATGCCCTATCCCTCCTCACACCCTATGTCCTACCTTGTTTCTCGCGCTGGCTTAGTTCGGCGTTTTCTGTGGAAATTTCGGCTTCAGCTTGGAATTTTGCTGAGCAGTGCGGCGATCGTTCTCTGGCTTTCGACTCCGGCGCACGCAATCCAGGCGCAGATCACTCCAACCAATCCTCAGCTTGGCGATACCCTTTCCGTTGTTGTGCAGGGCGATGGGGCAACTGTTCCCACCGTCACTTTTCAGCAAAAAACTTATCCCACCTTTGCGATCGGCAATAACCGCTACCGGGCACTCTTGGCAACCACGCCGCTCGATCGTCCCGGACAATTGACGATCCAGGTGAAAGCAGGCGATGCCGTGCAAAATCTGGCAGTCCAGCTCCGCAGTCGATCGTTTCCGAGTCAGAGTATCTGGGTGAGCGGCGGCGGCTCCGATGGCACGAATGCTGAATTCGATCGAGTGGATGCGTTTAAGGCGATCGTCTCTCCGCAGAAATTCTGGAACGGAGCATTTGTGCGTCCGAACCAGGGGGAAATTACGTCCGTGTACGGAGTTCGCCGCTACTATAATGGCGAGTTTGCTCAGGACTACTATCACCGGGGCGTAGATTACGCCGCTCCCACAGGTGATCCGGTAGTGGCTCCAGCGGCGGGGCGAGTTGCGCTGGTCGGGCGTGAAGCTGAGGGTTTTCGGCTGCACGGCAATACGATCGGCATTGATCACGGTCAGGGAGTGACGAGCATCTTTATTCACCTCAGCCGGATCGACGTGAAAGAAGGCGACTTTGTGCAGTCAGGTCAGCGCATTGGCGCACTGGGCGCAACCGGATCGGCAACAGGACCAAATCTGCACTGGGGGCTAAATGTGCATGGCGAGTCCGTAGATCCCGTGCCTTGGCGATACACGGGCTTTGAGTAATGCTCATTTAATCTTCACTGAATGCGGTTTTTAGCGATGTGATTTTTGTTAGGAGGCGGGCAAGCTAGAAGCACAGCAAGCTTTCAAGCAGCTCGCGATCAACTCAATAACGGCTCGAATTGAAATACCAGGCTGAAACTACCGCATTTCCAGGAAGAATTCTATGAGTATCGAGAAAATTGTTGAACAGGCTCTTGAAGATGGCTATCTCACGCCTGCAATGGAGGCTGAAGTGGGGCGCATCTGCGATACGACGGCTGAACTGTCGATCGAAGAGTACATGGCACTCGATCGCTTAATGGGAGCCTTACTCACCGGAGAAGTGGTGGCAGTGCCGCGCAAGCAGTTTATTAACTTGATGGAAGAGCTAGTGCTCACGGAAGCGATCGCCCGCGTTGCTGAAATCGAAGCTGCCAGCGATTGCACCCTCGATCTGGGCGATATTGCTGCCTACGCGCTCAACCGCCTGCCGCCGCTCTATGCAACCACCGAAGAAGGCGCAGACTATCAGCGGTTCCGTGCCAGAGAGGAGCTTCAACCCCTGATTGAAGAGCAAGTCAAAGAGGCGATCGCTTGCAACCTGAATCAGCCTGTCTTCTTCCCAGAGCGACAGGCAATCGCTAAAAATAGCGGTAGAGAACTTTTAGACCAGGTGAGCGACCTGCTCAAGACCTATGCCTATCAGTTTGAGGCAAAAGCATCTTAATGCCATGATCTGGATGCCATTCTGATCCTGCACGGGCTGTAAACGACTGCATGAATTACTGGTTAATGAAATCTGAGCCGTCGGTCTACGGCATTGACGACCTAAAACGTGATCACCAATCCCTGTGGGACGGGGTGCGAAACTACCAGGCGCGTAATTTTATGCGGTCGATGCAGGTGGGCGATCGGGTGTTTTTCTATCACTCCAATACCACGCCTCCCGGCATCGTGGGGCTGATGCAAGTCGTACAAGTGAATCTCGCTGATCCCACTCAGTTTGATCCGCAAAGCGAATATTACGATCCCAAGTCAACCCCCGACAGTCCCCGCTGGCAAACCGTTCAGGTGGAGTTTGAAAAAAAGTTTACCCAAATCCTCAGCCTGGAAATGCTGCGGCAGCAGTTCACCCCCGAAGAACTCTCGGTTATTCGTCAGGGAAATCGATTGTCAGTCATGCCGGTGGAAAGGGCGATCGCGCAAAAAATTCTGAGTCAGGTGCAGATCGTTTAGGCACAGTTCACTAGCTTTTGATTGACTGGCTTTTGGAAGCTGTTTAAGAAGTATCGGAAACCCTGCATCGCCCCTAAATTCCAAACTTTGGGAAGCTTTGAGCAAGCAAGGTAATCAGAATTTTCAGACGTGATTCAATCAAACCATTGCGGTTCTTGCGGTTTGGAGTCCTGTCATCACGGCTGAAGCGATCGCTGTCCAGCCAACGATACCTCCTTGAGCGCGAACCATTTCTAGCGTCGCCTGCTTAAATTCGGGGAAATAGCTTTCGGTGCAGTCTTCAACCATCAGGCATTCATAGCCGCGATCGTTGGCTTCGCGCATCGTCGTTTGCACACAGACTTCGGTTGTAACCCCTGTAAACAGCAAATGGGTAATGCCGCGCTCCTGCAAAATCGACTGAAGCGGCGTCGCGTAAAATGCGCCTTTTCCAGGCTTTTGAATCACAATTTCGTCAGGGAGCGGCTGAAGCTCTGGAATAATGGCATTTCCCGGTTCATCTGCGATCAGAATACGTCCCATGGGTCCCGCGTCGCCGATCTTGAGTGTGCCTTTTCCTCGATCGCGCTTTGCCAAAGGACAGTCGGATAAATCTGGTCGATGACATTCCAGCGTGTGAATTATAGGTAGACGGTTTTCCCGAAAACAGGTCAGCAGCGATTTGAGCGTAGGGACGATCGCCTGAAGTCGCGTGACATCGTTACCCAAGGCATCACCGAAGCCGCCCGGCTCTAAGAAATCGCGCTGCATGTCAATGATTACAAGTGCCAGACGATTTAATTCATCAGGAAGGCTGTACGGATAGGGCTGTGCATTAATTAAGGTCATATTGTTTCCAGAAAAGAAACTTTATTTGCTGGGAGAACCTGTCAGAGCGGTTGCCATACCCAGCCCAATGTAGGTTCCACCTGCGACATACTTTTGCGTTTTACGAAAGCGGCGATTTTGGCTGAGCCAGCCACCCAGCGTTCCTGAAATGAGGGCATAACCGCTGTCGATTACGTTAGCAACAAGGGTGAACACTGCACCCAAGAACAGCACCTGCGCCAAAACACTTCTCGTTGGATCGATGAACTGCGGCAAAAACGCGACAAAGAACAGAGCGGCTTTCGGGTTCAGGGCGTTGACGACGAATCCCTGAGCAAAGATTTGTTTAAGGCTTTGGGGTTTTGGCGTTTGG
Organism: Leptolyngbya sp. ST-U4; assembly: GCF_039962215.1. Taxonomy (NCBI): domain Bacteria; kingdom Bacillati; phylum Cyanobacteriota; class Cyanophyceae; order Leptolyngbyales; family Leptolyngbyaceae; genus Leptolyngbya; species Leptolyngbya sp. ST-U4. The sequence continues at coordinate 27,983 of NZ_JAMPKZ010000020.1, forward strand.
AGGGTGGGGTCAGGCGATGGGAAGCCATTCCCCCTTTGAGGCGATCGATCGAGGAACTGCTGAATTCCCAGATAGATCAAATACGCCGCACCCAAATATTTAACGACGCTAAACGCCAGAGCAGAGGACAGCAGCAATGTTGAGATCCCGAGTGCGGCTGCCGCAATATGCACCAGATTCCCCGAAGCAATGCCCCAGGATGAGACAATGCCTGCTAATCGTCCCTGATGAATGCCTCGCGCCACAATGTAGAGCGTTGCAGGCCCGGGGATGAGGGCAAGGGTCATGGCAGCCAGGGAGAAGAGAAGGAGGGAGGTGGGGGGAAGGGACATGGATGAGGATGGAGAGATGGAGGGGGAGGAATTTAGAGGGTTAGGGTTAGTGTCCTGCCATGCTGTGGCTGATTTGGGCAAAATCGGCAGTAGCAGTGGGACTTTCGTAGGCGAACTGTCCGCCGCTGATCACGATAAGGCGATCGGAGAGGGTGAGCAACTCGTCCAGGTCTTCGCTAACCAGTAGAACCGCGACACCGCGATTTCGGGCTTCAACGATCTGGGCATGAATGAATTCGACAGCAGAGAAATCTAAGCCAAAGCAAGGGTTTGCCGCAATCAGCAGATTGATTTGCTCTGAAGATAACTCTCGTGCCAGGACTGCTCTTTGCACATTGCCGCCGGAGAGATTGTGAATTGGCGTTTCGGGAGAAGGGGTTTTGACAGAGAACTGTTGAATCAGCCCGACTGCCGCCTGCCGAATTGCCCGCAGAATGAGCATGATGCCTTTGGATTGCGGGGGGCGATCGAAGGTGCGGAGTGCCATGTTTTCAGCCACACTCATGTGAGGCACACAAGCATTGCGAAGGGGTTCTTCGGGCAGCACAAAAACGCCCTGCTGGGCAATGTCAGTGCGGGTGGCGCGGTAGGGTTTTCCGTTGACTAGCACCTGTCCTGCGGTTGCCGATCGCTGACCTGCCAGCACTTCCACCAGTTCTTTCTGTCCGTTACCCGATACGCCTGCAATGCCGACGATTTCGCCTTTGTGAACGGTCAGGTTGACTCCTTTGACCGCTTCGACGCCGCTGTCTTTATCTGCGTGCAGATCGATGATTTGCAGCACAGGAGTTTTCTGTTCCTGAGGCGTTTTGGGCACTTCTCGCGGTTCGCGACGTTCCCCCATCATCATTTCTGCCATGTCTGCCACGGTCAGGTCAGAAACATAGCCATGTCCGGCAAACTTGCCTTTGCGAAGCACGGTCACTTCATCGGCAAAGGCGGTCACTTCCCGGAACTTGTGGCTAATCAGCAGCACACTCAGCTTTCCGGCGGTTACTTCCTGGCGAATCAGCCCCAGCACTTCATCCGCTTCGTCGGGGGTCAGCACCGAAGTCGGCTCATCCAGAATCAGGATTTTGTTCTTCAAGTAAAGCTGCTTTAGGATCTCAAGCTTCTGCTTTTGTCCAGCAGCAAGCTGGGCGATCGGCAAATCGAGCGGAACCTGGAATGGGGCACAATCCATAAATGCTTGCAGGCGATCGAACTCCTGTTTCCAGTTGATCAGCCGCGAACCGTGTGCCTGGGACAGCACCAGATTTTCTGCCACGGTCATCGCCGGAACCGACGTGAAATGCTGGTACACCATGCCAATGTGGTATCGCTGGGCATCGCGCGGACTCTCGATCGATCGCGCCTGTTTTTGAAGCAGCACTCCGCCTTCATCAGCGCGGTAAAAGCCCATAATGCACTTCACAAGCGTACTTTTTCCGGCTCCGTTTTCGCCCAACAACGCATGGAATGTGCCGGATTTGAGCGAGAGGGAGACGCGATCGAGGGCAACCAAGCTCCCGAATCGTTTGGTCATATTAACGACTTCGAGTTCGGGGGGTTTTTCGGTTTCGGCGATCGATTCAAGGGCAGAGATAGTGGTTGTCATGGGGTCAGTGGGGGAATGGATTCAGGGAGAGAGGGGAGTTAGGGGGAGACGGAAAGGAGGATGGAGGATTCGATCGCTTCCAGGACAGCCTCGGAGGTGGAGACCGCACCGAAGACCCCGCCCTGCATCGTCACCATTTTGAGGGCAGCGAGGTAGTTGCCATAGTCGGTTGCACCTGTGCAGTCGGAGAGGATAAGGCATTCGTAGCCGCGATCGTTTGCTTCGCGCATCGTTGTGTGGACGCAGACATCAGTGGTGATGCCCGTGAGAATCAGGTTTTGGATACCTTTGCGCTTCAGCAGCAGATCCAGATCGGTCGCGTAGAAGGAGCCTTTGCCCGGTTTATCGATGATCGGTTCGCCGGGAAGGGGAGCAAGTTCGGGGATAATTTCCCAGCCAGGTTCGCCTCTAACCAGGATTTTGCCGCAGGGTCCGGGATCACCGATGCCTGCACCGATTTGCCGCGATCGCCACTGCTTGTTCTCCGGCAGATCAGATAGATCGGGGCGGTGTCCTTCGCGGGTATGGATAATGTGAAAGCCCGCTTCGCGCATGGTTTTAAGCAATCGCTGGAGAGGGGCGATCGGTGCACGGGTGAGGGACAAATCATAGCCCATACGATCGACGTAACCACCTTCACCACAGAAGTCGATCTGCATATCGATGATAATCAGGGCGGTGTTAGCAGGGCGGAAGTCACCGTTGTAGGGGTAGGGATAAGGGTCGGCGGGGAGGAAGATACCCATAGTTGGCAAAAGTTTTAGTTGGCAGAAGTTTTAGTTCGTAGGATGGGTTAGCGAAGCGTAACGTATGGGTTTCAGGGCTTTGGGGGCGATCGGACTAAGCAGGGGTTAGATGGGATTAGCGGTTCTACATTGCCCCCTAAATCCTCCAACTTTGGGGGACTTTGAAACAGTTAGAACTGCCTGTTACAAGCTACCTGTTACAAAAGGAATGCCTGCATTGGTTCGGTTCCCCCCAGAATTGGGAAACGAAGGGGGCGGCGCGGGTCAGGATCATCCCTTTTTGAAACATCTTCCCTGGAGATTTCTGTTAGTGAGAAGGCTCTGGAACCGAAGCAGGCATTCCTTCGTAGGTGCGGGTGGGAGCGGGAAAGCCACAGGATGTGCCGTCGGTGTGGACGACTGAATCTTCCCAGGGAAGGCGATAGTTGCCGTTAACAAGATCCTGCATATAGGTGTAGGGGCAGTCCTGTGCGCCGCCTTTAACTGCCACATAGCCACGATGTCCGAACTGGTAGATGTTATTTTCGACGCTCCATTGCTGACGGGCTTCGCGTACCAGATCGGGGCGCAGTTCTGCGGTAATAATCTCATCCGGGCGGTGGCTGCCCATCACGAGCGGCGTGCCGTCGAAGTTGACAAACATTCCTTCGCCCATCGAGTCAAACGTGCCGTCGCTGCCACACATACAGACCGAAGCGGTGTACATCAGATTACAGAAAGCGTTTGCTTGGTTGGTGATTTGCCAGGAGTGGCGAATTGGAGCTGTGTAGCCTGCGGTGCGAATCATGATTTCTGCGCCTTTGTAGGCACATTCTCGCGCCATTTCGGGGAACATTCCATCGTGGCAGATGATAAGGGCGATCGTGCTGCCATTGGGTCCCTCACAGACCGGAATTCCTAAATTGCCTGGCTCCCAAGGTTCAACCGGAACCCAGGGATGCAGCTTACGGTAGTAGAGCTTAAGTTCGCCTTTGTCGTCAATGATGATGCCGCTGTTGTAGGGGTTGCCCTGCGGATTGTATTCCATGATCGAGAAGCAGCCCCAGATTTTGTTGTCGCGGCAGGCTTGCTGAAATGCCCCAACTTCTGCGCCATCCAGCCGACACATGATTTCTGGATTAGTGTCCATTGAGAGCCCATGCAGCGAATATTCCGGGAAGACCACCAGATCCATCGTCGGCATATTTCGTCTTGCTTTTGCCACCATGTGGCAGATGCGCTGCGTTTGCGCTGCCAGATCAGCGGGCGTGACGACGACGGGAAGCTGAAGCTGCACCAGTCCCATCACGACACCATTCGGAGTTTTGTTTAAGCCACCCAGTCCACTCATGATTGGATTCCTCAGAGTTACAAGAATGAATTCGATCGATCGCCCCGCTAATTCTCCATGCCCAATGCCCCTGGTGCGCCAAAGAGCGATCGTTTGGGAGAGCAGGTGAAGATCATAATGAACAACGTCAGTACATAGGGCGCGGCATTGAACAGGTAATAGCCTTCCTTGATGCCCACCGATTGCAGGGCCGGTCCAAGCGCCTGTGCGCCGCCAAACAGCAGCGAAGCCCAGAGACAGTTGACTGGATTCCAGCGGGCGAAAATCACCAGCGCGACCGCCATCAAGCCTTGTCCGCTTGAAATGCGCTCTGTCCACACGCCCGGATAGTAGAGCGATAGTGCCGCGCCGCCGATGCCTGCGAGAAAACTGCCAACAATCACGCTGATTAGCCGCACTTTGAAAATCGAGATGCCCATTGCTTTCGCTGCCTCAGGGCTATCCCCGGCTGCCCGGATGTAGAGGCCCCAGCGGGTCGATCGAAAAAACCAGCGCATTACAGGAGCGATCGCCAGCCCCAGCAAAAACAAAGGACTAACTGCCAGCGCAGACTGTACTGCCGGATTACCGCTCCAGGCTCCCAGATTAAAGGTGGGCAACTGCGGTGCAGAAGGCTGAATAAACGGCTTTCCAAAGAAAAAAGCGAGTCCGCTGCCAAAAATAATCATGGCAATGCCGACCGCCACATCGTTGACCCGAAACTGCTGCGATAGCCAGCCGTGAATGCAGCCCAGAAACGCTCCTGCTAATCCTGCCGCTAGCACTCCCAGCCAGGGCGAACCTGTGAGATAGGATGTGCCGTAAGCCGCCATTGCACCCAGCAGCAGCGTTCCTTCTAAGCCAAGGTTAATTTTGCCGCTCTTTTCGGTCAGGCATTCTCCCAGGCTGACAAACAGAAAGGGTGTGCCGCCGCGCATGGTTCCTGCAATGATCGCCAGCGGAACGCCCCACCAGCCAAGTGCCTGCGTAACTTCTGTAGTCATCGATCGACTCCTTTTAGATGCTGCGGGGTTCAGGTGGGAACAGTGGGACTTTGCACAGTCGGGGCAGGGGGCGGGGAAGCCGGACGCTCCTTAAAAAAGGCAAACTTGCCAAATAGGGAATCGCTGTACAGCACGCAAAGGAAGATAATCCCCTGGAACACCAGCACGGTGGCATCGGGTAGATTGTGGGCACGCTGAAGAATGCCGCCGCTTGCCAGAATGCCGCCCACTAGCAGCGACACCAGCACCGCTGCTAAGGGATTGTGTCTTGCCGCAAACGCGACGAGAATGCCGCCATAGCCATACCCGACGTTCAGGGATTCATTCGCTGCGCCCTGCACGGCTGCGACTTCCACCATGCCTGCGAGTCCAGCACAGGCTCCTGCCAGAAAGCACACCATCAGCGTCAGCTTGCCGACGGGAAGACCTGCAATCCGCGCCGCTCGAATGTTGCCGCCTGCCGTGCGTGCCGCGAAGCCAAACACCGTGCGCTGCATTAGAAAATAGGTAATGATGCAGGCGATCACGCCAAACACCAAGCCCCAGTGAACTCGCATTCCCGGAATCACGCTTAGCATATTCACTTCTGCCAAGGGATAGGTCGAGGGTTTGTTGAGCGAGTTGGGGTCGCGCATCGGTCCGCCCACCAGATGACTCAGCAGGGCGATCGCAATATAGTTCAGCAACAAACTGCTAATCGTTTCATTTACCGCGCGGTAGTGGCGCAGCCCACCTGCAATCGCAATCCAGATACCACCTGCGATCATGCCTGCGATCGCCATGCCAATTTGAACGATTGTGGGCGCAACCGAGGTTCCCAGTCCTAAACCGATCGCCACTGCCGCCAGTCCGCCGACCACGAGTGCCCCTTCGTTGCCAATGATCACCAGTCCGAGTCGAGCGGGTAAGGCAGTACAGAGGGACGACAGCATCAGCGGAGCCGCCCGGATCAGCGTATTTTGAAACGTATTCCATCGACCAAAGGCAGATTTCCAGATCGAACCATACACGGCGATCGGGTTTGCGCCCACTGCCGTACAAAAGACACCAAACAGCAGCAGCCCCACCAGAATGGCAGCGATCGGCAAACAGACTGCTTCGAGCGTTCTTCGCCAACTTTGCATAGGGTTAAGGGAAATGATAACTGAGTGAAATGTTGAGTTCTGAAGTCTCACAGGATGCGTTACGGCAATGCCTAACCCATCGGTCTTCCAAGCGATAAAAAAGCGGGCTTGTTTGGATGTATCCCACGATCTGTAAGGGTGCGTTAATGCTTGGCGGGTGAGGCGTTACACTGCGTTAACCCATCCTGCGACTACAACCTACTAACCGAGCAGAGGCTTGATTAGCTGCCGATCGACCCAATCACTCCTTCCACGAGGTAGTTCATTTCCTCCAGTTTGGGATCTTGCTGCTTTTGGTCCTGTCCGGCAGGGATAATCACATTGCCTTTGTTGTCCTTCAGTCCGCCCTTATAAATGACCATGCTGCCGTCCATAAACTGGGCTTTCACGGCATCGGCTTTTTGCTTTGTTTCCGAGCTGACTGCCGGACCATAGTCTGAAACTTTACAGAATCCATCTTTCAAGCCGCCCCGCAGTAGATGGGGAATGCTGCCATCGCTGAGGGTTTTGCCTGCTTTCACATCCTGAGTGATGCGCGAGTAGATATTCGTCCAGTCCCACTCTGCGCCCGTAAGATAGCCTTTGGGAGCCAGCGCAGACTGATTAGCATGGTAGCCCGAAGAGAAAATGCCGCGCTTTTCGGCGGTTTCCATCACAACTTTGGGGCTATCCACGTGGCAGGTGATCACGTCAATGCCCTGGTCTGCCATGCTGTTTGCGGCTTCGGCTTCTTTGATCGGCTCTGCCCAGTTGCCTGTGAAGACCACCTGCGTCGTGGCAGACGGCTTGACGCTCCGCGCTCCCAGGGTAAAACTGTTGATGTTTCGTAGTACTTGCGGAATCGGCTTTGCCCCAATGAAGCCCAGTTTGCCCGTCTTCGAAGTCAGTGCGGCAACAACACCTGCCACATATTGCGCTTCATCGATGTAGCCAAAATAGCTGCCGACATTCTTGGGATGCGTCCCTTCTTTGTAGAGCCCGCCTGCGTGGAAGAACTGTACATCTGGGTATTCCGCTGCCATCTTGAGAATGTGGGGATCAAAATAGCCAAAGGAGGTTGGAAACAGCACCTTCGCGCCGTCGATATCGATCATGTTGCGCATTGATTCAGCAACGGCTGTGGTTTCAGGCACATTTGCTTCTTCGAGCAGCTTTACACCTGGGACTGCCTTCGCCGTGCCTGCCGCGCCTTGGGCATGTGCCTGGTTATAGCCATAGTCATCCTTGGGGCCGACGTAGATAAAACCAACGGGCAATTCCTCAGCGCCCCCGGCTGCACTGCCACCCACACTGGCCTGATTCGTTGTGCCAGACGGACTACAGCCCGTGCCCAACTTTGCAGTGATGCCAAAGGCAGTGGTTGCTAGCAGACCCCGAACAACCTGACGACGCGATAGACCAAAATACTTTTTACTACTCACTAGCCCAATCTCCAATGTGCTTGCAATACTGATCCCGACAAACTTGTTCCCGACTGCCTGTTGTCCCGATTCACTGTTATGGTTTCAGGATTAGAGCTTCCCTAAACTCTTCTCGCCGATCGCCCGACGCGACTTTTTTTCAGCCAATTGCCCTTAAGGGAAACTGCTTTGCCTCGCTCTCATTCCGACCTCACAGGGCTCATGGCAACCTCTTTCAAAGCCTGACCCCACACTGCTGTATCCAGACATTTCTACAGCAGCATTATATTTATGCTGTCCTTGTTCGTTATCCTCTAAAGCAGAGTGAGATTCGGTAGCAGAGAGCACAATCTAAAAGAGGAGACAGTAAATCCTTATCCAGAAACGATCGCAGCGGTTCCCCGTTAGGTAATCGAATAGGCAGTAATTCAGAATCCTCCATTCGGGTGTAGCGGTAACAGTTCAGGCATCCAGTATTCTGAGAAGCACTTTGGAACATGTCAGTTTATGCAGCGATCGAGGTGTTGAGCCTTTCTGTTAAAAACCTTAAGATTCATAAAGAGATTCATAAACTGTAAAAAACGCTCTTCGGCTCGGTCAGACTACGAAACTCATTCCCTGCGAATTATTGCAGTCAATTTCCTCAAGTAATCACTCCTAAGTCATCACTAATCATCGTTTGAGAATGGTTTGAGAGAAGCACCGCAAAAGCTTTCACAAAGGACGATGTTATGAGCTAGCGCATCTTTCAACCCGGACAAGTTTGGCAACTCGGACCATTTTGGGTCAGCCCAATTCTCTCCCAGGAATCTGCCCAGCAAACCGCTTTTCCCTCTGCTTTTTCCTTAAGTTCGATTTTTCCTTAAGTTTCGATCGCACTCATTTCTTCTTCTGGTGTTCAGCATGGCTAAATTGAGCAGGCTCCCCCTCTCTTTGTCGCGTCAGATCCTCGGCGCAACGCTAATGATTTCTGCGATCGTGACTGGATGCAGTCGTGGCGGCGAAGGCGGACCTCAAGGACCCCCCGCTTTTCCCGTTCAGGTACAACCGATCGAAACCAACCGGGTTGAGACCACTTCTGAGTTTGTCGGCGCGTTAGAAGCCCAGCGTAAAGTTGAGCTGCGTCCCGAAACCGATGGGCGAATTGTGAATCTTTTTGTCGCGTCAGGCGATCGGGTGCAACCCGGTACACCGATCGTGGAGCTGAGCGCAGAGCAAAATCAAGCCGAAGTCAGCGGCGCAGCGGCAGATGTAGCAGCAGCTCAGGCAGCTCGCACCACGGCACAGGCCCAGGTGAGTGCAGCCCAGGCAGAAAGACAGCGTGCCCAGGCAGATGTGCGGCTGCAAGAATCGGAGTTTGCCCGGTTCCAGCAGCTTACTGCAGAAGGGGCTGAGTCACGCCAAAACCTCGATCGTGCCCGGAACAACCGCGATACGGCGGTGGCTGCCCTGCAAGCAGCAGAACAAAACGTGCGGGCGGTGGTGGCTGCTTTGAATGAAGCAAATGCCCGTGTCGGTCGTGCCCAGGCAGATCAGGCAACTGCCGGAGCGGATTTGAGTGAAAGTCGGGTGACTGCCCCGATCGCTGGAGTAGTCAGCACCATCCCGGTCAAGGTGGGTGACTTTGTAACGTCGAGCACCGTGATCACCAACATCATTCAAAATCAAAATCTGGATTTGAATATCTCTGTACCGATCGAGCGTGCGCCTGAACTCCGCATCGGGTTGCCGGTGCAGTTGGTGAACGAGCAGGGACAGGCGATCGGCTCTGGACAAATTAGCTTTATCTCGCCGCAGGTTAATACGGCACAGCAATCGGTGCTGGCAAAAGCGAGTTTTCCGAGCGGAGGTCAGTTGCGCGACGGACAGTTTGTGCGTGCCCGCGTGATCTGGAACAGTCAGCCTGGCGTGCTAGTTCCAACCGATGCAGTAACGAGGATTGCAGGTGAAACATTTGTATTTGTGGTAGAACAGGGTCAGCCCGGACCCGATGGACAACCCCAGCAAATTGCTCGTCAGCGCAAAGTCGAACTGGGCGACATTCAAGGCAACGCCTACCAGGTGCGATCGGGCTTGAATCCGGGCGATCAGGTAATTGTCTCTGGCGTGTTGAACCTGACCGATAGCGCACCCATCACGATCGCTCCCGCAGGCAGCCCGTCTCCCAGTCCTGCCACCAGCCCAAGCCCATAAGGAATTCACGCTCCATCCCTTTATTCCCTATCCCATATATTCCCCATCCCACTATTTCCCATCCCACAAGAGATTCAATCCGCAATCCTCAACTTTCCAATGCGCTGGCTCTTCTGACCTCTCACCCGCAATCCTCATGTTTGCCAAATTCTTCATCCAACGTCCGATCTTTACCGCTGTCTGTTCCATTGTCATTGTGTTTCTGGGGCTGATCGCGCTGCCCACACTGCCGATCGCCCAATTCCCCGACATCAGCCCCAAACAGGTGGTCGTTACGGCAAACTATCAGGGCGCAGACGCAGAAACAGTCGAAAGCGGCGTCACTAACGTACTGGAGCGCGAAATCAACGGGATTGAGGGAATGCGCTACCTCAGCTCGTCTAGCGGCAGTGACGGCACTAGCCAGATTACGGTTACGTTTGCTGCCAACCAAGATCCGGACATTGCCACGGTAAACGTACAAAACCGGGTATCGCGAGTTGAACCGCTTCTACCGGAATCGGTGATTCAAACCGGGGTGACGGTTAACCAGCAGCAAAGCAACTTTTTGATGGCGATCGCCCTTTACAGCGAGAACGGCGAATACGACAGCCTCTTTATGAGCAACTATGCCGATCTGCTGATGCTGGACGCGCTGCGGCGGATCGACGGTGTGGGCGATATCCAGATCTTCGGGGAACGGCGATATGCAATGCGGCTCTGGCTTGACCCAAATCGATTGGCAAGTCGCAGTCTCACCGTGCAGGATGTGGCAAGCGCAATCCGCGAACAAAATATTCAGGTCGGAGCCGGACAAATCGGTCAGCAGCCTGCGGCGGATAACCAGGACTTTCAGCTTAGCCTGCGGGCAGTGAGCCGCTTGAATAGTGCTAGCGAATTTGAAAATCTGGTGCTGAAAACGGGCAATGACGGCAGCCTGACTCGCCTTAGAGATGTCGGACGGGTCGAACTGGGCGCGGAAAACTACGGCACGTTCCTCACCTATAACAACCTGGAAGCCGTGGGTCTGGGGGTCACTCAGCGTCCAGGCACAAACGCAATCCAGGCAGCCGAAGCAATCCGTAGAGAGCTAGAGCAGCTCAGCAAAACCTTTCCGCCCGGCTTGAAGTACGCGATCGCCTTTGATACCACCATGTTCGTGTCGGAATCGCTGCGCGACGTGGTGCAAACCCTGGTCGAATCGGTGATTCTGGTCGTTTTGGTGCTGTTTTTGTTTCTGCAAGACTGGCGCACCATTATCGTGCCGACAGTGGCAATTCCTGTTTCGCTGCTGGGAACCTTCCTGTTTGCGAAACTCTTTGGCTTTTCCATCAACACGCTAACCTTGTTCGGCTTGACCCTGGCAACGGGGATTGTGGTGGACGATGCGATCGTGGTTGTCGAATCCGTCGCCGCCAAAGTGCAGGATCGAGGCATGACTCCCTATCAAGCTGCCGTGCAGTCCATGAAGGAACTGAGCGGAGCCGTGATTGCAACTTCGCTGGTGCTGATGGCAGTTTTCATTCCCGTGGCATTTTTTCCAGGAACCACCGGGGCAATTTATCGGCAATTTGCCTTGACGATCGCCTTTTCGATCACGATTTCTACCTTTAACGCGCTCACGCTGTCGCCGATGCTGTCTGCTCTGCTGCTGCGAGAGCGTCGTGAAGGTCGCGGACCTTTAGCCGGATTCTTTAGAGGGTTTAACCGCTTTCAGGAAGCATATCGCCGCCGCTATCGTCGCCTGTTGCACAGCGTGATCCGCTTCCGCTATTTAATGGTGGTCTTTTTTGTGGCGGCACTTGCCTTTACTGCCTGGTTCTATCGTTTCGTTCCCTCGGCGTTTCTACCTGCAGAAGACCAGGGCTACTTTATTACGCTGGTGCAGGCTCCCGAAGGCGTGTCGCTCAACTACACGAAGCGCATTATGGATCAGGCATCGGAGCAGGTGCGGCAGTTGCCCGAAGTCGAGTCTAACTTTGCGGTGACAGGCTTCAGCTTTGCCGGGGTCGCGTCGAACCAGGGCATTATGTTCACGTTGCTGAAACCGTGGGAAGAGCGAACCGCCGCCGAACAGCGCGTCGAGTCAGTGATTCAAAAAGCGCAAATGGGCTACTTTGGCATCCCGAAAGCGAGAATCTTTGCGCTCAATCCACCGTCGATCGAGGGAGTCGGCAACTTTGGCGGCTTCCAGATGGAGTTGCAGGATCGGCGCGGCAACCTGCCCCTAACGGCGTTTTTGGGCGAGATGCAAAAATTCCTGGGTGCGGCAAACCAGAATCCGAGCGTGCAGGGCGTGTTTACCACCTATTCCGCCAATACACCGCAGCTCACGATCGAAGTCAACCGCGAACGGGCAAAATCGCTCGGTGTCAACATTGACGATATTTTCAACACGCTGCAAAGCTTTCTGGGGTCGCAGTACGTCAACGACTTTAACCTGGATCAGCGCAACTATCGCGTTTATCTCCAGGCAGACCAGCAGTTTCGAGCGAACCCCAATGACATTGGGCAGTTCTACGCGCGATCGGCAAGCGGACAGATGGTTCCCCTCAGTAACTTGGTCACGGTGACTCCGGCAACGACCGCCCAGACCATTACCCACTACAACCTGTTTCGATCGATTTCGATTCAGGGGAATGCGGCTCCGGGCGTGAGTTCCGGTCAGGCACTTGACACAATGGCACAAACCGCTCAGCAAGTTCTTCCCGCAGGCATGGGCTTTGAGTGGACAGGAACCGCGCTAGAGGAAGTCGAATCGGGCGGTCAGGCTCCGATCGTCTTTGGCTTAGGGATTATTCTGGTGTTTCTGGTGCTGGCAGCGCAGTATGAAAGCGTAGTCGATCCAGTGATCATTCTGCTGACCGTGCCGCTTGCGGTGCTAGGTGCGCTGGGAATGCAGTATTTCCGGGGCTTGTCGAACGATATTTACTGCCAGATCGGTCTGGTGGTGCTAATCGGCCTCGCCAGCAAAAACGCGATTCTCGTCGTGGAATATGCCAACCAGCTCCGCGAAGAAGGACTGACGACAACCCAGGCGGCGATCGAAGCTGCCCAGGATCGTCTCCGCCCGATTCTGATGACATCCTTTTCGGGTCTGGTGGGCTTCTTCCCACTCCTAATTGCAACTGGAGCCGGAGCAGCCAGCCGTCAATCGATCGGTACTGCCCTGTTCGGCGGCTATTTAATCTCGACCTTCCTCAGTCTGTTCATTCTGCCGATCCTGTACATCGTTGCGAAGAACGCGACTGATCGCATCTTCCCGAAACACAAGCGCGATTTTCGTGACCCAGAGCCAGCGACAGAATTGGAGCAGCCAGAAACAGTGAGGTCGGAAGTCTAGCTCCCATGCAGATCCGCCTTGCCCGTTTAGACGACATTGAGACGCTGTTTCACATCCGAACGAGCGTGGTGGAAAACCATCAGTCGCGGGAGGAACTGGCAAGGCTGGGCGTGACTCCTGAAACGATCGCCCAAATGCTACAAACCCATTGCCGCGCCTGGATTGCAGAAATCGACGGGCAGGCAGTGGGCTTCTCTTTTGCAAATGCGGCTGAACGAATGGTCTTCGGGCTGTTTGTCTTACCTGCTTTTGAAGGTCGCGGCGCAGGTCGGGCACTGATGCAGCAAGCAGAAGAGTGGCTCTGGTCACAAGGCACAACCAAAATTCAGCTTTACACCGGAAATCAGCCCAGCTTAAGAGCATACGGCTTTTATCAGCATCTTGGCTGGGAAGTTGGGGAAGTGCAAAGCGATCGACAAATCAAATTTGTGAAGCGAAAACCTGTTTAAGTCCGATCGTAGATCTTGTAGGATGCGTTAGCGACAGCGTAACGCATGACCCAAACCCCAAACACTCCCCTCAAACATCCAACAACCCTTAGCGCAACATTCTCATCATCCATCGCCCCCTTCCAAAAACGGCACCCATTCCCCCCGCATTCCCCAATCCTTCGAGTACACCCCCTGCGCCACAAACCGGTGAAAACTCGAATACTGCCAATCCACTGCCCGATTACCTCAGAAGGGGAACTGCAAAGCAACCGCATAACCCATGTCGCACCGGGTTGTAATGAATATAATCACAATGCCGCGCAATCCGCCTCATCCCGAATCGTATGCTCCCAAAAGCGTTGCTTTACGCTACCAATTTGATCACAATTTCCCAATGCAATTCTGTTAGGTGGGATTCACAAAATCATTCAAGATGTCTTCTGGAAGAGGTGCGTTAAAGTCAGGGGCAATCATCACTCTGCCTTTGTCCTGTCCAGGAATCCGAGGATGGGTGGGAACCAGGTGAGCGATTGCGACTCCTTCTTTGATCAGCAAAAGCTCTTCGCCTGCCTGGATGCGATCGATTAAAGCCGCAAGTTGTTCAGGGGTTTCAGGTAGGTTGACGCTGATGGACATAAACGCGGAGAGTTGTTTTGTGCTTTATTGTAGCGAAGGGGTTGGAAGGCAAGCGTCTGAGGACTGATAGCAATATCTTGGCTAAAACTATTCTCACCGCTTCACTCATACGGGAAAAATCCAGTTCCCCCCAATACTCTATTAAAAGTTTCTTTCAGAGGCTCTGGAATTTCCGATGGCAATGATTGATGTTCAATTACCTGTTCATTCTTAAAAAAGATGAGTGTACATTCAGAACGTACAATATCAATCCGGTAGCCAACAAGCCCCTGAGTATTGCTAATCGTTGCGAGCCAATCCAGGAGGAACCATCCCACGTTGTAGAACGTGTCGTCGTCTAGCAAAACTCGAAAGCAAAGCTGATTATTGCTCAGTACACTTCTGCAAGCCTGAGGAGAAAAATCCTCTCCGCCCCGTGGGTAATTATTGGCAATGATAATTCTCCATTCGTCGCCAAAGTCAACATCAAAAAAAAGGTGGCTAATTGCTTTAGGAAAATCGTAATCCTGTGAGCGCGTTAGATAGTTTAAAGTCTCCATAATTTGCGGAGACAGAGTAGGTTTTAGGTTACAAACTAAAGCAACTTCGTATGCTGTTCCCATAATTTCTCCGATAGTTCGTCTCGAATTCCTCAAGCCGTCATATAGGGCAGCGGGATCATGCATTACGCTGTCGCTAACGCATTCTACAAGAGCCTAGCCAATTACAGCCTTGATGAGATCGTCATCATTAAGAGTTAGAAGCAGTTCAGTGCCGGTACTAGCCTGCTGATACTTTTCAAGCTGACTGTTAACAAAACTATAGTAGGTGTAGAACCTTTGTGATAGCGGGGATGCTGACTCAGATCTGTTAAACCCATTGATGAAAGTACGAAAGTGTCTAAAGGCTTCCGCGTATGTGCATCCAAGCAAGTGTTCGACTGTTTCAAATGTCCCTACAATGATGTAAAACTCTGATTCCATGCATATAATCATCCAATTGGGTTTTTGGTCTCCACTAAATAATACAGGGCTAAAGGGTGAAGCCCCTAAAATAGAGTAGAATTCTTGAATTCCTTCGGATGATAAAGGAACTTCACAAACAGAAAAAGGGATACCAAATATCGGTAGAATAACACCATACAAATTCTTGTTATCAGTATTCAGTTGTGTCTGACTTTGATACTCTAAAATCAAGTTAAAATTTGGAAAGCTTAATGTAGGAACAGCGATCCATTCTGCTGTTTTTATGAGAATTAAATCTCTAATCAATGCTGATTTAGGTTCGGAACGAATTACCTGACTAATGCTTCTCTCAATTTGAATTAGCTTTTCAGAATCGTTAATTATTTGCAAAGTCTTCGTGCCAAGATGATTCATAGCTATTACCAAAATCAGGACGATCGCCCATCTATCAGGACACCTTAGCAAAAGTCCGGTTCCGCCCAGAATTAGGGGGCTAGGGGGGCGAGTTCGGATAAATTCTTCCAGTACGCTTGTGCGTATCAAGTCTTTGCCCTATCCTGATCAACACTGGTTTTTCAGTACCAGTAGACAAAGCTTAAGGTGAGGACGCTGATTAGGAGTGCGGGAACACTGCCTAACCAGCTAACCTAACTTCCTGAGTTGGCAGGAGGCTAGGCTGCATTGATTTTATTCGATCGTGCCTCGCTGATGCGAAATGAGTGGTTGGGAACCACGCCTTAGGCTTTTCTTCTCTACAGTTCACACTGCATCAGTGAGGTAAAAATATCATGACTACAGAGTTCAATGAACTGCTGCCGCTTTCGCCTGACGAAAAAGGTCAGGTCTGGATTGTTGGCTCAAGGGACTGGGTGAATCACAAGATCAACGAGTTCTATGTGAGGCGATTGGTGAACGACCGGGTTCACTTCACCCCCATTATTCCGGCTCCCTTTGCCCCAGGAAAATTTATGAGTGTGCTGGAGCAATAAGTTAGCAAAACGAAAGGGGCGAGACGATCGCCCCAAAAACTTTAAGAACCTTAAAAGTCATCCCCCTGCGCCGAACCGCCCCCCGAACCCCCCAGTTCTGAGGGAAACCGAACCAACGCAGACAATCCTTCTGCAACAGATAGGTTTAACGTTTCAAAGTCCCCTAGCATTGGAGGATTTAGGGGGCGATGCAGGAGCTTTGCGACTAATCAAACAGACTCTAAAACTCAACAAACTACAGCCTCAAGCTAAACTCCCTGCCGCAGCTTGTCCAAGACCGATCGATCTTCCAGGGTTGAAGTATCGCCAGAAACTTCTTCGCCAGCTGCCAGAGAGCGCAAGAGTCGCCGCATGATTTTGCCCGATCGCGTTTTGGGCAAGGCATCGCTGAAGCGAATTTCTCCTGGACGGGCGATCGCGCCAATTTCCTGACCGACGTGCTTTTTCAGTTCGGCAGCGAGTTCTGGGCTGGGCGAGTGGGTTCCTTCCAGGGTGACAAAGGCGACGACTTCGCTTCCCTTTAGCTCATCGGGTTTGCCGACGACAGCGGCTTCTGCCACAGCAGGATGAGACACCAGCGCAGACTCAATTTCCATCGTGCCCAGGCGGTGTCCTGCCACGTTGATCACGTCATCCACACGACCCATCACCCAGAAATAGCCGTCTTCATCCTGCCGTGCCCCGTCACCTGCGAAGTAGAAGTAGTTGCCCTCTCGCGGCGGAATGTGTTCCCAGTAGGTGCGTCGGAAGCGATCGGGGTCGCCGTAGACCGTTCGCATCATGCCAGGCCAGGGGTGCTTGACTGCTAGATAGCCGCCTTCATTGGCCGGAACCGAATTGCCCTCCAGATCGAGGATCTCTGCCAGAATGCCGGGGAACGGACGAGTTGCAGAACCCGGTTTTGCCGGAATGGCACCCGGAAGCGGGGAGATCATGATACCACCCGTCTCGGTTTGCCACCACGTATCGACGATCGGACAGCGTTCGCCGCCAATCACACGGTGATACCACATCCAGGCTTCGGGGTTAATGGGTTCGCCCACCGTTCCTAGAAGCCGCAGCGAAGACAGATTGCGAGCATTCGGTATCTCTTCCCCCGCTTTGATAAACGCCCGAATCGCCGTGGGAGCCGTATAGAAAATATTCACGCCGTACTTCTCGATCACATCCCAGAAGCAGCCCGGATTAGAGGGACGCGGCGCACCTTCATACATCAGCGTGGTTGCCCCGTTCGACAATGGACCATAAACGATATAGCTGTGTCCGGTGATCCAGCCCACATCTGCCGTACACCAGTAAACATCCGTATCGCGCAGATCAAAGATCCACTTGGTGGTTATGTGGGTGTAGAGGTTGTAGCCGCCCGTGGTGTGAACCACGCCCTTCGGTTTGCCCGTACTGCCCGACGTATAGAGAATAAACAGCATATCCTCGCTGTCCATCGGCTCTGCGGGACAGTCTGCCGAAGCATTCGGACGCAGGTCATGCCACCAGTGATCGCGTCCGGGTTCCATTTGAATCGATTGCGCCGTTCGCTGCACCACCAGCACGTTTTCCACGCTTGGAGCCGCCCCATTTGCCAGTGCTTTATCCACCTGTTCTTTGAGGGGCACGATCGCATCTTTCCGCCACCCTCCGTCTGCGGTGATCACCAGCTTTGCTTTGCCGTCGTTGAGCCGATCGCGCAGGGCATCCGCACTAAATCCGCCAAACACCACTGTATGCGGCGCACCAATTCGGGCACAGGCAAGCATCGCGATCGCTGCTTCGGGAATCATCGGCATATAAATGCCCACTACATCGCCCTTTTTCACGCCCAACTGCTTCAGCACATTGGCAAATTGACAGACCTCCCGATGAAGCTGGGCATAAGTGAGCGTGCGCGAATCGCCCGGTTCGCCTTCCCAGATCAGCGCAGCTTTGTTGCGTCGCTCGGTGGTCAGGTGGCGATCGAGGCAGTTGTAGGAGATATTAATTTTGCCATTCACAAACCACTTGGCAAACGGTGGCTGCCAGTCCAGCACTTTGTCCCACTTTTGAAACCAGTGCAGCTCCTGTTCTGCCAGTTCTGCCCAAAACGCTTCTGGGTCAGCTTTGGCGCGATCATAGAGCTGCTGGTATTCCTCCAAGCTCTTGATCTGGGCCTGCTGGGCAAATGCGGCAGTCGCGGGGAATAAACGATTTTCTTGCAGAATGGATTCGATCGTGGATTCACTCATAGCGCATCTAAAATAAACGCAATAAAATGCCGAAGCTGGGACAGTTAGAGTCTTGCCCGCAGTGCCCCGATCTAAAAACATACTGGGCTGGTGTCCCTTTTGAGTCAATTAATTAGGGATTCTTCAAGTTCTGAACGCAGCAGAGAATTAGGTTTTGCGTTTGGCAGATTGTAAAGTTGCATTGGCTAAACTAATCGGCATTAGTCATGTCTAACGCTCATCCTCAACCTAAAGTGAGGAGACATTAACCGGTGCGAGCAGCCCGGCAGAGCCTATTTGAAAAGTCGCAATCGAGATCTGAATAGCACTCGATTCAAATCTCCCTCCTTTGCTACAGGTTGAGATCTCTTAGATCTATCGCGAGAAGATTGAGTCTGATTTTGGTAAGACGATATACTTCACAGCATTCTTTCAAATGCAAAGACAGTTTATGGAACTTGCTCAACCGATTCAGCCAATGCGGGCAGTCATTCGCTGTAAGGCAAAGCAACTGCTGATTGCTGACTCAGAACTGCGGGAAACGATTTCCTGTTTTGATGCAGCATTGTTTCAAGAGTTAGTCATCACGCTGTTCCGAGCAGAAAGTTACCAGAAGCTAGCGAATTCCTGTCGATCAAAGCAAACCGCAGCCGCGATCGAAGACCGTCTCGCAATGGGTTTAGCGATCGCTTACAAACGGATTAAGCAACAGCAGCGCGATCCGCTCGTACAGCAGCTCAATCAGCTTTTAAAAACTGCCGGATAGTTAATTCTTGCCAGGAAACTGCTTTGCATCAACCTCTTGCTATCGAGTGATTGCCCTAAAGCTAAACCAGAGCTAGATTAGAAGTACGCTGGTTTATTGTTACTGTTTTCCATCATTAAGTCTGTGCAAAATCGTTTCGATCGCTCATCGTCTGCGTCTGAGACTTCCTTTGATCAGGGCTTGCAAAAGCTGATTCGACGGCTGTCGCACAATCTTGAGCGCGATGATTTAGTCCAAAAAACAGCCAACGAATTGCGCGAACAGCTTCAAGTCGATCGCGTTGCCCTTTATTACTTCTATCGAGAATGGGAAGGGCGCGTCACCTTTGAAGCTCTAAGCGACACAAAATATTCCATCTACGGCGAAACCGGACCCGACGAGTGCTTTAACGGCGAATATGCAGAGCAATATCTAAAAGGCAGAGTTCGAGCCATATCTGATATTGACACTGAACCGATCGCCGAGTGCCATCGGAGTTTCCTGAAAGGAATGCAGGTACGAGCGAATCTCGTCGTGCCGATTCTGGTTCCGCTGCAAGATGAATCAAATCAGCAGGTGCGTCTGTGGGGATTACTGGTTGCTCATCACTGCCAGAGTCCGAAAGACTGGCGAGAAATCGACGTGCAGACTATGCAGCAGGGTGCAAAAACGCTATCAACGTCTTCTGTGATCGTGAATATCGATCGCCGCAAAACAGCTCTGCTTGAGGATTAGCCTGGAACACAGCATACTTTTCTCACTGCAAAACCTTAGCGCCGATGTTTGAAGATGACCGAAATTGAATCGGTTTTTGCTGTGGTAGTTTATATCACTCGTTCAAATCGCTCTGCGACTCTTGACGAGTACCCAAGGGGAAGCAAGCAGTCCATGAGCCCCCATAACTGCCTGCCCCGGTCTTGGGTAGGGTAGTCACTCACCCTGCTATCAGCCTAATAGGCATCTCCTGAAATTGGTCAAAGTTGCCATAAAGAGATAGCAAGAAAATCATGAATCTCTAGCAGATAGCTGTGTTGCCCTACCCCTTTTTCTAATTCAGGCTCTTCTTGTGGGTTGAGCGATCGCTTTTGCAAGGTTCTTCTTCAGAACGATCGCTCAAAATCAAATTTTTCAGCTTGGCGAAAGTATCCTTGAAACAAAAATATCTTTGAAGCAAAAAATACAGTCAGACTTCAACTACGAACCTGAACAGGCATCACCAGGTAGGTCATCTTCACGCCGCCCACTGGGGTCAGAATGGAGGGGCTAGTTGCCGTATTAAACTGCATCTGTATCTCTGTGGTATTCAATGCCTTCAGCCCTTCCAGCAGGTATTTCACGTTAAAGGCAATCTCTAGATCGTCACCAGAAATTTGAGCGGCGATCGCCTCCCGCCCACTACCTACATCCTGCGCGTCTACCGAGAGGACAAGCTCCTGCACAACGCTGTTGAGGCTGAGTTTGACAATGCTATTTTTCTGGTCTGCCAGGACTGCAATTCGTTCCAGCGCGCTAATGACCTGGCGGCGATCGAGTGTCATCTGGCGGGAAAACTGGCGAGGAATAAGCTGGCGATAGTTGGGATACTGCCCTTCGAGCAGGCGACTGGTGAGGCGTTGATTGCCTTCCCAGACGAAGATAAGCTGTCCCTGGTCAAACCGTACCGTAATCGCTGTTCCAGTTCCATTAGTTTGCAGCATCCGCTCCAGCTCCCGCAGTGCCTTGCCGGGCACGGTGACGCCAAACTCCGCCTCGTTTTGATTATCCTCACTCACGGTCTGCACCACGGAGAGGCGATGTCCATCAGTGGCGGCAAATTCTAATCCGTCGGCTTCTGCGGTAATGTGAACGCCCGTGAGCACCTGCTTCGACTCGTCAGAACTGGTCGCAAAGAGCGAACCGCGCAGCCCTTCAATCAGTGCCTCAACAGGAAGCTGGGCAATGTTTCCATCCTCGATCGCAGGCAGTTCTGGATAATCTTCTGCCCCCATACCCCGCACCTGATAGCGTCCCGATGAACAGGTGAGCGTCACCAAAGCTTCATTGCCCTCGTCAGACAGGGTAATTTCGCCTTCGGGCAGCCGAGAAACGATGTCTGACAGTAGCTTTGCCGGAAGCGTTAGCGTTCCTGCCTCCTGAACCTGTGCTGCAAAACTGGTTTGAACGCCCAGGCTCAGATCAAAGCCTGTTAGACTGACCTGCTGGGTTTCGTCATTCGCGGTCAACAGGACATTTGCCAAAACCGGATGACTCGGACGGGAAGGAACCGCGCGACCGACCAGGGAGAGATGCGTATTCAGTTCGCTTTGGGTGCAGATGAGTTTCATGGACGGAAGTGAACGTAAACGGGGGAGGAAATCGCAGACAGGCGGAACACGGTTTGACTTCGGGTTGCTATGCCAAAGAACCCATGCTGGCAGAAATATAGCGTGGATCTGAGAAAGTGAGTAAAGGATTTCTCAGGGTTTGCCTACACGCTTCCAATCTGGATGCAGATCGTAACACCCTTGTCGATTCGCATTCAATCAAGCCTTTTTGCTCGATCGCTCGATCGTTTGATCTGATTATTCTTAAATAGTTTTAAAGAGATCTAGCAGTAATAGAGCCTGTGGAAAATAGGGAAAAAGTTGCGAAATGCTTAGATGAGTTGAGGTTCAAGTGATCGTTCCTGTGGAAAACCTGTGGGAAAACTGCTGCTTTTATCACATAGGTAATTATACTCACTTTCGCTATCCCCTTTAAAGAATAGCTTTTCCACTACTTTTCAACAAGTTTTCCACAGGAAAGACGCAAGTTTTCCACAGGCTAAATTTGCTTCACATTTCTTAACTTTTTGCAGTAAAGTTTGTTTTTAGTAATGGTAGTTTTTACCAAAACTTTTAAAATGGAAGTGTGACAGTTGCTCGCTCAGGTTAAACGATAGCGAACAAACGATCGCTATCGCTGCAATTGCAACGTTCCCCTGCTGCCAAGACGATCAATTGCCCATTGTGCTTGTTTCTATCAAACGCTCTATCAAACCTATCGAGTAATCTCAGCGAAAGTGTCAGAGTTAAGTACTCAAATCACAGTTTTTTGTGTCACTTTCTATTGTTGCAAGCTTTTTCTTTCCTATCTTTAATCAGATAGCTTGAAATAGACGCTGTAATTCGCGCTCTCGTTCAATTACCTATCCCTGTCAGAAACATCCCTGCATAAGTTTCCCGGTCTTAGCTCTACCCCAGGGAATCAAGCTTGTCGGTAGTTCTCGTGTACCCACAAGCTTCAGAGAAAGAAAAAGCCCCTCCTGAAAGGAATAGGGCAAAAATTATGACCATTTAGTTATTTCTACAATAGTAGGCAGTGATGAAATTGCGATGAAATCCTTGCTTAGTGTAGCGATCGGACTTTGACTACCTGTAGCCCTCTTCCATCATTTAGGTAGGGAGTAATTAGACTGGAAGAGTGTGTCTACTGGGGTATACCGATCGTCTCCAGGGTGAAAGTGGCAGCAACTTCATCAGATTTATCCTGGGCATTCCCCTTTTCTAGGACTTTGAGACTGAATCGTTTGCCCTACTTGAGGGGCCACCACGATACTTTATCTCTGGTTGCGCTGTAGGTTTCCTTTAAACCTTCTGCATCAATCACGCGCAAAATATCATTTGAGGTATCGCTATCTTTTGTGGGTTCAACCAGTCCGACTTTGTGCATTCCTTTAATCACTTGCTCGACGGTGCGATGATTTAACTGACAAGCACGGGCAATAATGTCGATCGGTAAATCAAAGGTATAAATGCCTTCTCCGTTTGGTTGATTGCCCAGCGATCGTTCCTGATACACGAGTGCTCGCAGCAGTGATGCTACAGCTTGAGGTGGGTAGGTGCTGCAATTGAGCAGGTGATATTGAAACTTTTCGCGCAACTCGAACAGCTTATCGTAGCGACTGCGGAAGGTTTCATTTGTTTCGTAAATCTGTTGTAAAACGGTGAGCGGAATTTTGATCACGCTTGTCGTTTTGTATGCTTCAACTTGGCTGGGAAACGCATAGCCTGCACTGCCATAACCAACAGGTAAACTGCGCATCCCAAAACAGCCGCCCGGATAGCTGAGGGCAATAATGCGATCGAGTGGGGCACTACGAATAATCACAGGTCCGCCTTCCAGAATCAGGTACAGCACCTCAATGTAGGAATCGGGACGGAACGCGGTGTAAACCAATCGATTGGAATAGATCTTTTCGGCAACCAGAGTCTCGACCGGAAGGTGTGCTGCCAGCCATTTCTTATCCAGATTCTTGAACAGGTAATTCTGTTGAACCAGGATGTCTAGCAGGTTGCGTTCGGTGCGCTTGCCCATCGCCCAAAGTGCCAGTCTGAAGGTCAGATTTGCCGCTCAACTATCTACCCATCATCGCATCTTCAGGGGGCGGCTTCAAGGGACTCTGCTCTTGACATAAATTCTGGCTGAATTACAATTCAATTGAAATTCAATTTCGTTTCATCCAAGCAGCTCAGAAACATTAGCCAGCAAGATTAGAAGGATTGGAGAGCCTGCATGACTCATTTGATTGATCCTCAACTGCTTGATTACACCGAGCGTGAAACGGCTTCACAGTGGCTCAGCGATCGGACGATGCGCACTACAATCCCAGCAAAATCGTTCGCCTCAGCTTCTATGAGGATCGGCATTGTGGGTGGTGGGCTGAGTGGCGTTATGGTTGCTGTTCATCTACTGAAACAGGCAACTAACCCTCTAGAGATTTTTTTGATTGATCAAAATTCGATCGGTGAAGGAGTCGCGTACGGAACCAGGCAGGATTGCCATCTGCTTAATGTTCCTGCCGGTAAGATGAGCTTCTTTGCGGATCAGCCAAATCATTTCCTGCACTGGCTCCAGCACAATTTCTCGTCCGATGCTGATATTGCTGCTTTCGTTCCCCGCCGAATTTATGGGGAATATATTCAGTCGGTGCTACAGGATGCAGTCAGGTATTCCTCGATCGCTCATTTACGATGTCATAGAGATATCGTCACGGCAATTCATCCCCAGCAATCTCAGCTAGAACTTGTTTTACAAACCGGAATCTCTCTCGTTGTCGATCGCGTTGTTCTTGCTTTTGGCAATCCACCACCTCGTAACCCGGCGATATCAGATTCTCGTTTTTATGAGAGCGATCGATATGTGAGATCAGCCTGGAATGAAGATTGGCTCAGCCGTTTATCCTCCTCAGCCTCCGTTCTCCTGATTGGGTCAGGGTTGACGGCGATCGATCAGGTAATGACCCTGAAGCAGCGCGGACACTGCGGAGCAATTCATCTGGTTTCCCGTCGGGGTTTAATCCCCCAATCACACCAATTGGTTCCGGCTTACAACGTTTCTTTGCCTGAAGGCAGGACAGTGCGATCGCTCTGGCGATGGGTGCGGCAGGAAGTCGACCGGGCAAGACTTCAGGGGTATGACTGGCGATCGGTCATGGATGCACTGCGCCCCCAAACAGAATCGCTCTGGCAGCGTTTGTCCCTAGAAGAACAGCGTCGCTTTTTGCGGCATCTGCGTCCCTACTGGGAGGTGCATCGACATCGAGTTGCGCCCACGATTGCCCAGGAATTGAATCAATTGCTGCATACTAGACAACTTCAGATCCATGCCGGACGTATTCAAGCTTTCCACGAAACGCGATCAGAGGTGACCACAGTCATTCGCAAACGCGGAAGTCAGGATTTGATCGAGGTGCGATCGCATCTGGTGTTGAACTGTACTGGTTCTGAATGTGACTATCGCCAAGTTAATAGTCCTCTGATTGAACAGCTTCTGGCTACAGGACTTGTTTGTTCTGATCCGCTTCATCTGGGCTTAGCAGTTGCAGAAAATGGGGCATTGATCGATGACGAGGGCAGGATCTCTCAACAAATTTTTACGATTGGTTCTCCCCGAAAGGGCAATTTTTGGGAAACCACTGCTGTTCCAGAAATTCGCATCCAAGGGCAGCGAGTTGCCCAGACGCTCCTCAAATCCTTTACCAATAACAAATCTAAGTTCAGCGGCAACGAAGCAGTTTCTTCCGATGAAGCAATTGATTACCGAAAGAAAGTGATAGCCTGCGACCACTAACTTGCGATCTCTAATTCAAGCCAGATCGAATTGAAAAACGCTTGCAATTGCGATCGCACTATGGCATAGTGCTGTTTATGCAAATATCGGTAACCCTACCAAATTACCGTAGATTCGTTTCTGGCTCTTCCTTAGTTCAGGATTGCTTTAAGGTCAATACAAAGCAAGTTTCCTGGAAGAAAAAGGTTGATTCAGCATCAAGAACACTTCCCCAAAGGACTTGATTTACAGCCTTAAATTGATTGGTTTTGAACAGATTGATTTGTACAGCTCGATCGCAATAGCGCACATTAGTTGGACTTCAAGCAACGTTTAAGGCTTCTTACTCAGACTTAACTTCTTCTGGAAATTCTCATGTGGCGATGGTTTGATTCTCTTACGGTAAAGCTTTTCTCTGGCGCATCCCGCTGCTATCAAGCAATGACACCCTCCAGGATGCGCCTTTCCCCTACCCGACGCTTCTTCTTGCTCATGGTAGTAAGTTTGGGCTTAAGTCTGGCGGTCGCTGCCTGCACGGCTCCCAGTGCAACCAATCGCCCTACAAATGCGCCTGCGGCTCCTGCGGCCACCAACTCGGTCGTGAGAATCGGTTATCAGAAGTCGGCAACGGCTCTGAATCTCCTTAAAAGTAGGGGTGATTTGGAGAAACGCCTGCAATCAGAAGAAACAACCGTCGAGTGGAACGAGTTTGCTGCGGGACCGCAAATGCTGGAAGCGTTGAACGTGGGCAGTATCGACTTTGCCTACACGGGAGAAACGCCACCTGTTTTTGCTCAGGCAGCAGGCGCACCGCTGGCTTACGTTGCCTATGAGCCATTGGGTGGAGCCGCAGAAGCAATTTTGGTTCGCAAAGATTCACCAATTCAAAGCGTGGCTGATTTAAAGGGCAAGAGAGTCGCGCTCAACAAAGGCTCCAACGTCCATTATCTGCTGGTAAAAGCGTTGGAGGAAGCAGGTTTGAGCTATACCGATGTGCAAACAGTGTTTCTGCCGCCGGGTGATGCGCGTCCTGCTTTTGAGCAAGGTGGTGTGGATGCCTGGGTAATTTGGGATCCGTTTTTTGCCGCGACCGAAAAGGCACTTGGTGCAAGAGTCCTTCGTGACGGCAAAGGCATTGTGGCAAACCATGGTTTCTTCCTGTCCACCCAGAAGTTTACAAGCGAACAGCCTGCTTTGGTAAAAGCTGTTGTGGATGAACTGACGAAGGTAAGCGATTGGGCAAAAGGGAATGCTAATGAAGTAGCGCAGTTTCTTTCAGCGGAACTAAAGATCGATAAAGCGTCATTGGATCTGGCAGAAACGCGACGAGGATACGGTGTTAAACCGATCGATTCCCAAGTGGTGAATGGTCAGCAGCAAATTGCAGATACATTCTACAAGCTGAAGCTAATTCCCAAATCAATCAACATTAATGATGCTGTGTGGAAAGGTTAAGAACTTGTTTGAGAAGTGAAAATTCTGCATTGCCCCCTAAATTCCACTAGGAAACTTCGAACCGATCAGCAAGTGCAGTTTCCCAGAATTAGATAGCTAGAAAGGCAGTTTGGATCAGCACACCACCTTCTCAAATAAATTCTGAATGACTTGACTCACTCAGGCTAACTCAATTGCTGCAACATTTGGTCGTCAAACGAATTTGAGGCATTTTCGATGAATGTACTTTGGTTTATTCCCACTCACGGAGATGGTCGTTATTTAGGCACCTCGGTCGGCGGCAGAGCGATTACGCCCGAATACCTGCGCCAATTAGCAGGCGCGATCGACTCACTGGGCTACTTCGGGGCACTGCTTCCCACGGGCAAATCCTGTGAAGATGCCTGGATTACAGCTGCGTCTTTAGTTCCGGTGACGAAGCGAATGAAGTTTCTGGTGGCGATTCGTCCCGGTTTGACTTCTCCTGGCGTTGCGGCTCGGATGGCAGCTACATTCGATCGCCTGTCTCAAGGTCGCTTACTGATTAACGTCGTGACAGGTGGCGACTCCGCAGAAATGGCAGCAGACGGTGTGCATCTCGGCCACAGCGAACGCTATGAGCTAACGGATGAGTTTCTATCGGTTTGGCGCGAAGTGATGCAGGGTGAAACCGTTAACTTCCAAGGTCAACACCTGGATGTGCGAAACGGCAGACTGCTATTTCCCCCAGTGCAAACACCCTATCCACCGCTGTATTTTGGGGGATCTTCTGCGATCGCCAAACAGGTTGCCGCAAAGCACGTCGATCTCTATCTCACTTGGGGCGAACCGCCTGCACAGGTTGCAGAAAAAATCAGCGAGGTGAAGCGATTGGCAGCCGAGCAGGGACGCACCCTCCGATTTGGAATTCGGCTACACGTTATTGTCCGTGAAACGACAGCGCAAGCCTGGGATGCAGCCAATGATTTGATTAAATATCTAGACGATCAGACGATCGCAGCAGCACAAGCAGCCCTGGGTAAAGCCGAGTCAGAAGGACAGCGTCGGATGTTACAGCTTCACAACGGTAAGCGTGACAGCCTGGAGGTCAGCCCTAATCTTTGGGCAGGCGTTGGTCTAGTACGGGGTGGTGCAGGAACTGCTCTGGTTGGTGATTCGGATACGATCGCAGCAAGAATGCAGGAGTATGCCGATCTTGGCATTGACACCTTTGTGCTGTCCGGCTATCCCCATCTGGAAGAGGCATATCGCTTTGCCGAACTTGTTTTTCCGAAACTGCCGCTGGAGAATGTACCGCTGTTGGCTCCCAGTCGTTATATGAGCCCGATCGGGGAAATTATGGCCAACGACAAGCTCCCCGTCAGTCCCAGCTAGAGAAGTATCTTGTGTTTTGCATTCCCCTCTAAATTCCCCATTTGTTGATTGCTGCTTTGAAAGCGCAAGGGGGAGACTTTGAAAATTTTAGGAGTTGTTTGTCATGTCGAAGGTTGTTCTAATTGGTGGAAGTCCGGCGCATCCCTCCCGAACCTACGCAGTTCTAGAGTACGCTCAGAAGATTCTTGACCGTGAACAGATTGATCACCAGATTGTCTCCGTTCGAGACATCAATGCGGAGGCTCTGCTGTTTGCTAAATTTGATCACCCGGATATCAAGCAGGTTGTTGCTGCGATCGAATCTGCTGATGCAGTCATTATCTCTACACCCGTCTATAAAGCCGCTTATACAGGCGTATTAAAGGCATTACTCGATTTGCTGCCGCAGAATGCACTCTCTCGTAAAGTCATTCTTCCAATCGCAACAGGAGGCACGATCGCTCACCTTTTGTCGATCGACTACGCACTGAAGCCCGTTCTCTCCACACTGGGTGCAAGAAGTATTCTCGCAGGTGTGTACATTGTGGATTCGCAATTACAAAAGCAAGACAGCGGCGAATACCAGTTTATTGATAGCGAAATTGAGCAGCGTTTGCAAAATTCTGTGTATGAGCTGGTTTCAATCATTCAACCTACTCGCTTCGCGGTTGGCGCAGGTCGTTAAATAACGATTGTGAACCTAAACTGCAAACATTCTCTTCCACTTTACCTATCTCATTAATCCGATCGCCCCCCATGAAAACGTTCAGTCGATTCATCGATCTCAAAGCAATCCGTCGCCGCTTTACGGCTAAATATCTACCCGGATTTGCGGCTCTATTTTCCGTTGCGCTTAGTCTAGTGCTGGTCGTTAGCAGTTGCAGTAGTCAAACGGCTCAGACGGCTCCAGATGGCTCGGCTGCTGCTAAACCTGACACAATTAAAGTGGATTATGCTTACTACAATCCAGTAAGCCTAGTTCTCAAAGAAAAAGGCTGGCTGGAGGAGGAGTTAGCGAAGGATAATGTCAAAGTAGAATGGACTCAGAGCGTCGGCAGCAACAAAGCTCTAGAATTCCTCAATAGCCGCAGTATTGATTTTGGCTCAACCGCAGGGGCAGCTGCACTGCTTGGAAAAGCGAATGGAAATCCTATCAAAGCAGTGTACGTTTACTCGAAGCCAGAGTGGACGGCTCTCGTAACGCGGGCAGATTCCCCAATCAACAAAGTTGAGGATTTAAAGGGAAAGCGTGTTGCAGCAACCAAAGGAACTGATCCTTACATCTTTTTGCTACGTGCTCTAGATGAAGTTGGGCTCTCTGAGAAAGACATTGAACTGGTTCCACTTCAACATACAGACGGTCGAGCGGCTCTGGAGCGGGGCGATGTTGATGCCTGGGCAGGACTCGATCCCCACATGGCAAAAACGGAGCTAGAGAAAGGATCTCGCCTGTTTTATCGCAACCCAAACTTCATTAGTCAAGGCGTTCTGAACGTGCGGGAGGCATTTGTTCAGGAATATCCTGCTTATGTGGAACGAGTGATCGCAGCCTACGAAAAGGCGCGGCTGTGGGCGATCGACAATCCTAGTGAATTGAGGGCAATTCTGACGAAGGAAGCCAAGTTGAGCGATGCAGTGGCAGCAAAGCAGCTTGGGCGAACCGATTTATCGAACTCTACGATCGGCGATAGTCAAAGAACCGTGATTACAGCCGCCGGAGATGTACTGAAAAAGAGCGGTGTAATTCAGTCTTCGATAAACGTGGAGCAAGTTGCAACAGACTTAATCGATCCAGAATTTGTGAAAAAAGTGGTCAAGCCTTAGAACAGCTTTTCAAATTTTCCAGTGAATCTTTCCAGTGAATCTTCAACGGGTTTGCCCATGAATCGTTTTGCTGCACCGGCGTTGCGCATCTTCAATCGAGTTCCTTCTCAAAGTCAGTCGTCTTCCAGTGGATGGGTTGGACTGCTCATTCCAACAATTTTGCTTGTCCTCTGGGAGATTTTCTCTGCGGCGAGTGTCTTTCCTCCAAATCTGTTGCCTGCGCCTTCTACGATCGCCTTTACCCTTCTGGGCCTCACGTTGTCCGGAGAGCTATTCGAGCACATCACCGTAACTTTCTATCGGGTATTGCTCGGATTTTTCCTCGGAGCATTCGCCGCAACGATTCTGGGATCATTCACTGGCTATTCTCGTGTAGCTTATCGCTTGCTTGATCCACTGCTTCAGGCGTTGCGTAATATTCCCTCTCTCGCCTGGGTTCCCTTATTCATTCTCTGGTTGGGCATCTATGAATCTTCTAAGATTACCCTGATTGCTGTAGGCGTATTCTTCCCCGTGTATCTCAATCTGATGACTGGAATTCAGCATGTCGATCGTAAATTAGTTGAGGTCGGTAAGGTTTATCGGCTCAGCCAATTCAAGCTCATCTGGCGTGTGTTTCTGCCTGCAACACTGCCTACCTATGTTGTGGGACTGCGGAGCGGATTGGGACTAGGCTGGATGTTTGTCGTTGCAGCAGAAATTATGGGAGCCAGCAGCGGACTGGGCTATTTACTAGTAGACGGACAAACGACGGGGCGACCAGACATCATTATCGCTAGCATTCTCCTGTTTGCGCTCTGCGGCAAATTAACAGATCTGCTGTTAGCGGCGATCGGCAAGCGGTTTTTAAGCTGGCAAGATTCCTATCTTTCCGCCTTGTAATCGTTAGGAAAGCCTTACATTACTGTTCAGAACGGTTCAGACAAAAAATTAGGCAAAAGGCAACTCTGAAAATGCTGCGGATCGAGAACGTCTACAAGCGATTCAAAAATGGCTTCATTGCGCTAGACAATTTGAATCTCCAGATACAGCCCGGAGAGATTGTCAGCCTGATTGGAACGAGCGGCTGCGGTAAAAGCACCTTGCTGCGTCTGATTGCAGGACTAGAGCACCCCACGGCAGGAACAGTTTCGATCGATAATGAACCCATTACTTCTCCTCATCCTGAAGTCGGCATTATCTTTCAGGAACCCCGTTTGATGCCCTGGCTTACGGTTTGGGATAATGTGCGGTTTGGTTTAGAGAAAATGGCTCCTGACCAGCAAACGCAACGGGTCGCCTCAACGCTGGCAAAAGTAGGACTGACCGAATTCGCCCACGCTCTGCCCCGTCAATTATCAGGAGGAATGGCGCAACGTGTGTCGATCGCCCGTGCCCTTGTGACTCAGCCTTCGATTCTGTTACTGGATGAGCCGTTTAGCGCCCTGGATGCTTTTACTCGCATGAAACTTCAGGATCACTTGCTGCAAATCTGGAGTGAAGATCGTCCCACGCTCATTTTCGTGACCCACGATGTTGAAGAAGCTTTGGTCATGAGCGATCGCATTATCGTGATGCGCGGCAATCCTGGACGAGTCCACCGAGAATTTAAGCTCAATTTCCCTCGTCCCCGCAGACGCACGGAGCAAGACCTCCAGGAGTGGAAAGAACGCCTGCTCATTGAGCTTGATCTTTCCCTCGAAGAGCTTCCAACCATTGAACCCCTGAACGATCGCCCCCTGATCAAGGCAAGTTTCTAATCACCCATCGACTCATCTTTCTCCTCCACCCAGCTAATCTCATGCAACTTCTTCCCAAATTCACCTCGATTGACTACCTCGCTCAAGCCAATACTCTTGCCGCTGAGTTTGCTCAAACTGCAATCGAGCGGGACAAGGCGGGTGGAACACCGCTAGCAGAACGCGATCGTCTGCGGAAAAGTGGCTTGCTGAAGCTGATCATTCCTCAGGAGTATGGGGGATTGGGAGAAGGATGGGATACAGTTCTCAAGATCACCCGCAAGTTCGCCGAAGTCGATAGTTCGATCGCCCATGTGTTTTCCTATCATCATCTGAGTGTCGTTTCCCCTCATCTCTTTGGCAGCCTTGAGCAGAGAAAACACTACTATACACTAACGACAAAGAACAATTGGGTTTGGTGCAATGGGTTTAATCCGCTCGATCGCAGAGTGCTCCTAACGCCCGAAGGCAGCCATTTCCGAATCAATGGCACGAAGAGTTTTTGTTCTGGTTCTGTCGATTCTGATTTGATTCCGCTCACCATAGTGCAGGAGGACGTTGAGGGCTTTCGGATTGCGATCGTCCCCACCCAGCGAGAGGGGGTTGTGGTCAATCAGGATTGGGACAATATGGGACAGCGGCAAACAGATAGCGGCAGCATCACGTTTAACAATGTATTCATCGAAGCGGATGAAATTCTTACTCCCGATCCTGCTCGCGCAGTCTTCAGAACTTTTCGCTCCTGTTTAACGCAAATCACTTTCACCAATATCTACTTAGGGATCACGCTCGGTGCTTTTGAAGCAGCAAAGGAATATACACAAACCAGTACCCGTGCCTGGCTGACTTCTGGTGTTGAAAAGGCAACTGATGATCCCTACATCCTTCAACACTACGGGGAAATGTGGATGAACCTGGAAGCAGCAATCTTACTGACCGATCGCGCTACCCAGCTTGTTCAAACCGCTTGGGAGAAACAGGAGAATCTTAGTGCAGTCGAACGGGGAGAATGTGCGATCGCGATTGCAACAGCAAAAGCCTTTGTCACTAAGTTAGGACTGGAGCTTACCAGCAAAATTTTCGATGTGATGGGAACGCGCTCGACTCATTCTCGCTATGGATTCGATCGATATTGGCGCAATCTGCGGACCTTCACCCTGCACGACCCAGTTGATTACAAAGTGAAAGCGATCGGTGACTGGGTATTGAACGATCAATTCCCGACTCCAGACTTTTATTCGTAGCTCTTAACTGACTTGAAGCCAGATACCGTGAAGCAGTTGGGGAAGGAACGACTGGTCGAACAGGTGGAGCCACTTACTGCACAGGTAATTGGCGGCATTCAGGAGCGGGCAGATTGGATGTACAGAAGGCGGTTTCCAAATAAATTGATATTCGCCAATTGCTTTATCCGGCAACTTCTGGGCTAGAGACGTACACCAATCTGTAGCCGCAATCGCAATTCTTCGCTAATTACTCTTTTACTGATTGACTCACCGATCTACTATGC
Organism: Leptolyngbya sp. ST-U4; assembly: GCF_039962215.1. Lineage (NCBI taxonomy): Bacteria > Bacillati > Cyanobacteriota > Cyanophyceae > Leptolyngbyales > Leptolyngbyaceae > Leptolyngbya > Leptolyngbya sp. ST-U4. The sequence continues at coordinate 60,861 of NZ_JAMPKZ010000020.1, forward strand.
AACTCCTACAAAAAAGAGGATCAAGATTAAGCTGGGAACGGCTTCCCTGGCAGCAGTTTCTTCCCTGGCTTGTGCCGATCGCCCTTCTGGTGATCTGGCAAATTCTTGCTCAGGCAGGACTGATTGCCACTCGCATTTTGCCTGCACCAACACAGGTTTTAGACGCCGCAATTAAGCTCACGGTTAGCGGAGAACTGTTCAAAAACGTCCAGATTAGCACCTGGCGAGCGTTAGTTGGGTTTGCAATCGGCGGGGGCATCGGCTTATTCCTCGGCGTTCTCAACGGCGTTTCTAAACTTGCCGAAAGTTTTACCGATAGCTCAGTGCAGATGATTCGTAATATTCCGCACCTGGCGATGATTCCGTTGGTTATTCTCTGGTTTGGCATTGGCGACCCGGCACGAATATTTCTAGTCGCAATCGGCGTTCTCTTTCCTGTCTATATCAATACCTTTCACGGCATTCGATCGATCGATCCTGGTTTAGTTGAAATGGGAAAGGTTTATGGACTCCGATCGTGGGAACTGTTCTGGAAAATTATCCTGCCCGGTGCGTTACCAGGAGTGCTAGTGGGAGTGCGATATGCGTTGGGCTTAATGTGGCTGACGCTGATTGTAGCAGAGACGATCGCGGCGAATTCAGGCATCGGCTACATGGCAATGAATGCCAGAGAGTTTATGCAGACGGACATTGTGGTGCTGAGTATTTTGCTGTACGCGCTGCTGGGTAAACTGGCGGATTCGATCGTGCGCGGCTTAGAGCAATGGTGGCTGCCCTGGCATCCTAGTCAGAAGTTAGATAACGAATGAAAAGATAAGAGAATGAAGGCTGGAAAGACAAGAGATGACTAGGTTCCAGAATAGAAACAGAAAATTTTTGGATAACTAAATAATTTGATGCAATGGCGTTAGGGAGGAGAGCATGAATACATTAAGGCAACCCATTGAGAATCGGTTTTCTAACGAAAAAAACGATCGATCAAGGCATAGTTATGGAACTGAAATTAGAATTCATCATCTAGAAAAATCCTTTGGTTCGGTTTCGGTTTTACAAAAGATCAATCTATCGATACGTCCAGGGGAGTTTACTGCGATCGTTGGGCGAAGCGGTTGCGGTAAGAGCACACTTCTGCGCCTGATTGCTGGATTAGATTCTCCCACAAACGGGCATATTAACCTGGATGGGCAACCTGTAAATGGATTAAATCCTACTACAAGAATCATGTTTCAGGATGCGCGACTCCTACCGTGGCGGCGAGTCCTGGACAATGTAGCCTTAGGTTTGAGTAAACAAGGGCGGCAACGCAGCCGGTGGGCACTGGAACAGGTTGGTTTAGGTGATCGATCTCAATCATGGATCACGCAGCTTTCTGGTGGACAACGGCAGCGAGTTGCTCTTGCACGTGCCCTAGTCAGCCAGCCTCGGCTTCTACTGTTAGATGAACCCCTGGGTGCGTTAGATGCCCTGACCCGGCTTGAGATGCAGCAGTTGATCCAAACGCTCTGGCAGGAGCAGCAGTTCACTGCCATTTTAGTGACACACGATGTCGAAGAAGCCGTTTATCTTGCCGATCGCGTCATTGTTTTAAATCATGGCAGCGTTGATCTGGATCTATCGATTCCCCTTCCGCGTCTGCGCAATCCTGGAAGTGCCGCTTTTGCCGATTTGAAAACCCAAATTCTCGATCGTATTTTGGGCACGTTCCATTCCTAGGTTTTGCTTATCCCAATTCTCAGCAATAACAATTTCAGCAATAGGAATAAGCGATGACTGCTGTAACTCTCCCACCTTGGAAACAGGCAACCCCACAGTTCTCTGTTCACCGATTTAATGCCCGTAGTGTGATTGACTGCCGCTCCAATATACTCTGGAAGATTGAATCAGGATTTGTCAGAACAGTAACTTGGTCAGAGGATGGAACGCTTATTGTACTCGGTCTCTGGGGAGCAGGGAACTGCGTTGGACGATCGCTAACTCAAGTGAATCCCTATCAAATCGAGTGCTTGACTCCAGTGAAAGCGACTCCGATCGCAATTAATGAGGTTCCGGATTTAGCAGATACGCTACTAACCCATGTTAACTACCTGGAAGCCCTAATGGTCATTCGTGGTTCTAAGCGTGCTGATGTCATGCTGCTGAGGCTGCTTCAGTGGTTAGCCGATCGCTTTGGTCAAACCACGGTGGACGGTTGCTTGATTGATCTACGCCTAACGCATCAGGATTTAGCAGACCTGATTGGCATTACTCGAATTACCGTCACCCGAACTTTGAGCCTGCTTGAGCAGCAGCAATATATTCAGCGGTTGCCACTCCAAAAAATTATTTTGCAGCAGAAGGAGTTATGGCACTATGAGATTTAAGTTATCCGTTGATCTTATCTGTGTTCTTGCTGCTGAATAAGCATATGATACGCCCCCAGCACTGGGGGATTTAGGGGGCAATGCAGAAGCTAAATTTGCACCATTCACATCCTAATTCAGCAACGCCACAAATCCATAACGCCACAAATCCATCGCAATTTGTAAGACGCACATATCAGTGTCGATTCCAACCACGGCAACCTGCTGAAGCTGATGATCACAAAGGTAATCTACCAATTGTTGCCGCTGCTTAAATAGGCGAAACGGGGGAAAGGATATCTGAAAGCAGTCTTTTCCGATCATTATCCACTGCTTTGGGGATTTACCAGTCCAACATCGGCAAAAGAAATTTGAATGTCCTCTGCCTGTCAGCCCGCGCAATGCTTCTGTGGATTGGGTTGACCCAGACACCCTGTTCCCACCCGTTGTTTGACTTAGCGGTTTCAATTGCTAGGAGTGGCAGCATTTACCAAGTCAGGCTGCTCTGGATTGGGAGGGGACGCGATCGCCTGATCCACTGTCGGACGCTGATGCTCATCTAGCCGCGCAATCTTCACCGGCTGACCGGTTTTGATCGATTGGTAAAGCGAGCGAATAATGCGAACATCGTTTAAACCTTCTTGTCCCGATGGCTCTGGCTGTGAATCTTGGAGAATACAGTTCGAGAAATAGGTGAACTCAGCAGCAAGCTGGCTGTGGTCTGGGAAACTGCGTTCCTGAGTTTCACCGTTGATTGTGAGGTAATGCTTCAGTTCCCCGTTCCAGCTATAGGCAGGATCTAACCGCAAATCGCCTTTGGTTCCAACCACCTGATAAGTTGAAACCGAAGCTGCGCCAAAGCTGACAGTAAAGGTTGCCAGTCGTTCATTCGAGAAGCGCAAAATTGCGGTCACCATTTCTTCGACTTCGCTGAATCGCTTTTCTCCACGGTTGGCAGCAAAGGCAAACACTTCAGTGGGTTCGTCCTGGAATAAATACCGCGCTGCATTGATGCAGTAGATTCCAATGTCGTCGAGCGTGCCACCCCCTGTTTCATGCTGTAAACGAATGTTGCTTTCGTCAGTCACCTGTTGGGTGAAGACCGAGTTAAAAATGCGCGGCTCGCCGATCTGCCCGGATTGCACCACTTCGATCGCTTCTAGATTGGCGGGTTCCAGGTGTAAGCGATAGGCAATCATTAGCTTGACGTTTTTGCTTTCGCAAGTGGAAATCATTTCCTCACATTCTTCTGCGGTGACTGCCATTGGCTTTTCGCATAGCACATGAATTCCCTGCTCGGCAGCTCGCACGGTATATTCGCGGTGCAGGTGGTTCGGCAGCGCAATATAAACGGCATCTACTGCGCCGCTGGTCAGGCACTCTTCGTACTGCTCGTAGGGATAGGTATGTTGTACGTTGTACTTCTGACCCAGCTCCTGAAGCTTAGTCGGGTCGTCAGAAACAAGGGCGACTAGCTCAGAATTCTCGGATTGGGAAAAGGCGGGCATTGCAGCTTGCTGGGCAAACCAGCCAAGTCCAACAATGGCATAGCGAATTTTGTGATGATTGTTTGCAGATGGGTTTTGAGAAGAAGTCATTGAAGTTTCTCCGATTATGCCGTTTCATCAATCAGATAGGTCGAAACTGATACACCGAGCAGACCAACCTGGAGAACGCGGAATCCAGTCGAGAGAAACATTTCGCCAGCATGACAGCGAAACGCAGTAGACACATCTAAATCCTGATTAATTGGATAGATGAGAAGGTGAGGCAGGTTTGCTCGTGTTGCAAAGTCACAATCTCATAGTGCTGAAGAAGCGATCGCCCGATCCTCGCTCTGTGGGCATAGATGCCTGCAATATCAACAAGTTAGAGGACGGCATACAGGCGACCACAATGGATGCGAGATGCAGTCGCAGGGCACAAGGCTGTGGCTATTTTGCGCCTTGCGGCAAGAATGCGGCGGAATCATAGTAAGTGCGAAAATGTTGCACTCGCCCATTCTTCGTTTCCAGAATGCTTACCCCTCGATAGCTGAAAGGTTCGCCCGATGACAAAGCTCCTTCTGAAATCCATTCCAGCGTAATCGTTCCGTTTCCCTCTGCCACATGGGTAAAACGGGAATGAATGCGATCGAACACCGACAGATATTTTTGCCAGAACTGCCGAATGTGCTGCTGTCCCTGAAGCGGTTCAGACATTGCCAGATTAAGAACATCCGCGTTGTCTGCAAACAAAGCAACAAGTGGTTCAACGTCTCCGGTTACTTCAATTTGCTGTAGCGATCGCATAAAGCGTTCTGCTATCTCATCCTGATTGCGCTGGTTTGATGTTGGGTCATCCGTTTGAACAGAGGAACTTAGATGATCATCTACAAGCTCTCTATCGTGAGCATCGTTCTGCTCTACTCGGTCACGGTAGCGTTGTTCATTCGATCGCATCGTACTGCTCCTGCTGAACTTATGCTGAACTTGTGCTGAACTTTAATCTTTGAGCGGTTCATGTCCCCAGTTCTTTAATGAATACCGCCAGCGAGTATGAGTGATATCTCCATCCAGTCTTTATGCAGAATGACGATGAATATAGCTCACCACACGGCGCATCTGGTTATAGTCATCCTCGCTGTAGTCTGACCGTTTCTTGTGCAGTAGTTCTACGAGATGACGACCTGTTTGATGTCCCGTAGATTCGTCACCTTCGTGTTCTTTCATGCCTACCGACTGCGACTCTTCGGTTTTTAGCCAGTGTTCAAGTTCCTTCGCAGGCATATTAACCGCTTCTCGAAATTCGCGTAGAACGGTTTCGTTTTCGGTGTCCGTGTGGTGTACCATGCTACTTCTCTTTCACTTTCCTCAGTTCTTCGGCTTTATGAATTGCTTCTTTGCCGCTTTTTTCACTTTCAACTAAATACTCAGGTTTGTCCTTCGATGCTTCAAAATGATGATTCTTGAAATCGGTGGGTTCAGTGATAATTTCTTTAATCACGCCATGAGTGGTTCCACCCGAAGAATCCCATTCAACCTTGTCGCCCTTCTTAAACTGCTTTGTCATTGTTCTGCCTTAAGCTAAATTCTTGCGTTGCGGACGATCCTAAAAAGATTGCCCCCCGATAACGTCTTTCCAATGACGGATCGCAGTGCTTCAAATTCCTGCCTGGCAATCTACAACACTGCTACGTCATAACTGCCAGGGTCAGAAGGCTAGGGTGATTTACACTTCCGGTATTTCTCTTGTTGCTCTGATTGCCTGGTTTAATGGAAATCGATCACGGGTTGCAGCAGCAGCATGATTGCTCCAACAACGACAAACGAAAGCGTGATCCAGAGCAGCATTAAATTCAATTGCATTGTAATTCTCCTTTACCACCCAAGTTGCTACCGTTCATTGGAATTTACCTTGCTCTCAGGGATGATTTTAGGTGTATCAGAGTCTGGCTCGATCGCGCCCATTGTTTCTACAGCCTCATCGGCTCTAGTCAGCCACCAAGCCCAAAGGACTAAGCAGACCTGAAAAGGAAAACGCAACCAAATCAGCGGCGGATCATGCGGCATTGCTGAGACTGGAATATTATGAATTGCCTGGTTGAGGTTCGCTGGAAAAATAGCAATGAAAAGTACAACCAAAACCCAAGCGGCTGCATGACTGGCACGAGGAATGAGCAACCCAATTCCAGCAAGGATCTCAATCACTCCACTCCCATAGACCAGTGCCAAGGGATGAGGAAGGACGGATGGCACAATTCTAATGTGGGAGTCTGGGCTGGTAAAATGCGTAGCACCGATCGCCACCACTGCCAGGGCAAGAATGAACCGAAAGAGCGGTTTGTACTGCTGCATCATACTGCTGAACAAAAAATGAACAAAAATCTGTGCTTTGTATTTAGCTAATATATTCGGCTAAATCAATTCTGAGTTGATTGTCTTTGGCTTCTACTAACTTGGGTGAGTTAAAGCTGCGATCGTCTATAGGGAACTTGCTTCACCAACTGCCTGAATGACAGAATCATGAGATGAGAGAGCAGGCGATCGCGCTAGTTCAGATAAGCTAATCTATTACAAACTGGTTTAGCAAAACCCATCTTAAGGAAGAAGTAGAAATGAATGAATTTTGATAACTAACCAGATTGCTGCTGAACAAGTTAACCCCAAGCCGACATCGGCAGCCTGCGAGGTTTACTGCATCAATTGCAGCAGGTCTTTCAGGCGATCGAAGTCCACTCTGCGTACTAATCTCTTCTAGAGTAAACAAACAACCTACGAACTGAAAAATACTGAGAAATATGAATCCATTTCTTGCCCGCTACTCCCCCTACATTTACGCAATTTTGCGAATCGTTGCAGGATTGTCCTTTGCTCTGCATGGCACTCAAAAGATATTGGGTATTCCAGGTGGTAAACCACCCCTCTCCATCACCTCATTCCTGGGATTTGGGGGACTGCTGGAGTTAGTTTGCGGCTTATTGATTGCGATCGGACTGCTGACAAGCTATGCGGCCTTTATTGCCAGCGGTGAAATGGCAGTCGCTTACTTTATGCTGCATGCTTCAAAAGGCTTTCTCCCGATCGTTAACGGAGGTGAGTTAGCCATGCTCTACTGTTTCCTTTTTCTCTATATTGCGGCTCATGGTCCAGGGATCTGGAGTATCGACGCATCCAGGAGAAGAACAAGGGCAAAATCATCTGCTTCGCTGAGGCAGGAAGGTTAATCGCACCGTGAATTAAATAGCGTGAATTGAACTGAATAGAAAGCAGTGGAATCCGCTCAAGCGTTGCTCGTGATGTGTAGAGCGCAGAAACTTCTGTAGAACGATTACACGCTACCCGCGCCAATCCTTTATCTGCCTAGTCATAATCCTTCACGAAGGGACGAGATTACGCCATCAAAAGGTGTGATGCCCGATCGCCTCGTCTTCATAATTCTCCCTAAAATAAAGTCACTGGGGTCAGTGGTATTGAGTGGCAGGTGAGAGGCATCCCCATCACTGCTAAAAGTATGACCCTGCGATTCTTCATTCCCCTCAGTGCCTATGCAGCCAACCAACCCAAATCAATTCACTGAGAAAGCGTGGGAGGCGATCGTTCGGACTCCCGATATTGCAAAGCAGGCACAGCATCAGCAGCTTGAGTCAGAGCATTTGATGCTGGCGATTCTGGAGCAGCCAGAAGGACTGGCAACGAGTATTCTAAACAAGCTCGGCGTGACCGTGCAGCGCGTCCGCGAGTACACGGAAAAATACATTCAAAAACAGCCGAAAGTGTCGGGTGCAGGCAGTTCGGTGTATCTGGGTCGCTCACTCGATACTCTGCTCGATCGGGCTGAAACGCTGCGGAAAGAGTATGGCGACGAGTATATTTCGGTCGAACACCTGCTGCTGGCGTATGCAAGAGACGATCGCTTCGGCAAGAGCTTGTTCCAGGAATTTAAGCTAAACGAGAATAGACTAAAGAATACTGTGGATCAGGTAAGAGGAAACCAGAAAGTGACGGATCAAAACCCAGAGGGCAAGTACGAAGCTCTAGAGAAGTATGGGAGGGATCTGACCGAGGCGGCGCGTCAGGGCAAGCTTGATCCGGTGATTGGACGCGATGACGAAATTCGCCGCACGATTCAAATTCTCTCGCGCCGCACGAAGAATAACCCTGTGCTGATTGGCGAACCGGGCGTGGGTAAGACGGCGATCGCGGAAGGACTGGCACAGCGCATTCTGGCGGGTGACGTGCCCGAATCGCTGAAAGACCGCAAGCTGATCGCGCTGGACATGGGTGCACTGATCGCCGGAGCCAAGTTTCGCGGCGAGTTTGAGGAGCGGCTCAAGGCAGTGCTAAAGGAAGTCACGGATTCCAATGGCAGCATTATTCTATTTATCGATGAAATTCACACTGTTGTCGGTGCAGGGGCAACCCAGGGCGCGATGGATGCGGGAAACCTGCTTAAACCCATGCTGGCAAGAGGGGAACTCCGCTGTATTGGTGCGACCACGCTGGACGAATACCGCAAGTACATCGAGAAGGACGCAGCCCTGGAGCGGCGATTCCAGCAGGTGTATGTGGATCAGCCTTCGGTGGAAGACACGATCTCGATCTTGCGGGGTCTCAAGGAACGGTACGAGGTTCACCACGGAGTCAAGATTTCTGACTCTTCGCTGGTGGCTGCGGCTACCCTGTCGAACCGCTATATCTCCGATCGCTTCCTGCCAGACAAAGCCATTGACTTGGTAGACGAAGCAGCTGCCAAGCTGAAAATGGAAATCACCTCTAAGCCGGAGGAACTGGATGAGGTCGATCGCAAAATCCTTCAGCTTGAAATGGAAAAGCTGTCGCTGCAAAAAGAAAGCGATGCGGGTTCCCGCGAACGGCTCGATCGCCTTGACAAAGAGCTGTCTGATCTGAAGGAAGAGCATACTACGCTGAATGCTCAGTGGCAGTCCGAGAAGGAAGTGATCACTGAGATCCAGACGCTCAAAGAAGAGATCGATCGCGTCAACCTGGAAGTGCAGCAGGCGGAGCGCGACTACGACCTCAACCGCGCAGCGGAACTGAAATACGGCAAACTCACCGACCTGCAACGCAAGCTGCAAGAAGCTGAAAAGCGGCTGACCGAGACGCAAACCAGCGGTAAATCAATGCTGCGCGAAGAAGTGACCGAGTCCGACATTGCGGAAATCATTTCCAAGTGGACGGGCATCCCGGTGAGCAAGCTGGTCGAGTCTGAAATGCAGAAACTCCTGTACCTGGAAGACGAGCTGCATCGGCGCGTTGTGGGTCAACATGAGGCAGTGACGGCAGTTGCAGACGCAATTCAGCGTTCTCGTGCTGGGTTGGCTGACCCCAATCGACCGATCGCCAGCTTTATCTTCCTGGGTCCGACCGGGGTCGGTAAGACGGAATTGGCGAAGGCTCTGGCGGCATACCTGTTTGACACCGAAGAAGCAATGGTGCGAATCGATATGTCTGAGTACATGGAGAAGCACGCCGTTTCTCGTTTGATCGGTGCGCCTCCCGGATATGTGGGATATGAGGAAGGCGGTCAGCTGACCGAGGCGATTCGTCGTCGTCCCTATGCGGTAATTTTGTTTGATGAGATCGAGAAAGCACATCCCGATGTGTTCAACATCATGCTGCAAATCCTCGATGACGGTCGCGTGACGGACTCGCAGGGTCGCACGGTCGATTTCAAGAACACCGTGATCATCATGACCAGCAACATTGGGTCGCAGTACATTCTCGACCTGGCAGGCAACGATGAACTCTACGAAGAAATGCGATCGCGCGTGATGGATGCTCTGCGATCGAATTTCCGCCCAGAGTTCCTGAACCGGGTAGATGAGCTGATCATCTTCCACAGCCTGCAACGCTCTGAATTGCGGCAAATTGTCCAGCTTCAGGTCAATCGTCTGTCCCAGCGTTTGGACGATCGCAAGATGTCGCTCCGCTTGTCCGAAGCTGCCCTCGACTTCCTGGCAGAAGTGGGCTACGACCCGGTATTTGGCGCACGCCCCCTCAAGCGAGCCATCCAGCGCGAACTGGAAACGCCGATCGCTAAAGCCATTCTGCGCGGAGAATTCCACGACGGCGATACGATCTACGTCGATATCGAAAACGAGCGGTTGGCACTGAAGCGCCTTTCGGCAGAACTGCTGGCAGCTCTGTAGGTTGCGGTCATTAGCCCGATCGTTTGATTGATTAACCCTCTGTCGATTCGCGGCAGGGGGCTTTTTGGGGTGTAATGGGGGCGATCGTCTCTGCCAGTCGTACAGTATGGCAAACAGGAGATGAGGCGATGGCAGCTCTTCTCGTTCAGGTGGTTTCCGATTTATGCGAGAAATATAGTCCGCAGATTATTATCCTTTACAGCTCTCGTGCCAAAGGAGACCTTACCCCTGCCAGCAATATAATATCGTCTGCTTTACGGCTCAAATCAGCGGCAGCAAGTAACTTCAAACCAAGTAACCCAAACTCAGTACCGGCGGTTTTCGATCGCCCGCTGCCATCATGTGTTAGCCGGAGCATGTACTGTTTTCCCCTCAATCTCATCGACGAACAACCTCTTGGGTCGTTTCAGAACGGCAGACCGCTGTTTGAGAGTTTTGGGGAATCACAAATAACCTTTACAGCCTTTTCCAGGCTGGCGAGGTACAAGATAGAGTAATGGAAGTGCCATCTAGAAGCTGCCTGACATGAAACCCTATTCCCGTGACCTGCGCCAGAAACTCGTAGAGCGA
>NZ_JAMPKZ010000021.1:0-70641 GCF_039962215.1 Leptolyngbya sp. ST-U4
CTCATCTTGTTGCTCTCAGACGCTCTAAACCTCAAACATTGCCGCTAACCCTTAGTTTGAGAGGCTTTTGCTTGTACTCCCTACTGCTGGATCACCAAAAGATGGGATGAGCCGCAATTCTTCGCTATCGTGACATAAAATCCTTCGCTGTGGCATTCAATCCTTCGCTACGGACACTTATTCCTTCGCTCTACATTTGCTTCTTCTATTCTTGAAGGCGGCACCCAGATTCGAACTGGGGGATGGAGGTTTTGCAGACCTTGCTTAACTACGAATTTTCAGGATTTCCAGCCTTTCACTCAAATTCTTACCCCAACTTTACCCCATATACTCCATATACCCCATAATAGTTTTTGGCATTGCTGAATTGGGATATGAAGGGTGCAAATTTAGCTTCTGTATCGCCCCCTAAATCCCCCAAGGCTGGGGGACTTTGAATTCTGGTTCCCCCCAACTTTAGGTAGCTAGGGGGCGTATCATACTCCGATTCAGCAACGCCTAGTTTTTTAACTTTTTGAATTACCTCTTAATAAGATAAAATTCTTCTGAGAAAGAAGTTTCTGAAGCCGTTCTTTCTGCTCGAACCAGAGACGATCGAATAGGTTAATCTGCCTGCTCAAAACCTTCATGACCCCACAGCGAGTCACGATCGAACTTCCAGAGCCGATTTTTCGACAATTGCTGCGGATTGCTGAAGCGACCCAGCAGTCTATTGAGGCGATCGTGGCTCAAAGTGTGATGAGCAATTTGCTTCCCTCTACGGACACGGCATTGTCGGAGTTGCGGTTAGAACTATTGAGAATGCAAAACCTGAGCAATGAGGAACTGCTTCAGATAGCCCAAGCGGAAGCTGAAGTAAGTCAGTATAACTGGCATACTGACTTACTAGCGAAAAGTGAGGAGAGGTTGCTGACTCTGGAGGAGCAGGAGTTAGCAGCTTTGAGACAAGCTGCTGACTTAACTAATGCTTCGCAGAGCATATGCGTGGTTGCTATTACGCTGGCGCGGACAACGAATTCCTGCTTTGCAGGAGATGCCAGTTCCACAGTGAGTATCCCAAACCATTTGCGGCGGCAATTTATTGAGGAAGCGGGCTACCGCTGCGAATATTGCAAAACTTCCTCACAATTGACAGAAACACCCTTAATCATGGAGCATATCATTCCACAATTGCTAGATGGCAGCGACGAGCGCAGCAATTTAGCGGCATCCTGCTATCCCTGCAATGAGCTCAAGAGCGCAAAAACTCATGCAATCGATCCTGAAACGGGGCAACTGGTTTCCCTCTTCAATCCTCGAACTCAATCTTGGGCAGAGCATCTAACCTGGGTTAACGAGGGTACTCATATCATTGGGCTAACCGCTATTGGCAAAGCTACGGTAATTTCATTAAAGCTTAACAACGAGAATATGGTTGAAGCACGATCAATCTGGATTGAATTTGGTTGGCATCCTCCGATAAATTTCTAGCACGTCAGCGATTAAGGGTAAGCCTAGCTGAAAGCTTATAACGCGCCTGCTTCAGGTTCACTGGCAGAATCCTGTTTACTAGACCTCCTGCATGAATAGCTAAGGGGTGTGACAGTTGAGGATCCGCAGCGAAGCAAGATAGATTCTCGATAGAAACTAATTCCAGAAGCAGATATGCGATACAGCAACTTGGAGCATCTATCCAAACCTGAGTTTAAGCGCTTGTGTAGGGTAAGCCGTGAAACGTTTCGCGAGATGGTTGAGGTGTTGCACCCCCATCTTGATCGCCAAGGACAACGGGGTGGACAGGCTAAGCTCAGCGTCGAAGACCAGTTACTGGTGGCGTTGGAGGACTGGAGAGAGTATCGCAGCCAATTTCACATTGGGGTCAGTTGGGGAATCCACGAAACCACAGTTGGACGAATTGTCAGAAAAGTCGAAGACCTGTTGGTCAAGTGTGGCAAGTTCCGACTTCCCAGCCAGCGTCAGCTTTATCAACCGGGCTGGGAATGGAAAGTGATGGTGATAGATGTGGGAGAGATGGAAATTGAACGTCCCCCAAAAAACAGAAGCGCTACGCATCATTACAATGCCTCTCTTCGCTCTTAACCATTACTATTCACCACTACCGGTGAAGGTTCTGCCAAAGAGATATTAAGCCTTTGCCATAATAACCGACCCCAATCAGCTATCTAGCTATAATTTGGGATTAGAGAACCGAAAGTTAGATAATCTGTAAGAGGGCAGAAGTATTTTATGGCAGAAGTCGAAGCAATAGCCCAAAACTTGCTGGAACTGGATGAAGACGAGCTAATGGCGCAGCTTGGAACACGATCGCAGGCAATAGAGGCAAGTCCGAGAGCTGCGTCGATCGAGTCTCTGGAAGAAGAAGTCCCTGTGCCGAGAGGAGCGTTTGATGATTTACTGAGGGCAGGTAAGAATATCTTTGCCCCAGCCAGTGCTCAGGCCTATAAGATTCTCTGTTCTCCGGTTGGAGGTGACAGTGAGCTTGCGGCAGAATTAGATAAGCTGATGAATCAGAAAACGGCTGACGCGGCAGCGAAAATGACGGCTGCGATTGCTCCTGTTTTAGTGACCAGTTTGGGATTACCTCAGTCGATCGCAGTGATGGTGGGATCGCTGATTGTTAAGAAGGTTGCTAAGGGGACTTCTGATTTCATCTGCGAAAACTGGAAAGAGACGTTGGAAGGTTCAGCAACCGCTAACACTCCAGAAAGTTCACCGATCGCTCCTGTGGAACTGCCTGATACGCCAGAGCCTTCTGCAAGTTAACCTGTTTCGTCTTCTACGTTCCAGACATATTTCTTGCAAGTCTCGCAAGCTGCGATCGCAACCTCACGTTGCTCTGAACCTTCAATTGATTCGGGATTTGTGAAAACAGGATGGTAGCGGAGGCGATAACAGGCAGTTTGCAACCAGGATTTCCAGCTACCAGCCTGCCACAAACGTACTGTCTCATCATCACTGCCACTAATGATGTACTGTCCATCATGGCTTATTGCGACTGAAGTCACCCTTTTTTCATGTCCTCGCAAGGGTTGCCCAATCAAGTTACCCTGAAAGTCCCATAGGCGTATCGCTTTGTCCTCGCTGCCACTAACGATATATTGCCCATCAGGACTAATTGCAACTGAAGTTATCCAATTTTCTTGTTGAAAGGGTTGCCCGATCGGGTTGCCTTGGATGTCCCATAAACGAATATTGTTGTCGCGACCACCACTGACAACTACTCGCCCATCAAATCGGATAGCAACAGCAGTTACAGCTTCTCTGTGACCTTCAAAAGGTTTCTTTGTTAAAGGTTTACCCTGTCTATTCCACAGTCGTACAGTTCCATCCAAACCACCACTGACAATCATTTCTCCATCAGAGCTAAAGACAATTGACCATACAGAATCTTCATGCCCAATAAAGGGTTGCCCAATTGAATTTCCCTGAAGATCCCATAATCGCACTGTTCCATCGCGGCTACCACTGGCAATTGTTTGTCCGTTTGGACTGAAGGTAACTGCCCAAACAGGATACTCATGTCCACAGAATGGTTGTCCAATGAGGTTTCCTCGGCAATCCCAGAGCCTTACCATTTTGTCTCCGCTCCCACTAGCGATGTGTTGTCCATCTGGACTGATAGCTACTGACAAAACAGAACCTTCGTGCTGAAATGGTTGACCAACCAAGTTGCCACGCAAATCCCACATACGAATAGTTTGGTCATAGCCACCGCTGATAATATACGGTTCAAACCCATGACTTGAAGCTTTCATCTCAGAGCTGATAGCCACTGAGCAAATTCGTTCTTGATGTCCTCGAAAGCATTTTCCAACCAAATCGTTTGGGTAATCCCATAACCGCACTGTTCCATCTGCATGTCCACTAATGATAGTTTGTCCATCGGAACTGAAAGCCAGAGACTCAACAAAAAAATTGGGGCCTTCAATTGGCTTAGATCCTTTAAGAGACAAACCAACTGGATTTCCCTGAAGGTTCCATAGGCGGATTGTATTGTCATGGCTACCACTGGCGATCGTCTCACCTCCAGGGCTAAAAGCAACTGAGGTTACAATGTCTCCATGACCTCGTAAGGGTGAACCAACTAATTCTCCTTGTTGATTCCATAAGCATACCGTTCCATCATGACTGGCACTAGCAATGTAACTGCCTTCTGGGCTGAATACGACTGAGTTAACCCACTCTGAATGTTCTACAAGCGGGAGGCCAATTGAGTTACCTTTAAGATCCCATAAACGAATCGTGCAGTCTTGGCTACCACTGGCAATTGTTTTTCCATCAGGACTAAATGCAATCGCTCTAACTCCTTCACCATGTTGAAACGGTTCAGTGATTGGTTGTCCCTGTTTATTGAATAATTGAATCTCGCCGTTATCTTTACCACTCACGATAATTGTGCCATCTGTATTGATAGCAACTGCCGTAATACCGAATAGACCTGCATTTTCTGCTTGGAGAATTTGTCTAATATAAGTGCCATTTGCAGCCCATAAGCGAATAGTATCGTCACGACTACCGCTCACAATCCATTCACCGTCTTGGCTGATGGCAACTGAGTTAACCCAAGCCTCATGTCCTTGTAAAGGTTTCCCAATCACATTCCCTTGCATGTCCCATAGACGAAGGGTTGTGTCAAAACTACCACTCACAATTGTCCTTGCACTTTGACTTACAGCAACCGAAGCAACATTGCTAGTGTGTGCCTGTAATACTCTGCGTTCTCGGGCAATCTGAACGCTACTCAGCAAACTAGACTGAACGGAACCAAACACTTCGTTCGGTATGTTTGCTAAATTCTGCCCCATTGTTTGAATTGCGAGAACTAATCCATCTGTTGGCTGTGCAGAGAGCAAATCCAGAACCCTAGCTGCTTTTCTCGGCAACTCTTCTCTCATCTGACGTACTTTAGCCTTACGCAAGCTAATGTTAATAAATTCTGTCTCTCTGCTATTGAATGAATAACGTCCTGACTGCAAAATTGTTTTCAAATGCTTCAGCCGATCGCCATCTGGCAACAGTAATCCATCAGGACGATTGTTCCTGTCCCAATCATTCGCCTGCGGTGTTAATCGTTGCTGTAGCTCCAGAATTTCCTTTGCCTTCTCCTCATTAATCCACTCCTGCAACCTCCCCCAGCCACGTACCAGAAAATCGTGGGCAGGTTCGACGTAGGGTTCTCCGGTTTCAAGTTGTCCTCTGACCAGTAGACGGGCATTTACGAGACGCTCGACCACTTGCCTAACTCGATCGCTCTCCTCCTGAGTGGGATAAACCAGTTCTGAATCAGGTACTCGTCGTCGTGCAGTTTCTCCACCTTCCAGGGTCAACATCCGCAGCATAATCCGTCGCATTGTGACTTGATAAGCTTTGCCCTCCTCCTTACCAAAGCCTCCCTGATACTTATCGTTAGTGTCTGCATTTTTGACAAGCTTGTCGTATTCCTCGTTGGCTCTGCGGGTGAGAGAGCCAGCTATACCCCCTTCCTGGTCAAACTGGTCATCAATGCTGAGAGCGCGATCGCTCGTTTCCTGATTTCTCCATTTATCAGCAAGTTTGACGTAGAGTTCGCTGAGAGTAAAGGAGAGCAGGGGTAAGACTCCTGGCATTTGTCCAATTTCATCAATCAGGCGATCGACCAGGTTGGCTGGCTCGAAGTAAAGTGCCATTTCAGAGGCGGGTCCTTCGATCGCCTGTCGTAGTTCGTCCGATCGCATCGGTCTAACAGGGAATCGTGCTTTTGACCAGTAGGGCTTGAGAGCTTCGGAACTGAGAAAACGGGGTTCAAAGTCAGAGCGGAGAGTAACAATGATGCGAAGTTGTGGCAAATCTGCTGCTAAGCTAGTTTCTAGCAGGCTGAGAAATTGCTGCCATTCTTCGGGTTGTTCGTTCTGTGAATTCTGTAAAGTAGTGCGAGCGAGAGTAATGAGTTCCTCAAACTGGTCAATGATTAAGAGTAACCTTTGGTCTGGATGGTTCTGTGCCCACTCTTGAGCGATCGCAACGAAAGACCCTGGATCAGATTGCAACTGCTGAATTAGAGGTGCAAGGCAGTCTTGAAAGGCTTGTTTTAACTGTTGTTGCTGTTCTGAGTCCTGCTCTTCGGTTTGACACAGGGAATACAGCATTTCAAAGTGTTCTACGAGCAATCGTTGCCTGACAAATGGAGAAGCATCATTCCAGTCTGTGATTAGCTGAGTAAGCATTTCAGCCTCTCGTTGCAGTTGTTTTACTTTGCTGCTGTTCTCTTTTCCTTGAATAACAGCCTGAGCAATTTCAGTGTTGAGTTGTTCGAGCTTATCTTGAAGAAGCCCGTTGAGAAAATCAAGCTGGTTGAGTTGGGGAGCAAAGGGAGTGTCTGCGATCGCAAACAGAGTTCTTGCCAGCGATGCAAAGGGAGACTCACCGGGACGCATGGGAGTAAGAATTTTCCACTGATGGATTTGGGTTATTAGCCTCAGTTGCAGTGGAGAGGGAGAGAATTGGATGAGAAGCTCTAAAAGACAGATTTGAACAAGATGCTGATTTCGCAAATGAGGAATTAATCCTGCTTTGACCAAGCTCGACTTTCCAGAACCAGAAACTCCCAGGACTACTGTTAATGCCTGATCGGGTTTCGAGAGCCGTTTTGCCAGTTCCTCAATCAAAGCCTGTCTGCCAAAAAAGAAGCGGGCGTGTTCTTCTTCAAAAGGCTTCAAACCACGATAGGGGTTGTTGGCTTCATCTAGTTCTGGGGCTTCACTGAGGGTGGTAGGGTCAAAGCTGGGGTCGTGGAAGATGTATTCGCCGCGATCGTGCTTTTTGAGGGGAAAGAGCCCGGGAGTCTGACGTTCTCCAGAGCGGGTTTCCACGTTGTCTCGCAGGTAGAGATAGAGTTCGGGGGCGGTGATTACGCCATCTTTCGTCAAATCTGCTTCTTTATGGCGGTTGCCTTTCTCATCAGGTTCGCCATCCTGCAATGCCTCGAACAGGGCTTCGGCAAAAGGAGAATGCTGCTCATCTTTTGCGCTAATTCCCCGTTTGTCGCTCAAGAAGTCGAGGGCTTCTTGGTTGTGGGCGGAGGAGGCGATCACCTGCCAGGCGGGATAACGAATGAAGCGATCGTAGTGCTGGCGATGGATCGTTTCAGGAATGGGAATGGCTTTGCGGGTGCTGGACCAGCGGAAGGTGCCTGCAAAGCAACAGTCGAGGATTATCAGCAGGTGATGGCAGGGTAGGGTGATGAGGGCATCGTGGAGTTCCTGCATCGGCAGGAAGTTGTTAGATTCTCCGGGTTTAGGATTGGGGTTAGCATCTTGGGGTAGGAGAAAGCCTCTTGGTCCATCGTCACTTTCGAGGGGCATGCCGTGTCCAGCAAAGTAGAAGAGTAGACGATTGTTTTCAGCAGGTGGCTTGAGTTGTTGAGGCAGCCACTCGGTGAGCAAGGTTCTGATCTCGGTCAGAGTAGGCTTGCGCTCGGTTTCATCTGTGATTAGCTCAACCTGATAGTTGTAGTCTTTTGACAATAGACCAGCCAGTTTTGCAGCATCAGGTTTTGCAGTTTTCAGGTCTGCAATGCCATTGTGGTAGTTGTTGATGCCAATGACGATCGCTAAGTTGCAAGTGAAGTCAGACATGGTAGAAGAGTAGCTTCATTAATAGTTGAAAATTTTCTATATCTGCTTAAACGGGATTTCAGACTGCAAAGATGGATGTTAGTCACTTAGGCTTGAAGGTGTAAAAATTGCAGCTAACTCTTCAGGTGCGAAAAGACTTTGGGTAAGGTGAAGTGTCTTATGCCAATAAGTGGCATGAGCACGAAGGGTATCTTCTTGCCTCTCAAAAAGCTTTTCATCAGGATTAAACAAAGTTCTTCTAAAGAGTTCAAGAACAGTTCTAATTTCTTCTTTTGAAGATTTAGGAATAGTTTCAGAAAGCTGACAGATCGCTCCTTTTGGTGTAACTTGCTGATCAGCCTCTTGAAAAACTTCATGGCAAGCTGCGATTACGTTATTCAAAGCTTGCTCGAATTTAATTCCTGCTTCCTTTGTTTTACCTTGTCGCGACAATTCATTTGCTTGCCGGAGTAAAATCTTTGCTACATCTGTTTGAGTCCATGCATGTTTAATACAAGTCAAACCAATTTTCTGCTGAATATCTATTTCTGGATTTTCTGAGATTAGATGAAATGCTAATCTATCGCAGCAAACTTTAAGCCATGCCTGCCAGCCACTTCTCCACAAACGCACTATGCCAGAAGTATCGCCAGAAGCAATTAGCTTGCCATCGGGGCTGAAGGTGACTGTAGTAATCCTACCTTTATGCCCTGTAAGAGGTTGACTAATAGGAGTTCTATCTGTACTCCACATACGAACTGTACTACTTCCACAAACAATCAACTTACCATCAGGACTGAATACAATAGAGTCAACCCAATCACCATACTCTTGAAAAGACTGATCGAGGCAGTTCCCGTTTAAATCCCAAAGGTGTACTCTACTAATTCCTAAAGCTGAGCCATCATTACAAGTGCCGATAATTAGCTTACTATCAGGGCTAAAAACCAGTGATTCTAGATAACTACGTGTTTCTAGAGGTTTGAGGAGTTGTCCTTTAATATTCCACAAATGCATCCTACCGATCTTACTGCTAGCAATCAACTCACCATCTAAGCTGGCAGCGACGAGTTTGACCTCTAGTAATCCTCCAAAGGAATCGTCGTGTTCCTCAAAAGGTTGCCCTACAGGTTCACCCTCCGTATTCCATAGACGCACTTTACCGTCCTTACATCCAGTAATAATACACTTACCATCAGGGCTGAAGGCTACTGAGCTGAAATCAACTTCGTGCCTATTTAGAGAGTGACCAAACGGTTTTCCGTCTAAAGTCCACAATCGTGTTTCAGTGCAACTATTGCCAACAATTAGCTTGCCATTGGGGCTGAATGTAACTGAGGTGGCTCCAAATTCTTTAAGAACTGGACTAACGAGTTTACCCTCTAGGCTCCATAAGCAGATTGTCTGAGCATCGTCACTACTGACAATTAGCTCACTATCAGGACTAAAGGCAACTGAATTAACTCTATAGCTATGCCCTTCAAAGGGTTGACCAACTAAATTACCATGCACAGCGCATAGCTGAACTTTGCCATAACCACCACAAGCAATCCACTTACCATCAGGGCTAAAGGCTGCTGAGTATACTAAATCATTGTTTTCCGCTAAGAGTGGACTAATCGAATTTCCCTCTAAGTTCCAGAGTTGCGCTACTTTTCCTGTAGTGCTTTCGGCAATTAGTCTAGTGCTATTAGAATTGAAGGTAAGCGATACAATCTGATCAGACAGACCATACTTTGTTGCTAAGGGTTGGTTAAAAGAATTACCCTGCATATCCCACAAGCAAACCCTTCCGTCCCTACAGCCACAAGCAATCCATTTACCATCAGAGCTGAAGGTGATAGAGGAAACCTCACCATCAGCAATATCATGAGTAAGTGACTGAAAATGTTGATCGACTGAATTACCCTTGAGATCTGATAAGAGCACCTCACTGCTCCCTCGGACAGAGTATCTACCGCCAATAAGAACTAGCTGACTATCAGGACTAAAGGCTACTGAGTTAACATTTCCTTCGTGTCCTGCAAAGAGTTGACTAACGAGATTCCCTGCTAAATCCCATAAATGTACCTTGTAGTAGAGCGGACTATGCTCACTGCTACTAGCAATGAGCTTGCCATCAGGACTAAAAGCAACCGAGCTAACCCAAGTATGCTGATAAGGTTTGCCAACTCGGTTACCTTCTGAGTCCCACAGGCGTACTGTACCGTCTTTACTGCCACTAGCAATCAATTTACCGTCAGGACTGAAGGTAACTGAAGTGACTTCTCCTTCATGTTCTTCAAAAGGTTTCCTTACAGGATTTCCCTCTAAGTCCCACAGGCGTACTGTACCGTCTTTACTGCCACTAGCAATCAATTTACCGTCAGGACTGAAGGTAACTGAGATAACTTCTTCCTTGTGCCCTTCAAAAGGTTGAATAACAGCTTGGTTAGTCTCTAAATTCCACAGTTTAATCCCACCATAAGTACCTCCGATGAGTCTTTTGGCATCAGTGCTAAAAGCAATTGAATAGATCGAGTTCTCCTCAAAAGGTTGAGCTATCAGACTACCCTGCAAGTCCCATAAATAGACTTTTCCGTTATCACTAACACTTACAATTAGCTTGCCATTGGGACTGAAGGCCAGTGATTTTACTTGTCCTTTATGTTCCTCAAAAGGCTGATTCGGTTCTTGAGGTGATTTCTCGAACACAGGGATACCCTGCAAATTCCATAGGTGCAGTTTATTGTCTTGACCACTACTTAAAATAAGCTGACTATCAGGACTAACAGTGACCGAGGTGACATTTCCATCATGTCCCTTAAAGGGATGACTCACAGGATTACCTTGCAAATTTAATCGCTGAATATTACCATTGCTGAATCCACAAATAATCCACTCACCATCAGGGCTGAAAGCAACTGATTTAACTGAAATCTCATCCATTAAAATAGCTCGGAATGTAGAGTCCTTTTCTATATCCTGTAAATATACTTTCCCCAATACACCACCAACAATCATCTTTGCATCTAAACTTAAGGCGACTGATATGGTTCTCTTAAAATCCTTACAAGATTGTATGATTAATTGACTGTTCTCTAAAGCCCAGAAACACAGTTCGTTCTGTAAGCTGATGCTGACAAATCGTTTGCTATCAGGACTAAAGCTAATTGCTCTAACAGGGCTTTCATATACCTTGTTAGATGAGCTAACAAGGTTGCCTTGTGTATTCCATAAGCATAGTTTACCCTGTGAGTCACCGCTAACAACCCATTGACCATTAGGACTAACAGCAACTGAGGTGACTATTTCGGTCAAATGCCCTGCATCGTCTTGAGGAGGAGATACAATAGCATTGCCCTTTAGATCCCACAAACGGAGAAAATTATCACTACAGCCAGCAACAATCGACTGACCCTCTGGGCTAAAGGCAACTGAATTAATACGGAACTTTTTAGATCCCATCTGAGCGACAGGATTACCCATCATATCCCACAGACGTACTGTACCGTCATAACTTCCACTGACGATGAAATTACTTTCTGGATGAAAGGCAACTGATGTGACTAAACTAGTATGTCCAAAAAAGGAATTCGGCACTCTAGCTGATTCCATCGCTTTGTTTAAACTTGCTTGCACTGGTGTTAGTAGGTCTTCTAGTAAGCCTTCTTCTTTGCTATGCAAATTATAATTAATTGATTGAATTACTAATTCTAAAGCTTCTTTAGGATTGACTGGTAATAGATTTTCTACCCTCGCTGCTTGCTCTCGTAATTCTGCCGTAATCCGTAACTTCTTCTCTCTTCGTAACTGCTCTCTCAAATCTTCTTCGACAGCCTGTTTTCGAGCAATACTACTTTTAACAAATTTTGTCTCCCAATCATTTAACCAATTATCAATAGCTGACTCGAATATTTTATTCAACTGATCTAGACGCGGATCGTTGTTCCACAGTAAGCCAACAACTTGCTCGTCTTTCTCGCTATTTACAGCAGTAGTCTTGTACCAATCACTTGCTTGAGGTGTTAAACGTTGTCGCAAGGCTAAGTTCACCTGCTCTTCCTCTACCCACTCCTGCAACTTATTCCATCCTCGTACCAGGAAATCATGGGCTGGCTCCACATACGATTCTCCTGTCTCCTGTCCCTTCACCAGCAGCCGAGCTTTGACTAGGCGATCGCTCACCTGCGCCACACGCTGATTCTCTTCCGAATCTGGATACACCAGCTCAGATTCTGGTACCCGTCGCCGTGCGACTCCTCCCCCCTCGATCGCCACCATCCGTAACATCAGCCGCCTCATTGTGGATTGATGTTTCTCATCCAGTGCTTCATACTCCTCTGTAGCTCGTCGAGTCAGCGCACCTGCTACTCCGCCCAATGCTTTATAGTCTGCAAATCGCAAAGTGCGATCGGTACTTTGATCCTCCCGCCATCGCTTATATAAGCTGACGTAAAGCTCACTCAGCGTAAACGAGAGCAACGGCAACGCACCGGGCATCTGCCCCACCTCATCCACCAGCTTGCTAACCAGATTCCCAATTGTGTTGCCTTTGTCATCCTTCAATTCTTCAAAATACAAGGCTTGCTTTAACGCCGGATTCTCGATCGCCTGCCGCAATTCATCCGAATTCATCGCCCGAACCGGGAAACGACCATCTTTCCAATACCGTTCCAATGCCGAACTCAGGAACCGGGGTTCAAAGTCAGAGCGTAACGTCAGTACCAGACGCAGGGTTTGAGGGTGGTTCTCGATCGCAGTTCTCAGAACCTGCAAAAACTTCTGCCACTCTTTCTGTTCATTGGGGTGAATATCTTCTTGCTGTTTGGTTTGGTTCGGACTTTCGCGATCGTCTTGGCTTCTGGTAAGCAGTTCCTCAAACTGGTCAATCACCAAGAGTAACTGGACACCGGGATGTTTCTGTTCCCAAGTGGCGATTAACTGACTAAGATATTGCGGTTCTTCTCGGAGTTTCTGGTTGACCGCACCAAGCTCAGCCAAAATCTGGTCATACAAATCCTTGAGTTGATCCTTTTGCTGTGGAGTACCCTGCGTCTTGAACTGATCAAAATAATCCTCAATCAACAGCAATTTTGCTTCTGGCGTTGCACTACACCAGGAGTTTGCAACTTTTATTAGCGTCTCATCCGACTGATGGAAAGGTTCCGTTACCAAAGGATTACCTTTCTGCTTACCCAAATCCGCCTTATCCAAATCCTCGTCTGACCCAGCTTCAGGCTTCAGCATCTGCTGAAAAATGTCATTCAGAAAGCTCACTTCAGCCAATCGTTCAAGCAGATTTTCATTGACGATCGGCAAAAGTACCCTTGCCAGAGACGTGAATGGAGACTCCCCCGGACGCATCGGCTCAAGAATACGCCACAACTCGGTCTTTTGCGCGGTATTTTGGCTTCGCAGATGCGGAAGCAATCCTGCCTTCACCAGGCTTGACTTACCAGAACCAGAAACTCCCAGCACCACTGTTAATGTTTGATTCGGTTGTGTAAGGCGTTTTGTTAGTTCCTCAATGAGTGCCTGTCTGCCAAAGAAGAGCTTTGCGTGTTTCTCATCAAACGACTTCAATCCGCGATAGGGGTTATTCTCCTCATTGAGTGGAAGAGCTTCAGCGAGTGTTTTTGGATCAAATCCAGGTGGGGTGAAAATAAACTCACCTTTGTCATAGTCTCGTCGCAGTGGATAAATTCCGGGGGCTTGTTGCTCACCCGATAATTGCTTCACTCGTGTTTGTAGATACACAAACAACTCATGGGCAGTGACGACTCCATCCGGAAATAAATCTGCCTCAACTCGTTGGGAGCCATCTCCTGGATGCAATCCTTCCAGAAGCGCTAAGGCAAACGGAGAGTGGCGTTCTTTACCGAACGGAGACTTTGATTGATTAGTAATAACCTTGCGATTATCTTCCTTCAGGCGAGCAACATCTAGAGCTTCCTGGTCATGGGCGGATGAGGTAATGACCTGCCATGCTGGATGACGAATGAAGTGGTAGTAATGCTCTTGATGAATCGTTTCCAGAATGGGTATCGCTTTTCGGCTACCAGCCCAGCGAAACGTACCTGCAAAACAGCAATCTAGAATCACCAACAGGTGATGACACTTCAGTTTATCCAGCGCCTTGGATATATCCCGCATTGCAAGAAAAGACGCAGGTTCAGTTGGGTCAGCGTCATGGGGAACCAGATACCCTTCTGGACCATCATCATTGGAGCGAGGCAGCCCATGCCCAGCGAAGTAGATAATCAGGCGATCGCCCTCTCCTGGTTTCAGTTCCTCAGGGATTCTGGTGTTAAATAAGTGTCGGAGTGCCTCTAGAGTTGCATCTTTGTCAAATAGACGAATCACTTCTGGCTTTTCATCCGACTGTTTGTAGTCATATTGCTGCTTAAGCAGATCGGCGATCGCCCTCGCATCACTGACTGCTGTACTGAGATCCCGGATGCTGTCATTACTGTAATGATCAATGCCAATGACGACTGCAAGGTTGCGATCGAAGTTACCTCTGTTGCTATCCCACGCTCTGCCTTTACCTGCCTCGCTCATCCATCTGCCTCTTGCTCATTCTGGGATTAATCCACCATAGCCTCCCTATTCCAGAGCATCAGGATTTGTCAGAAATGTTTAAGGCAATGTTTCAAGCAACCTGAGAGGTTATGAGAAGGGCGTTCACAAAGTGTCTCTGAAAGAGAATTGCCCCTTTCACTAGCGTTAAAATCTTACATACAAGGCATCAGTCACTTTTTCCCATTCATGGCCTGAGAGGCAAGGATGACAACGCTGCTGATTCAAACGGAAAGCACTCCACTGACGGTCAATTTGCCTGCGATCGAGCCGATGACGGAGCAGCAGTTCTATGAGTTCTGCCAGGCTAACCGCGATCTGCGAATTGAACGCACTGTCAATGGAGAAGTAATTGTTATGCCACCCGCCTTTTCAGACACTGGCAACCGCAATTTCAATATTGGTGCTCAACTCTGGAACTGGACTGAGCAGGATGGAACCGGACTTGGGTTTGACTCCAATTCAGGATTTACCCTACCAAATGGCGCAATACGTTCTCCCGATGCATCGTGGATTAAGCTGGAACGCTGGAATGCTTTGACAGAAGAACAAAAAGCGTCCTTCGCTCCAATTTGTCCCGATTTTGTGATTGAGTTGCGTTCTGCCAGTGATTCGCTGACTGGTTTGCAGGACAAGATGCAGGAATACATTGCCAATGGGGCGATGCTGGGATGGTTGATCGATCGCAAAAATCGCACGGTTCACATCTACCGCCCCAATCGGGAACCAGAAATTTTAGACAATCCTGAAAGTGTGAGTGGCGATCCAGAGTTACCAGGGTTTGTGTTGCGGATGAAAAAGATTTGGTTCAAATGTGATGCCTCAGTGAGATGAAGAGTATTACAAACGTGTCAATGTTGGTGTTGTTTCTAACAACAGTATCTTTCTCTGTAAGTAGCAAGAAACGGTTCTACAGTCTTTTCTCCCAATCCTTCAGAGTGCGGCGACGTAAGTCGGACTGACGCACAGCCACTTCCCATTCCACAATGAACCGCTCCCGATTCACCCGCCGCAACGCCCCTTTCAACTTGTTGATTTCGGATAGAAGCTCTAGATTCGTTGTGCCTTTGGAATTGGATACCAGAACCAGAATTTTCTTCTGCATAGGAGAGGTTGGCTGGATAGCTCAATCCAGTATATTTGGCTGATTTAGTAGTTCAGGCTTTTGCTCATAAAGGTTTAAATCATATAGATTTCACCCCAGCCACCACTGCAAGGCTACAATCCACAGCATTGATGCGCATTCAACTTGTAGCTGTGGGGATTTATCGTTCATACCATTAACTAAAGAAGATGTCTGAGCGCATAACCAGATTAGCAAGATCAATCAGGTTCACTTCAAACACTACCATCATCTAGGATTTGGTTTGTACAGTTACAGAAGCTTCTTTACCCGTTCCTTGATCTCTTGCTGAGACAGATAAAACCCCGTCTAAATCAATCGCAAAGGTCACTTCGATTTGCGGAACGCCTCTTAGTGCTGGCGGAATTCCATCCACTCGAAACGTTCCTAAACTCACGTTATCGGCAGCAAGTTCACGATCTCCCTTGAGGACATTGATTTCAACATTACTCTGCCCATCTTCAGCAGTGCTAAAGATTTCAACGACTTTTGCTGGCAGAGCAGTATCGCGGGGAATGATAGCAGTCATTACTCCACCCAGAGTCTCTACACCCAAGGATTCTGTTGTGACTCCTCCAGCCACAGCAATTGTATCCTGAGCAGTAGCTCCAGGCATCACCGCGTTATAAATCACTAAATATAAATCGCCTCTTTCTCGAGTTTGAGCATTGATCAGACCCTTACCCCGAACTCGAACTCGTTTACCAGCACCGGCACCCGGAGGAATACGGATTGTAAACATTTCATTGTCGCTGATTCTGATCCTCTTTTGCACTCCTTGAGACATTTCCTCTTGAGTCAAGTAAATTTCAGACTCTAAATCAATAGAGTTAATCACCAGATAAAGATCTCCACGCTCCTGCGTCAGAGAATTAAGCTTCCCTTTGCCCCGAAGACGAATTTTTTGACCAGGTTTAACATTAGCAGGAATTTTAACAATTATTTTCGTTCCATCCTCAAGCTCAATCTCCTTGTGAACTCCATCCACCTCCTCGGTAATATCTAGAGTCAAACTCATCGTTTGGTCAAAGTCAGTTCTACTTTGCTGAGGATCTGAATCTTGCTTTTGCTGTGATTCGCTCTCAGTTCTTAGCTTTCGACGCTTTTTCAGAGCAGTTTCTAGATCTTGCAAGTACGTTTTATTTTGCAGATCGAGGCGAACGGCTTTCTGATATTCCGTGATCGCTTCATCCAACTTATCTTGCATATAAAATGCAGTTCCTAAGCGGTTGTAAGCAAGAGCATTTTCGGGGGCAATTTCAATCGCTTTTTGATAGGAAGCGATCGCTTCATCAAATTCGCCTTGCTTAGCAAGTAGCACACCTAAACTTTGATAGTATTCCGCATTCTCACTATCTAGCTCGATTGCTTCACGGAGTGTAGCGATGCTTTCTTCAAAATTTCCTTGATCTGCTAAAGCATTCGCCAAAAGAAAGTGAGAATACGAACGAGTCGAATCGAGTTGAATTGATCTGCGCAATAAAGCGATCGACTCATCTAGATATCCTTGCCTATACACGCTAAGCGCTAAACAACTGAGTGAATCGATATTGTCAGGAGCAATCTCAACTGCTTGACGTAATGAAGCGACTCCTTCGCCAATTAATTCTTGTTCAACTAAAGCAAGACCCAAGACTTTGTGAGCAACAGCATACTCTGGATTCAGTTCGATTGCCTTACGAAGCAGAGAAGTTGCTTCTTCGTGATTTCCAGACTGCATTAGGAAATACCCTAGATTGCAGTAATAAAGCGCTTCGTTAGAATTAATCTGAATAGCTCTACGTAATGCCGCGATTGCTTCCTCTGAATCGCCTTGATCAGACAAAGCAATTCCTAGATTATTATGAGCTGGGGTATAATTTGGGTTGATCTCAATGGCTTGACGATAGGCAGCGATCGCTTCACCAAGCCGATTTTGCTTGTGTAAAAGATCTCCTAGATTATTGTGAGCAAGCACATAGTTAGAATCGATTTGGATAGCTTTTTGATATTCACCGATCGCTTCATCAGATCTATCCTGGCTGCCTAGAAAAGCTCCCAGAGAAACATGAGCAATCGCATCATTTGAATCAAGTTCGATCGCTTTTCGATACGCTGCCTCTGCTTCGTCGAATTTATCTTGTTTGCATAAAGCAAATCCTAGGGAAACATGAGCAACGGCACTATTTGAATCGAGTCCGATCGCAATTTGGCATTGCGCGATTGCTGCTTCTAAATCACCTTTCTTAGCAAGACTACATCCGAAATAAGCATGAGCAACGACATTATCTAGATCAGCATCAAGCACCTTATAATAAACAGAAATCGCCTCATCTAACTTATCCTGCTCTTCTAGAGCGTCGCCTAAATTGTTGTAACTCTCTAGGTAATTCGGGTCGATTTGAATCGCTTTACGAAATTCTGCGATCGCTTCATCTAATTTACTCTGAATCTTGAAAAATTTACCTAAATCATTACATCTGCGGCACTCTAAAGGGTCACGAATTGGACGTTCAATTCGAGCCACATCTTCATTCTTGAGTTCGAGTTGCTGCTGCAGTTTTTTCAATTGCTCCAGCACAGTTTGACTTAGAGGATACTCCAATTTGACCGCTTTGCTAAACTCCTGCTCATAGCGTTGCAGCTTGCTTTCATGTTCCCGTTGTGCCTGTCGTTTTAACTTTTCCTGATAGTCTGCTTCTACTTTCTCAAGAATTGGACAAGAGATTTCCCGAACTTCCTCATCAGTTAAATTTCTCTGATTTTGAAATTTCTTTAGCTCTGCCTTAATTGCTTCATTAAAGGGATAATATTTGATCAGCATAACTAATCGCCGTTCATAAGCTTGTTGAGCTCGCCGAATCGGTGCTTGTTCCTCTTCTAAAATCCTGTCGGCTTCTTCGGCTGATAAGGCCAGTTCTTCCCTCAATTCATTCAGCAAATCTTTCTCGTATTCAGCTAGCTTGTGGTCTTGCAAATACTCTCTGACTTGCTCTCGAAATTGCTGCAGGCTCGGTTCTTCCTCGGTTAATGCCTGTGCTACATCCAGTTGAATGGCTTCTCGCTTTGCCTGGGAAAGTACTTGCTCAGAACCAGATAAAACCTGGTTTGATTTAATCAGAGTTGGCTTACGCTTAAGAATTGGCTTTAAATGCTCGGGAATCTCCTTTGCAACAGCATCTATCACTTCAGCTTTGCGCTGTTGCTCCGTTACAGCTGATCGCAGTACCTTAGAGCTACCCGAAATTTCTAGCTGAATTGCATTCTTGCCAAACTCATAGGCTTGCTCAACGGAACACTCATACCCCAATGCTCGATAAAATCCTTTAGAAAAGGAAATCGCCGCATTGTCCTGAATTTCCTGACTCATGCCAATCACATAATCAATATGATTCACAATGGCATTAGCCTGCTCTTCTGAGTAGCAAGCATTGAGTAAAACACAGCCAACATTTTGAGCAAACAGACGAAACAAATCAGATAAAGCCTCTGCCCGTACCCACTGCTCTCCGCCCTCATTGCTTTCAAACACTAATCCCTGCCGACCACTACCATGCCCACAAAAATGTACAATCTGAGGTCGGTGTCTGAAGAAAAGATCGTGCAAATCTCCAACACGCACTGCCAGGGCATCCTCTACCTCAAATCGCTGGCGATTGCCCGATTTCTCAATTACATCCTTTAAATCCCGGATTTCACGATCGAGGTTGAGGTCTTTGCGCGGGTTGGATGCCAAAATCAAAATCTTCATAGCAGTTGGCAAGGGCGATGGTTGCAGCTCAAGCAGGGTAGTACCTAAAGTGTAATCTTCAAATCACTACTGCTAGTAGAAACCCTGACACTTCTTAAGATTCAATGCTGAGCAATGAAAATTTGTTGTAGTAGAAGCTTATCTGTCATGAGTTCTCATCGACATCAATAGGTTCATTTGCAGGGACTCTGCGATCAGGTTTTCTCTCACTCTGGGAGTTTCCACAGTTTGATCTCCAGATCATCACCCGCGCTAGTCAACAATTTGCCGTTAGGGCTAAAGACCACTGTTCGCACCTCTCCCAGATGTCCCGTAAATGTTTGCAACAACTCTCCTGTTTCGATATCCCACAGTTTCACCGTAAAATTTCCGCTGGCACTGGCAATTTTGGAACCATCTGGACTCACTGCCACACACCACACCTGTCCTGCATGACCTTCGAGGATGTGTTTGGGCGGTGGCGTTAGCCTGTGTGGTAGCACGTATCGCTTCTCCCCTGTTGCTAAATCCCAAAGTTTGAAGGTGCGATCGGCTTCTGAGTTCAGCAGTTTTCATGGGTTGCCTATTCTTGCTGTCCTCGGAGGCTGCTTAAACTGCGACTGGCGACATCGGCGCTCAATCCCCACAGCAGGAGGGTCAGATAGTTGGACATGGGTCTGGCTCCGAATGCCTCACCCTTTCCGATATACAAGGTGTTCAACCCAGCCAGGGTAAGACCTGTAAGCAATACCAGATAGAGCAAGGGACGAACAAACCAGAAGGTAGCTTCGGCACGCACCTGCTCAGAAAGACCCGACATGTTTACGAAAGTTTGCTGCACACGCTCATTCCAGGTTAGAGATTCAACCGTTTCAGCGTCGGTGATGGCATTGCGAGCGCTTTGATCAAGATTAATTGCCGCACCTCTGAGCGCCACTTCCATTGCTTCAAACTCGTTGGTTGTCCCCCCACGATCGCGTGCACTGACAGTTTCCAAAATTTCAGCCACGGTTGAGGTTGCCTTATCATCTTGACCCTGGGCAATCAAATCTCGTGCAGTCTGAATTTGCTCAAAGGTTTCTGGCTCAACCAACTCACTGCGTTTTTGTTTTTCGTAAAGCTGATCTTCGACTGCCCGGAGTTGATTGAGAACCTTCAGCCGACTTTGAATCAATGTTACTTGGGTATCAACAACTTCAAGCTGTTGCCGGTAAACTAACTTGCGGGCTTCTCGCACCATTGGCAGCAAGATTTTGCGATCGCCAGGATGGGCTTCTCAAATATCGGCTTCCAGTTGGTAAACCTTTTTTCGTGCCTGAGCTCGAGGACCACCCTGTTTCTGCATGTATTTGAACAGCCTGCCCAAAAGCACTCCCAGCAGCAAGGCAATCAGCAGTAGGAGCGGACCAGATCTGACACTCAGATTAACGGTAGAATCAAGCGATTGCTCTGGTTTGCCTGAGTGATATAAATTTTGTCAGTGTACTGCTCAGGCGGCAGGACAGAGCGGTTGATGGTTAAAGGGATGCTGGTAATTGTCTGAGCTGGAAATGTGGTTTCTTCTTGAGGAATGGATAGAGCATCATTGGGGAGTGGGTGGAGGGTTAATTCACCCCGACCGGAAAGGGCTGAGTTAAGAATTTTGGCAGGATTTGAAGCCGGGTTGTCAAATTTCAGTTCTAATTGGTTGAGCCGGGTGCTAGCAGGTAGGAACAGGTTAGCCAGCAGGCAATCTAAACCCCAACTGCAATTGACCAGGCACAGTTGAATCTGGTCTGTTCCCTCGGGAGGGACGATCGGGGGTTGAGTTCGACCATTGGTTACCATTGCAGGCGGAGAGGCAGGTAGTGTTTCAGGTTCTGCCGGGTTCTGTGGAGCCGTTTGAGCCATTGCGATACTCTGACTCAAAACAAGAGGAAGAAAAACAGTGATTAACAGTCGTTTCATTCGGTTAACCCATCATTCAAAACTGATTTCCAGCACCACAGTCAATCTGTCTGATCAGGATCTCGTGCCCTACACCTTCCTTCAATCAGGGGTTTCAACGGATTTAACCCACTTTGGATAGATTGGAATAAAGGGCAACCCGTCCTTGCTGAAGCGAACTGCCCAACGGCGCGCTAAGGGAAATACATCTGCACGCTCAATCACACTGCGGTCTGCCAATTTCAGCAATTTTTCCAAGCAGGCTGCGCTGCCCACTTTTGCCAGTGCCGCTACGGCACTGATTCTAACGCCACTGTCCTCATCCTTGAGCGTGGTGATGAGCGCATCGGTTGCTTTGTCGCTGCCAATCTGTCCCAATGCCTCTGCAGCTCTGCTTCTAACGTTGCGGTCCTCATCCTTGAGCGTGGTGATGAGCGCATCGGTTGCTTTGTCGCTGCCAATCTGTCCCAATGCCTCTGCAGCTCTGCTTCTAACGCCACTG
Organism: Leptolyngbya sp. ST-U4; assembly: GCF_039962215.1. Taxonomy (NCBI): domain Bacteria; kingdom Bacillati; phylum Cyanobacteriota; class Cyanophyceae; order Leptolyngbyales; family Leptolyngbyaceae; genus Leptolyngbya; species Leptolyngbya sp. ST-U4. The sequence goes on from NZ_JAMPKZ010000021.1 coordinate 21,414, forward strand.
TCCTCATCCTTGAGCGCGGTGATGAGCACATCGGTTGCTTTGTCGCTACCCATCTTTGCTAATGCCTCTGCAGCTCTGCTTCTAACGTTGCGGTCCTCATCGTTGAGCGTGGTGATGAGCGCATCGGTTGCTTTGTCGCTGCCAATCCGTCCCAATGCCCATGCAACTCTGATTCTAACGTTGCGGTCCTCATCGTTGAGCGTGGTGATGAGCGCCGCGACTGCTTTGTCGCTGCCAATCTGTCCCAATGCCTCTGCAACTCTGATTCTAACGAGGCTGTTCTCATCGTTGAGCGCGGTGATGAGCGCCGCGACTGCTTTGTCGCTGCCAATCCGTCCCAATGCCCATGCAACTCTGATTCTAACGTTGCGGTCCTTATCGTTGAGCGTGGTGATGAGCGCCGCGACTGCTTTGTCGCTGCCAATCCGTCCCAATGCCCATGCGAATCTAATGTCTCTGTCCTGATCGTTGTTAAACGCGGTGATGAGCGCATCGGTTGCTTTGTCGCTGCCGATCTGTCCTAACGCCTCTGCAGCTTTGAATCTAAAGTCTCTGCTTCTAACGTCGCTGTCCTGATGGTTGAGCGCGGCGATGAGCACCTCGGTTACTTGGTCGCTACCAATCCCCATCTTTGCCAATGCCTCTGCAGCGTCGTGTCTAAGGTCTCTGTCCTGATCGTTGTTGAGCGCGGCGATGAGTGCATCGGTTGCTTTGTCACTACCAATCTTTGCCAATGCCTCTACGGCGTTGCTTTTAACGTCGCTGTTCTCATCCTTGAGCACGGTGATGAGCACCTCAGTGGCTTTGTCGCTGCCGATCTGCCCCAATGCCTTTACGGCGTTGCTTTTAACGTCGCTGTTCTCATCCTTGAGCACGGTGATGAGCATCTCGGTTGCTTTGTCGCTGCCAATCTGTCCCAATGCCTCTACAACGATACGCCTATCGAAGCGGTCCTCATCGTTGAGCGCGGTGATGAGCACCTCAGTGGCTTTGTCGCTGCCGATCTGTCCCAATACCAGTGCGGCGATGCGGCTAACGTCGCTATCCTCATGATTGAGAGCCAATTGAAGTTTTTGAGTAAGTTTTGCGTGAGTTTGACCGATCGCCACCATAACCGATTGAATAAACTCAGCATTTGGGTAAGCCAACCAAAACTGATAGATGCGATCGATAACCTCATCTACCAATGGATCAGACAATTCACCACACTCGGCAATACAGCGACCTGCTAGCAATAACTGCGTTTGAAAAATATCGTCTTTAGTGTTTATGATCCTTTGGATCAAGTCGATCGGTTCATACATCAAGCCTGCCATCAAACTAATCGTTTCATGCCAGTCATAGTTCCAAAAAAGCTTCTCAAACTCAATTTCATCCTCATCGACGCGGCTTAAATAGGAAGCTGTCAAATACTCCTGAAAAGTTCGATGCAGAAATAAATAGCGCCGTCTTTCAATCGGTAATTTGTCGTCTTCTGCTGTCCAGCGTTGCAAAATTCCATCCTGCTCACACAATTCTTTGATTAAATCTGCTGCTTTAGCACCCTCCAGATCGGTAGATGCATTCCCGCTCTTCAAGTATTTCTCCAGTTTCTTTCGCAGTTCGCCAAACGAGAAGAGTTGCTTACTCTCGCAGCTAAATTGATATGCAAGCTCCTCTAACAGTTCTTTTTTAGCTAAAATCCATCCTTCATTTGCACTTTGCCTTTCATTATCAGTACTCCACTGCCCCAACATATAATTAACTGCCTGCTCGTATAATTGACATCGGCGGACTGGCAATGTCAAATAATCCTGTTGATACAAACTGCAAATTAAAGATGACAGCAATGGATTTTGAGCCAGCCCAGTAAGTTGAGGACGTTCTCGCAGTGCCTGAATCAAACCCCGTGCTGAAACTGATTCATCCCTAAGGGGAGCATATTCAAACCACTTCTCGATATACTCTTCCGTTTGCTTTCGGGTAAAGGGAACAATCTCTACGTCCTTCGCTCCATCCACAAACCTGCCACCATAGCCTACAATCCGAGATGTACCCACTATTGGGCAAGGGTTGGTTTGATTGCCTTTCGCAAACTCATTCAGCTTCTCTAATAGTTTCTGGCGCTTTCCATCCGGCACTTCATCTAGAGCATCCAGCAGCAGCAAAGCCTTACCATTCAGCAACTGTTTCTTTAGAAACGCATTCAGAAACGTTACCACTTCGGCATTTTCATGATCCTTCAGCAGTGTAAAATGCCGTTCTTGAATAAGCTTGAGAATTGCCTCACCCACAGGCATCTTTTCAACTTCATCCGCCAGTGATGAGAGCCGAATAAACAAGGGAATGGTAATGTCGTTTACTGGCTTACCCTCTGCTAATGCCTTGTAAGCCTGCTGAACGCTTGTCACTACTTCCCTTCTTAGCAGGGTTGACTTCCCCATGCCCGGATCGGCAAGTGCCACAATCCGCGAATGCTGCCGTCTGGCTTCCTCCCAATCAACTTGCTGCCGCTTGATCTCTTCCTTAATTTCCTCCTCGCTGCTCCCCTTCATCGCATAGATACGTTTCAGTTCTGCCTCCGATTCGGCATAGCCTCCGATCGCCTCCACTGAATGTTTATACCGCCGTTCCAACGTCACCTGCACGGGAATGTACTGGTCTTTCAGAACGATCGCCTCATCAGTGTGAAATAGCTTGATGGTGTTGAAACCGCTTTCGATCGCCTCCAACAATTCCCGCACCACCTGCCGCTCTACCTCTGGAGCTAACCACAGCAGTTTAATTGGGGTTGGATTGGGATTGATTTTTAGGACGGGAATCAAATGCTCCCGATTCTGCACCTTAACAGGTTTGTTATCCTGACCCAGTACTTCAGCTTTGCGACTGGGAGCATCTGGAGCGTGATGCAGAGTTGCTTTCCCCAACACCGCATTCTTGCCAATCTCAAATGCCCGTTCGTAAGACTCCCCGGCTCCAAGCGTGTCATAAAATCCCTCAGCAAAGGCGATCGCCGCATCATCCCTCACCTCCTGATTCATGCCAATCACGTAATTGAGGTGCTGTACCAGGTCATCCGCCAGGGGTTCTGAATCGCAGGCATTCAACACAACACACTCCACCAGGTCGGCAAAGGCTCGCAGCAAATCGGTCAGGACTTCATTCGGGACAACCTTCGCTCTGCCAGTTTCATCATCTCCCAGGACCAATCCCTGCTCCGTGCCATGCCCACAAAAATGAATAATCTGAGGTTTGACATCCAGAATGTGGCGGCGTAAATCGGACTGACGCACAGCCACTTCCCATTCCACAACAAACCGCTCCCGATTGACCGATTGTCGCAACGCCTCTTTCAACTGGTTGATTTCGGGTAAAAGCTCCAGATTCGTTGTGCCTTTGGGATTGGATACCAGAACCAGAATTTTCTTCTGCATAGGAGAGGTTAGCCGGATCACTCAATCCAGTATATTTGGATGATTTAGTGGTTCAGGCTTTTGCTCATAAAGGTTTAAATCGTGTAGATTTCGTCCCAGTCCTTACTACTGTGAGGCTACAATTTCGCATTTTGCCAGGGATATCAACCAAAGCCAAAACTAGAGAAGAAGAGTCACTGGCTACAATCCACAATGTGCAACGAGCTCATCAAAACCTTAATTCAGTGCCAGATATTAAAGAGAAAATGCAGATAATAGGTTAGAAAAGAAGGCTATTACAAATCTTCAGGAATGACTGAAACTGTTAAATGCTACAGTTTACACATCTAGGCGCGAGAGAAGAGAAAGAATGCCCTCCGCTTGAACGTGAAAAAGATCGAGCTGACCCAATAAAAGACTTGGGAGGTGTCCTTCGGGAGCTGAGGTGTCGAAAGTTAATTCCTGCTCTCTCTTCCATCTTTCTGTTATCAGTCCGCTTTTACTATCTATTTCTCCTTCAAGTCGCCAACCCACCGCTTCACCAAACTTTTTCCACTGCTTTATAAATTTATATGAATCTCGGGGGCTGCCACACTGCTGCCAAATTTTTTTCTGGGCTCCGAAACCAAACCTGTCATTACTATACTTCACCCAGAGTTGATCGATCGTCTGCAGGTCAGCATAGGGAAATTGCTCAATGTCTTTAACTCGTAGCCAACATTTTTCTGGCTGCTCCATGACAAGACACATCTGCTTGCCAGTTTCCTGGTCTGCCTCTTTCCATTTCCCTGCCTTCAGCAGAGCTTCTAAATGAGCATAATTTCCTCTAAGGGCATCAGGCAATGGTTGCTTAGCTGGTTCCTGCCGCTTTTGGGTTGCTTCTCGCTTGAGCTGTTTCAGTCTGGCTGCCTCTGCTTCTTTCGGCGCAATTATAGGCTCCTCAATCCCCGCTACATCTGCATCACTCAACTTCAGCGATTGCTGAAACTGCCTCAGACCATGACGAACAAAAGAATCAAGCGGATATTGTGCCTCGATCGCCTTCCTGAATTCCTGCTCATAGCGCTGTAATTTATTTGTGTATTCAGTTTTTTGACGCATCTGCTCGATTTCCACCTGTCGCTTGCGTTCAGCTTCTGCTTGTTGCTTTAACTTGTTCTGATGTTTTGCTTCTGCTTGCTCCAAAATTGGTTTTGAAATTCTTTCTACATCTCCAACTCGCAATTTCAGAGATTGATGATAATCCTCCAAATACTTCAAAGCCGCAGCAGTGAGGGGGTAATTTAATTCAATTGTTCGATTCAGTTCTTCTTGGTATATTTTTAGCCTCTGTTGATACTCTGTTTCCTGTTGTTGTTTTCTAGCTAATTCTTGCTGTCTCAATTGCTCTTGATGCTTTGCCTCTAAGGGTTCTCGAATGGGCTGCTCGATTTGAGCAACATCCGTTTCCTTGAGTTCTAGCTGCTGCCGAAAGCTTTTCAAACTATCAGCAACATGCTGACTCAAAGGGTATTCTGCTCGAACCGCTCTAGCAAACCCTTGCTCATAACGCTGCAGCTTACTTTCATACTCTGCTTTTTGACGCTTCAGTTCTAGCTCTGCCTGTCGCTGTTTTTCAGCTAGCTCTCGTTGTTTCAGCTGCTCTTGATACTTTGCTTCCAAAGGAGCACGAATTGGCTGCTCGATTTGGATAACGTCTTCTTCTTTGAGTCCTAGCTGCTGCCAAAAACCTCTTAGACCATCAGCAACATGTTGGCTCGGTGGATATTCTACCTGAAGTGCCCTGGAAAGCTCCTGCTTATAACGTTGTGATTTATCTTCATGTTCTTTTTTCTGCTGCCGCAATCGCTCTTGATAATCTTTTTCCGCTGCTTGAAGAACTGGTTGCGTAACGTTTTCCACCTCTAGATCAGTCAGTTGCAACTCCTGCCGCAACTGCTGAAGATTAGTTTCCGTTTCTGTAGAAAAAGGATAAAGGCCTTCCTCAATCAGTCGGATCAACATTTCCTCATACTCATCTCGCGCTTTTTGAAGCGCTTCCTCTTCCTCTTCAAGAATTTGCTGAGCTTCTTCAACTGATAACCTCAGATTCTTCCGCAATTGCTCTAAACGAATCTTCTCAAAATCAGTCAATCTATGATCAATCAAGTATTCTCGAACGCGATCTCGATACTGCTTGGTAACATCTGCTTCTAAAGCATTTTCAATTTCCAGATGAATAGCAGTCCGCGTTGCGTGAGAAAGCGGTTGCTCTGGAGCAATGACGTTAGCCTTAGCATCTAGCGCCAAGGTCGGTTTTATCTTAAGAGTCGGCTTGAGATGCTCTGGAATTATAGTCTGCTGAATAGCTTCAACTACCTCAGCTTTGCGTATCTCTTCAGTCGCAGCCGATCGCATTTTGGAACTGCCCGAAATTTCTAGCTGAATGGCGTTTTTGCCAAACTCATAGGCTTGCTCGATAGAACATCCATACCCTAATGCTCGATAAAACCCCTTTGAGAAAGAGATCGCTGCATCATCCCGAATTTCTTGATTCATGCCAATGACATAATCAATGTGATTCACGATGGCATCGGCTTGCTCCTCTGAATAGCAAGCATTCAGCAAAACACAGCCGACATTCTCGGCAAACAGCCGGAATAAATCAGACAGCGCCTCTGCCCGTACCCACTGCTCTCCACCATCATTGCCCTCAAACACCAACCCCTGTTGCCCACTACCATGTCCGCAAAAATGTACAATCTGCGGGCGGTATCTGAAAAGTAGGTCTTGCAATTCTCCAACCCGCACTGCTAAAGCGTCCTCTACCTCTAACTCCCGTCTATTGCGAGATTTTTTAATCACTTCCTTTAAGTCTCGAATTTCACGATCGAGGTTGAGGTCTTTGCGAGGATTGGATGCCAGGATGAGGATTTTCATAGGGGGTGAGAGCCGGGAGCAACGGAAGTCAGGGCAGCTTTGCCTCTAAAGTCCATTAAAGATAATATTTCAGCTTCCATCAATCCCGATCCGGAAGCGATAGCCATCACAGTTCTGCACCCACTAATATGAATGATGCCCAATAGCGAGGATGGCTGTATTCTGGCTGCGTTGGCTTACCTGGACGTAGCCCATTTCGCACCTCCTGCATTGCCTTTTGTAAAGCAACAGCCTTGTTACCTGAAGTTAAATAATTTTGATAAAACGCAATCATTAATTCCATGGTGGCACTGTCACTCACGCTCCACTGGCTTACTACAACTGTTCTTGCTCCTGCAATCAGGAAAGCGCGGCTTAACCCCAGCATTCCATCACCAGAAATTCTTCCCAAACCTGTCTGGCAAGCACTGAGAACGATTAGATCGGCTGGGAGAGAACGATTTTGTGCGACTTCTCTGGCAGTCAGTAATCCGTTTTCGGTTTCACCAGTTTTGGTTTCACCAGGAGATAAGGCGACAAACGATTGGAGTGGATCTTCTGTATAAGCAATCCCATGGGTCGCAAGATGAATAATGTTGTGCGTTTCAGCCAACTCTTTGAACGCTGTTTCGGTTGCTTCCTTTCCAATCAGCAAAGTATGATAGCGATCGCTAACAGCAGCAGCAATTGATCTGGCTTCCTCCTCCGCTCCTGTTAAGGGTTGTAAGCTAATTTCAATACCATCATCTCGAAGCGAAACTGTGGGCATATCAGGATTGCCTAACACTAGAAGTTTTGATTGATCTAGCGCTGCATAACAAGGTTGAGTGCGGATTTCATCTAATGTCTTGGCTGAAGCCGCATAAATCAGTGACCAGCGATCGCCCATCCAGGTGCGATCGGGAAGTTGGAGTGCAGCAAAGGGAACCAGCCACAATGAAGCGTGAGGTTCAATGACCAAAGTGCTGGCTGCAATGGGTAGAGCATCAGCGACAGGGGCAACCAGATCGGCATAAAACTCTTGTAGTAGGGCTTCCAGGGTAACATCAGGCGTAATTTTTTCTAGTTCTCCCTCAAGTACTGAAGCCTTACGTTCTGGTTCCTCCTGTTCAACGACTAAAGCCTTACGTTCTACTCCTCGAGCTGCTTCATCAACCCGCATTGCTCTCCGCAGACGACCAACCTTCGCTTCCAGTTCATGACAGGTTATCGGGCTGACATGAGCGAATACTTTGCCATCAGGTGTCACAGCAAAGACAGCCGTGCGGTCTAGCAGAACATAAAATACAAGCCGGGCTAGAGGAGGTGCTTCAATAATGTGCTCAGTTTCTGAGCTTATCTGATTGTTGTCAGGCGAGTTTGAGGGAGTTCCAGGAGCAGCTTGAACGGCTGGATTGCTAAATCGATCGACCTCAGTTCCCACTGCCTGTTGCTGAGCAATTTGCTTGAGGTGAGGATGTTTGCGTTTCTGTCCTCCCACCAAGTCCCTTAACGCTCTACCTCTAGCGCTTTCAGCTATTTCTAAAGCAGCCTGGTAATCAACATTTTGTCTTTGGGCTAGCTCAAGATGAGCGATCAGCAGTCTATCAAAGATATCTTTAATGCTATCAAGAAAGCTGACTTTGCCTTCATCAGTCAGTAAATCTTGTTGTCGTAATTCAACTAATTTCAGGCTCTCCTTAAAGGATGCGATCGCATCTTCTAATTTACCCGCTTCTTGATAACAACACCCTAAACCCCAATAACAGTATCCCAGTATCTCTTGGTCATTTTCTAAGTTAGCTAGCTCAAAGGCTTGCTCGTAAGTTACTTGAGCGTCCGCGAAGCGCTTTTGTCCCAGATACAGTCGGGCTAATCCTGTGAGAGTTCTAGCTTTACCTAAATTGTCTTGTATTTGCTTGTAAAGCGATAATGCTTCTTGATAAAGAGTTTCTGCTTCGCTGAATTGTTGACGATCGCGGGCGAGTGCTGCTAAGAATGCCAGTGCATAGCGTTTTTCTAGTGGTTCGCCAGAGGCATCAAACAGTCGTAGTGCTTGTTTAAGCTCAGTTTCTGCAAGATCTAACTTATCCTGTCGGCGGTGAATTTCCCCAAGGTTGGCGATCGCATAAGCTTTAAGTAATGGATTACTTTCAATTTCTGGATATTTGAGTGCTTCTTGATAAGCGTTTAAAGCGGGTCTTTCTTGCGGTTGTCGTAAATAGGCATTACCAAGATTAAGACAAAGTCTAATCGGCAGAGTCGGATCGTTTTCTTCTGCTTCCAAAGTCTTTTCAACTTTAACGCTGTAGAGAGCAGGAATGATTTCAGGGTTGTTATAAAAACCTTTGGAAACTCGATTGAGGCGAGTAGTAAGAAACTGTTTGTAAAAGAGTATGAAGCAGGTGATTCGGAGTTGAAAGGATGAGGCATAGGTAGAAGTAGTGGATTGTGAAGCGTGAGAATCATGAGCCGCCCTATGTATGACAGTGACCTCACTGATGCCGAATGGCAGCAAATTGAGCCGTTGTTGCCTGCTCGCAAGCCTGTGGGCAAACCGCGAGAAGTGGAGTTGCGCGAGGTCGTCAATGCGATTTTTTACCGTGCTGACAATGGGATCAAATGGCGTGCCTTGCCCTGTCATCTTCCAGCTTGGGAAACGGTGTATGGCTACTTCCGGTTGTGGGTGAAGCTGGGTGTGTGGGAGCAAGTCAATGCCGTTCTAGTGCGGCAAGTACGGCAAAGGGAAGGCAGGCAAGCAGAACCGAGTCTGGTCATCATCGACAGCCAGTCGGTCAAACTCGGACAAAAAGGGGGGCGGAACAAGGCTTTGACGGTGGCAAACAGGTCAAGGGACGGAAGCGGCACATTGTCGTTGATATTTTAGGACTGGTTTTGGGCTGTTATGTCACAGCAGCGAATGTAGCTGATGTTAAGGCAGCACCGGGAGTTTTAGTGTGGGTGGTCGAAATGTATGGGCGGATTGCGAAAGTGCTCGCAGACAAAGGGTATCAGGGCAACTTCGGCGCACTGCTAAGTCAGTTTTTTGCTCAGGCAGACCGCAAAGTAAAACTCGAAATCAGCCAACGCCCTGCGGGGACGAAGGGCTTCCAGGTCGAACCGAAGCGATGGATCGTGGAGCGAACTTGGACATGGCTCGAGAATGCACGAATTCTCAATCGCGATTATGAGCGATTACCGGAAAATCACGAGGGCATGATTTACGTGGTGATGATTCGATTAATGCTGCGGAGATTGACCAAGAATCAACGAACTTGGACAACCGCAGCTACTTAACCAACTTTTACAAACAGTTTCTAACTGAATCTAATTTCAATTCATCTTCTGATTCTAAAGCTCGCAGAGCAGCTTCATAGGCAATAACTGCATCCTGAATTTCTCCTTGAGCCTGGAAAGTATCGCCGACGTGGTTGAGAATAACTGCGATGAGACGCGATCGCTTTAATTCTCTAGCAATCCTTAGTGCAGCAGCATAGGCATTAAGTGCATTTGTATGGTTTTGTTGGGTGAGTGCGATCATCGCTTGATTGACTAGTGATGCGACTGTAGCATTTTGATCCATTGCCACCTCCTGGATTAATCTGGATTCTTGTTAGCAAGGTGCTCCATCAACATCCGGTGGAAGAAGACATAGCCACCGCCAACTTTCTTCATCAAGAGACGATCTGAAGCAAAGTCAAGAAATTTTGCATAGTTCCAGGGAATGCAACCTTTATGATGAAGCATCTGGCGCAGAGTAAAGTGTTGAATACAAGCTGCCCCACCATATTTCAACCCAAAAATTAGCCCAAAACTCAGCCCAGAAACTAGCCCAGAAATTAGCCCAAAACTCAGCCCAGAAACTAGCCCAGAAATTAGCCCAAAACTCAGCCCAGAAACTAGCCCAGAAATTAGCCCAAGGAGATTTCCGTTTCTTCGAGAAGTGCGAATTCCCTGGTTCGGAACTACTCGTTGGACTATTTCAAAAGTCCCCAATCCACTACCCAGGCCAAAAATTAGCCCAAAACTCAGCCCAAAAATTAGCCCCAAATCCCGACCAAAAATTAGCCCATAACTCCGACCATCAAGCCCAAAAATTAGCTCAAAACTCAGCCCACTAATCAGCCCAACACTCAGCCCATAACTAAATCCAGTAAAAATTTCACGAATAAACCTATACTTAGCCCTTTGCCATGACCAACTAAGTTTCTCTAGGGGTAATATTTTTTTGGGCAAGCTGACAATTAGCCCACTGATCAGTCCAACACTCAGCCCAAAAATTAGCCCAAAAATTAGCTCAACACTCAACTCAGTAATCAGCTGAAAACTCAGCCCAAAAATTAGCTCAAAACTCAGCCAAAAAATTAGCCCAACACTCAGCCCAGAAACGATAAAAGTTCTAATTCGATAAGCTCTTGCCTCGCTGCGATTCCTTAGCCAGGTTGGTTGCATCTTTTCAATCAAAAATACCGTTTGCTTTTCCTGTACCATTCGACCTGCCAGCCAACTCAGCCAAGTCAACACCTGATGCTTGGGATAGTCTGAAGCAGCACCCCTGTCCAAACGACGATCGACATAGGTATCAAACAAATGCTGAGTGCGATCGGGCGCAGAGCTAAGTTCCTGCATCAACCTTTCCACCGACCAGCCCTGATATGCTGCACTCATAAAGTTCAGGATTAGCGGCGTTTGAGCAAACTGCTCTAGATCAGCATCTTGTTTGAGCAAGGCTCTTAAGCCTGCAAGCGCTCCACCCACACTGTCCAAAAACTCATACACCTGCTTGGGCGAGAGCGGCTGAAGGCAGAGAGCACTGCTGATCTGTAGGCGTTCGCTCAGGGCTTCATAATCTCGCACCCGGCTACAAACTGCCACCTCGCTCTGGGGAAACAGCTCCATAAACTTGTTCAACGCCCGAACACAATCGTTGCGATACTCTTCATTGACTTCATCCAGCCCATCCAGTAACAGAATGAGCTGCTGCCGATTAATCCAGGGTTCGCTCAATAACTTGGGCACCTGATATTTTTCTCGCAATTCATCAATCAACCAATCCACGATTGCTTTTCGATCCCTAGCCCAGGACGACAGATTAAACACAACAGGCATCGGTAACCTTAAATTCTGTTCGCTGCGTTCCAGCAGACGCTGTGTCAGTTGCAGCAGGGCGATCGTCTTTCCGGATCCAGGAGCACCTAGAATTAGCAGCGTTCGTCCCTGTCCCATCTCCTTATAAGTTTGCATTTCTCGTAGCTCATCGTACGAGCCATCTAACTTTACAGCTAATGCTTCAATTCCTTGAGATAAATCTGCGATCGCATCTGGACGAGCTTTCAAGTCAAGCTTAATAGCATTAATCCCGTAAAGAGAAGGCTTAAGAAATCCTTCAATCCAAAACTGCTTCACCTTGCTGACTAAAATCTTGCGCTGTGTATATTCCGCTTTTGTTAAGTCAGCTGCATTCTCCGCCGAAAACTGTCCAAAGGTGTCGTAAGCTACTCGCGCTTGGTCTTTGTATTCCTTGCGATCGATTTCCTGCTCAACTGTTTCAAAAAAGCCTGGAGGAAGATGAGTCGGTATGGATGAAGAAGGCAATTCTTGATCTAAGTTATTCTCTAATGAACCTAAAGATGACAGCGTACTCTTCTTCCACAAAACTGGCTTCAAATGTTCTAATAGCTTGGGTTGTAAAATCTGTCCAACAACCTCAGCATGACGATATTGCCTTGATTGAGTGGATTGTGAATTTGTCTCAGTCCAAATCTGAATAGCAACACAACCTAAGGTATAGGCTTGCTCAATGGTTCTTCCGTTAGCTAATCCTTGATAAAAGCCTATGGCAAAGTAATAGGCAGCTTTATCAAGAATTGGTTGGCTCATGCCAATCACATAATTGACATATTTAACAATTGATTCCGCTTGAAAATTAGTATCACAAGCATTAAATACTGCACAGTGAATTTCGTTGGAGAAGTCTTTAAAGAGATTGGCTAATGCTTCAGTGCTAATAAGTTGTTCTTTTCCATTCTCATCTTGGAGAACTAACCCTTGTTCTCCTGCTCCATGCCCACAAAAATGAACGATATACGGAGGGTCTGCAAATAGTGCCGGAAGTTGTTGAGGTTGTACAGCTACCCTGACTCTGGGTTGGAACTGAGAGCGTTCCACAGCACTAATTAAATCATCAATTTCTCTATCAAGCCTCAGATCCCGTTTTGGATTGGAGGCCAGGATTAGAATTTCTTGAGCCATCCTGTCACCCTCCTGCATTAGAGCAACAAACTTTTATCCACACCTCCAGGCAAAATATAGCTGATTTGCGGAGTAGATCAGGTAAGCAAAGATTGCAGTTGTACTACATCTCTTTTCACTGGTTTAACAATGGCGCTCCCTAATGAACTTAGTTTATCGTTAGAGAGCGCCGTAATGCAGAGATTTACGGGATATTAAGCTCAACAACTAAGCCATGTTCCGTTGCCAGGCGATCGCGTGCTCCTCAATTAGATCTGCTGCATCGGTACCATTAATAATTCGACGAGCATTAAAGAAGTCCACATTGCTGTCAGTGATATAGTCGTTTAAACTAACACCTGTGAAGACCCCTCGCTTCATACCATCAATCAGGATGAAAAGCGAGATATCTGAGCGCATCAATAGATCAGGCTGGTTAACCAGGTCAAAACCAAGCAGGTTTGAATACTCCCGGTAATTGTAGTCCCAGGTAAGTTGCACATACCCTCGCCCATAAAAGGGGTAATAGCGGAGCGTTTGACGGTAATTTTCTGCCTTTGGCTCACCCAGGTAATAGGCTTCACGAACGGGTTGAAACGTATTATTGGTTTCGTGCTTAACCGTAGCCAGGATGTAGGCGATCTGAGATTTATTCGTAATTCCCTGCCGCCGTGCCTCAGCGATAATTGCCTGGATTGCAGCTTTGCGATCGCCACCCGACCAATCAGGTAACTTTCCAGAACCTGGTTTGGCATCCAGCAGTGCTTTAGCAGTTGTTGCCCCCAGCACATCACCCCCGCCAAGATGTCGGCTCTGTTTGAATCGACGCAATGCTTCTCGTGTTTTGGGACCATACAGACCATCCACAACTTCCAGAAAGCCATTTGCACGCAAGATGGTTTGAATCTCTGTACAAAAGTTCTGATTGTCTATCAAGATTCCCGAATTCAGGTTATCAAAAGGAATCGCTTGATTCTGGTCAATCACGCTTTGCAGAGTAATTGCACCACGAGGGGTTCCACCTCTAGTCCCTGTATTGCGGATAATTTGCGCTAATTTTGCTTGAGTGACTGGCCCCGCAATTCCGTCCACTTCAAGATTGTTATCAGACTGAAACTGGCGAACAGCGGCATCCGTGTCAGGACCAAAAATCCCATCCACTTCAATGTCAATTCCAACGGCTACAAGGTCTTCCTGAAGCTTACGGACTCTTGCACCTTCCATATTAGGCACAACTAAGCGTAGATCTCCCTGTTGGTCGCTGCTGTTAGCCTTTGGCGTGATACCAGAAGGAAAGAAGCTTACGTGCAAATGGTTATCATGTCCTGCCCAGGGTTCAGCTCCAGTGACATCTGGATCATTGAAGAGAATGACGCGAACATCCACAATTGGGTTGTTACGGATCAGTTCTATCAATTTCTGTGTACGTTGCTGAGAGTATTTGGGATGATCCCAGGTGAGAGCGATTTCTTCTTCAGTACTGGCGATCGGTGCTAAATCAACATCAGTTCCTTGCTGGTGCGATGTATGAGGAGGCATGGCACCACCTTTAGACAGGCTAAGATTGCCAACACCAATTCGAGGACCTTTTGGAAAGGCTTTTGCCCATTCGGCACAGACATGCTTAATTGCTTGAACAACTTCCGATCGTCCATATCGCTTCTCAGGGGGCCCGTAGCACTCAAATCCAGAGCCTGAAGCAGCCATCTGTTCAAAGCTGCCTCTGGTTCCCCAGCTAGATTGTTCAATTTCCTCTTCAGTTAAACCAATGTCCACTGTGCAAGGCACTTCATGGTCATGGTCGTCTACGCTCCAAGGACGGTCTGTTTCTTGTGCAAGTGTCATAGCTAATTTCCTTGTTTGTTACTGAATGTGTTGTTTATTTCTCAGCAGTGTTTGTCAGCTTTTAAGTTACAAACTGAGTTTTGCTAGGCTCTATTAGTTCAATTCCTTACAACCTCAAACAAGCCATGAACCGGACTTGGGGCATGATCCGCCATGTTTTCAGTCTGTACTGTGACGCGATATAGCCCAGTCGGCAAATCATCGATCGCCAGCTCCCATTCTTTCTCCTTCTCCACAAAATTAAGCGTAAGAGCGAGTTGATCCGCAGAAATGGATTGAATATTTGCCTTCAACCTTGTTGCTGCATCTGATAAACCAACCAGTCTGGCACGCATGGCAATTGGTTCATCGGCCAGATACAAATCATCCAGACTCAAACTGATTGTTGATGACCTTGTAGATGGGTAAGAGATGATAGATGGAGGCGAGCGATCGCATCACCTCTGTCAAGTCCAGAAACAGTTGCTTGTACCCATTTGCCAGAAAGTTAACGGCTTTGAGCGAACCCCGGTAAGGAGTGCCAAAGGTGAACAACGCTCTGCTGTCTTGCCAACCCTCCAATACTTCCAAATAGTATCGAGATGCCAGCCCACCCATGCTATGCGCCATGAGAATCACTTTGGCATCGGAGGCTCCACTTCTTTCACGCCAGCATTTCAGCCGCTTATCAATCAGCTTTTTCAAAATTCGAGCATTAGCTCGGTTATCTCTTCGCCAGTCGTAGGGAAACTGGTAGAAGTTTGCCGCTTTATCATCCGGATCATTGTAGATATCACCGGGAGTGACATCAAAGTTATCAGTAATCAAACGAGCAGTTCTGGTGTAACCATCAATCTTCCAAAACCCTGGGATGAGATGGGTGTCTTGAATCAATGCTGTCGCACGAATCCCATCTCCCAAATTTTCAGCTTCAGAATCATCCTGAGCAAGTTTCAAATTGTGAATCGCTTCACCTGACTTAGTGAGTATTTGCCAGACTGCTTGCCTGGAAACTGCCCAAAGGTCTCTGCCATCCTTCTGCAAGACACTTCCCAGAATGCCGGGAAGAATTACAACCATGTCCTTCATGAGGGCTTTGATAACCATGCTTATTCTCCCAGTTAACTAGTTTTTGATGCCTTACGTGACCTTAAAAACTCCTGCACTTCCTGTTGCTGCCCAAGCGGAGCACCAGCATTGAGGTAGGTCTGAAATGCTCGTTCAGCCTCCGTCAATATTTCTTGTTCAACCAAAGCCCGGAGTGCTTTCCCCAAGTAATAATGGGTTGCACTACTGTCTGAATTTTGCTGAGTCGCTAGTCGAAGCTCACTCACTGCACGAGCCGGATCGCGCTTGGTTTCATAGAGTACTCGCCCTAGCCAATAGTGTGCTTTAGGGTAAGATTGCTGGGACATTGCTTGCCCCTCAGTAGTTGTGTTTTGTCCCAAAACTTTATCAATTGCAGTTTGGAGAGCAGCAATACTTTTATCGTATTCGTTAAGTCTGTAGTAAGCAATGCCTAGATTGAAAAGCTCCTCTGGAGCTGCACCATTTCGTTGCTCAATTAAGCGCCTCAAGATTAACACAGCATGACGTGTGGGTTCGTTCTGAAGCTTAATGAAAAAGGCTTGAGCTTTTGACTTAAGTACGGCATTGCTAAAAATTTTTTGTTCTAAAACATTTGCATCGCAATCAAAATAGATTCTTTCCTTATCACAAAAGTTCTTAAAAGTTTGGTAGGTAGGAAGCTGTGCTTCTTGAGTGTTACAAAAAAACCTAATTAGAGTATTTGTAAACCTTGGATCATGCGATTTGCTTGCTTTCAAGTATTTGATCGAATCAGAATAAAGAGATACGGAACCGATTCGGAAAATTTTTGATAGATAATCATTTCGCTCATTTTTAATAGCTTTTATAGAAGCAGCTCTAGTAGAAGGGTAAATAGCCTCTTCTTTTTTGATATAACGGGTTCCTCCGATAGCCCAGTTGGAATCAATTATCGAAACCAAGTCTGTTTGACTTTGATTTATCAGTTGAGCTAATTCAGTCAAAGCAATATCTGGAGTACCTTGACATCGACTATCAAAAGCTAAAATTGTAAAGTCGTCCTGGATATTAATTGAACCTAAGCCTGCAAAGTAGAATAAAGTAGGGCTTGATTGAGCAACATTAACTAGCTCTGTAAAAGCTGACAATATATTGTTATATGTTGCCTCTTGATTGAGTAAAACTTTTATATGCCCAGTCTGAAATCCTAATTTTTCAACTAAAACAGCTTTAAGGGCAAGAGTATCGCTCACAGCATCATTTAGTGGTTGAATTTGCTCCCTGTCTAGATAGTTATCAATTCCGACCAATAGTGCATAGCGTTTATATTGATTGAGTTCATCAACCGTTGAAATTATCTGATGCAATAACTTACTCTGTGCCTCTTGAGAGGTCAGCTTTAAACATTGCTGAAAAGTTTGAGAAGCTTTGTCGTAGAGTCGATTATTGAATTGGGCTAACCCAAGAGAGAAAAGCTTCTCTTCCGAATCATGTTTCGCATATTGAACGGAGGTTTCAAGCGCAACCAAAGCATCCTCGTTGTTGTCCTTTTCCAAAAAAGCTAAACCCAGACTGTAGTAAAAATCAGGAAACACAGTAGTGAACTGTTTTCTAACTTTTTGATGCAAACCCTGTAAAGAACTGCTATCAAACGTAAAATAACAGCGGCATTGACTGAATGTAAAAAGATCTGGACACCGATTCAAATCTAATTGTGCAAAAAAAAGCGGTTTGTCGGGATCTCCAAGAAAGAACGGTGTTACTTTTCGATTTGAAAACTTTGATTGAACAGACTTAATGACTTTATCAAAAAAATGCCGTTGTAAAATTTCTCCTGAAGCTTGCCATAACTCCTGAACCAACGTGTACGTAAAGTAGCCGTGACTTTTTTCAGTTTCAGGTATAAATACTTCAAAAGAAAATTGTCCTGGTGCAGCACATAATGAAAGAGTACAAATCTTAGTTCGGTTCACGCGGTTGATAAAGCCTTCAAATTCTCGTCCCACTACTGCATCCATAATTAAGTGCTTACGTAAGGCGGGAATTGCGTCGATGAGCGAGTAGATTTCCTTAGAACTAATGACATTGCATGGGTCTCCCTCATCATTTAGCTTTATATCCGCTGCAATCCAGTTGTCGCCGTCTGTATGTCCTCCGTAATATACAATCACCACATCTCGGGGACTGGTTAGATCCTGTAATTCTCTAATAGAATCAATAATGTTTTCGTAGGATGCTTCCATATCTGAAAGCATCTTGACCTTGAAGTTGAATTTTTGAGATAACACCTCATTCAAAATTTCAATGTCGTTTACGCATCCCTTTAATGGATGTAGCTGCCCTCCATTTGGGAATCTTATAGATTGATCATCTATTCGATTAGAGTAGTTAATACCAACCAGTAAGGCGTAGCGATTGACAGGTGCTGAGTTAGACGGATTTGAAACATCAAGCCACAATATTAGCTCTCGCACTGCATCAGCTTTATCACTGTCGGGCTGTTTGCTTAGGAAGGCTTCTAAGTGCTGTCTGGCTACCTCAACCCCTCCCTGATTGAGATAGGCAATACCAAGGTAATAGTCTGCATCTGGTACACTCGCCTTGATAGCCTTTTTAAAAGCTGTAACAGCTTCGTCAGGCAAATTACCAGAAGCAGTGAGTGCCAAACCTAATTGCAAATGAGCTTCGGGCAGCTTACCTCTAACTACTGCCGCTTGACGGATAGCTTCTCTAAGATGCCAACTCGCTGATTCAAAGCAGTATTTATCGTCCAGCTTCAACCCAATCTGATAGAGTTGGCAACCTAGCTCATAGTGTTCTTGAGCTGAAATTCCAGCAGTAATGGCAACTGGCAGGTTGCGATCGTAACTATTGGTTCCAACACAAGGGTGCTGCTTATTGTCCGTAGCCCGCTGCACATTCTCGCGGACATATTCAAACAGTTCACCGACCGTTACAACCCCGTTTTTAGGACTGCAATCGGCAGCTCCTCTCATCCCCTCTAACAAATAATGAGTAAAGACCCCATGCCCTCCTCCCCACTTTGCATCCTCAAACGAAACTTCGTTTGCCTCGGCTGAGGTCAGCAAAGCCAGACCACCTCTCGTTTTACTAACTTCCTGCAAGTAGCTATTCACTACAGCAGAATTATCCCCCACATCCCTTGTCCCAATGCCACCTCCGATCGCTGCACTGTGGCAAGTGTCCGCCAAAATTATCACCCGTTCTGCCAGCAAATTCTCCTTTAACGAGAGGTCAATCTCGCGCATGGGCAGAGCCGTCCCAGAGATATCCCTGGGATCAACATCATGAGTTAACAAATAAACAATTCCGGGGCGATCAATATCCGGTGCACCGTGACAGGCAAAGTAAATCAGGACAATGTCTTCTTTTGCAGGCTTTTTTAGAAAACTACGGAGTGCTCGCGTAATGTTTGCGGTTGTCGCTTCTTCATTGACCAACTTGACAATATGATCCTTCTCAAATCCACCTCCCGACGGTGTGAGCAGCAGTTCATAGAGCGCTTCTGCATCGCGATCGGCGTACTTTAGGTTCAGGTGATCGTGCTTGTATTTTGAAACGCCAACCACGATCGCCCAGCGATCGACGTAGGTCGCATAGGAAGTGGGCAGGTTCACCATCTCAGCACGTCGGGAACCAGACTGATGATCAACTGACTCGTTATTACTCGAAGACATAAATGGATAGCTTTCCTCATCAACAAAAGCAGGGGCTACCTGATCTCAGTGTGTAGCCCCTGTTATTTAACTACCGTACTAACGTCATCTGAATCGGCTTCGTGACCCAGTCCTGCTTTGGATCAACAATCATCGTCGCTGCACGAGTGGCGGAGGGGGCATCAGCACCAAACATTTTCAGAAGATCGTTGAGTGGATTAACTCCTTCACTCTCTCCTCTAGTGGTAGCCTCCTCCAGCATCCCTTTTAATTCTGCATCAAGCTCACCTCCTCGCTTTTCTGATGGCTCATCCAGTGGAGGCAGGGTTAACCATCGAAAATCAGCCAGCCCCTTCTGAACAGCAAATACTTTGAATACTTCCCTTGCCTGCTGATAGGCTTCGTCATCTGGCAAACTCATGCTGAACTGAATTTCTTGTTTGGCCCCGGCAGCAAGGTTGAAGAAAGGTGTCTCCAGTCCACCAATAGGTAGCTGCGATACTGCCCATGCAGGTTCAATATCCAGTACAGCTACCTTGAGTGGTTGACTTCCCTTGTTTGTTAAGCGGAGACATACAATGTCCCCATTATTCACAACCGGATTCTGAGAGTCGTCAAAGGGTGTTCCATCCTCCTTCAACAACACAACGTCAATGTCCTTAGCAAGTTTAGAACTGGAATTATCCAGGCTTTCAACCGCTTGATACTTTGTCAGATGAACCAGTCGATCGACAACTCGCTTTGGAGCCGTTGGATCATCAATTGACAGCAGGGGTCTGAGATTCGGTATAGGCATATTTCTACAAATTTCGTAGTTCCCCTCCCGATCAATGGCGACCTGATATAAAGCTGTTTCCCCTTCTTTCTCTTCTACAACCCAGCCATTTCCAGCCAGCGCCTGTCGAACCTTATCCAGAGCCTCCTTCTGACGACCCACTAGGTCTGATGGCAATTCATGCTCCTGCCCACCCTCAACTTTAGTGTCAGTGAACCGAACTCGTTGAACTAAATCAACTGGAGCAGACACCATGACGGCTGGAGCACCAGGCTCTATCTTGCCCTTCACGGCAATGCCACCTTCTTCAGGCTTTACGACTGTGGCAACAGATTCAGAGGCACCAGGCGGCTTTGAAATCTCCACGATCGCAACTCGCTTTTCTATGTCCGTGAAGTCTGTTGTACCTGGAGGATAAATTGAGAAGCGCGTTCCTTTGCTCAATCCCTGTGCCTGGCCTGCATTTAACGTGATTTGCGTATCTGAAACAACTCTGATCACATTAATCGTAAAAGGGGTAGACCATCGATTAGTACCAAAGACAAGGCGATCGCTCTCCCCCAAAATCATTGGCATTTGCTGCGGAAATTTGCTTTGAATTTGAGCGTTGATGCGATCGTGCAGCAGTTTGTAAGTCAGCGGTTGACCATTGATAGCAATGCTGGTCAGCGTATCAATCATCCAGTAGGTCAGGGCACCGTTGCGCTGTGTGCCACCATTCACTGCGTATTCATAAGCATATTCATTGTCTCGACACGCTGCTAATAAAACGTATTCTCTGGCTTCGGGCAATCCCGCAACCCCAATTCTCCGGTTCCGCGTCAATTCCAGCCAGTTCTGCTCTAACTCTTCCAGTTTTCCGACAAGGCTGTTATGTGTACGAACCAGAGGATCTGGTAGAACAGAACTCCTGATTTCAGCATCTCCACGAGTTGCCCCTCCGGAGTTGCAGCTATCCAGAACAACGGTAACAATCAGCCCCTTATCCGTCATTCGCTTAAGAAGCGTGGTCATTTCCACATCACGCAGATAGCGGCCCTCTAGAGCATCTCCAATATCCATTGGAACAATCCCTTCATCCTTCTGTTCGCTGCCTTCCTTCAGATTTGGATAGACAGTTGGTGGATTTCCACCATGTCCGGAGTAGTGAATGTAAACTTGCTCTCCACGTTCGGCAGTCCTGGTGATTTCATTAAATGCATTGACAATGTTTTCGTAGGTCGGTTCCTGTTCCTGAGCAGATCTGGCTTCCAGGAGCACAGTATCATCTTCATTAATAGAGGTGAGCTTTCGGATACGCTCTGCCGGAACCTTCAACGTTTCTTTCAAAAATTTGTCAACCAGATTAATGTCTCGTACTGCTCCTTTGAGGCTTTTATAGAGTTTGTTGGGTTTGTAACAGTCAATGCCAATCAATAGAGCGTGAATAGTGGGTGCTTGTTCTGTCATGAGTTTTTTAGTGGGGGTAGTAGTGCTTCTTCAAATCTTTTTCTGTATTTAGGGATCATCAAGTTTAACTTAATGATCCCGTTGGTGTGGCAACAGGTGAGTAATCCAAAATTCTTAATATCACAGCAGTGGTTAAGCCATCGCCGCAAGAGTTTTGGGACTAACAATGCCATCGGCTGTTAGCGTCTTCTTTGCCTGAAAGTCCTTGACTGCTCTATCCGTTCTAGGTCCAAACTCACCATCTACAGCCACATTGATTCCAGCTTTCTTCAATGCGGTCTGAAGTCGTTCTACATCAGAACCTTCCATCCGGGGTTGGCTAAGCCGCAACAATCGCGGTTTCTTCTCCCACGGAGCAATCTTGAATCCATTCGCTGGGGACACCCTTAACTTACTTTCGGTAGTCGGACTGTAGTCGCCATCTTCGGCAATTTGAGCACCGGAATTATTCCGGTTCCACAGACGCTGAAACGCCAATGTTGCTGTATTACGAATATCAATTGACCTCCCTTTAATCTTTACAGACTCAACCTGACCACCCCCCACGTAGGTAAAATGGGGATAGTCACCGGACCCAAACCACTGCCAGCCATAGCGCTCGAGATAGGGCCGCCAACCATCCGTGTTCTCAATATCGATCGCCAATCCTGCTTGGTGATAACTGGCTCCCGGTCGCGCAACTGCCTGAAAATCGCACACACCGTTTGTCCACCAGTTGTAGAGCAAGAACTGTTGTGCCAGGGCACGGTAGGCAGAGTTCACTACCATCCTTGTCCCGCGATCGTTAATGGCTTTTTGCAACGCTTCTAAAGCAGGGGATTGTAGATAGGGATAGGCTGCGCTACCCAAGCTCACATTCAATGTGTCAAAGCTGACGAGTAGATCAGACTTGCTGCCTGTCGCCTCTCCTGGTAAGACATTTACCTCATGAATTGACTGCTGAGATAGTGCATTAGCCACCATCGTCCCACAACCTGGTGCATCTTTGATTGAGCCACCAAAGCTACCTCTTGGGCTGCTTTCCTCTAGCTCATTGATGACACCGCAGTTCTCATGCTCAGGATTGCGATCGTCGTTTAGTGTTTCCGGATCCTTTTCAGTCATTTGAAATCCTTTTCAAGGCAAATAAATGAATCTAAAAAATTCCAGGGATTGGCTCGTTCCTGATGCCCCATACTTACTTACAAACTTGAGAAATTTAGGCTTCCACTGCTTACAGGCTTTGTTTATCAAAATGCCCTTATACAGTAAGACTACACACCAGTGATACCGTACTCAAGTGGTCTAATGGAGCGCTTAACACTTCAAATTTTGCCAATATCGAAATAACGCCTAACCCTTATAATGATAAGACTGTAACCCTCTGACAAGGGGCTCGCGAGTCATTCTTCAGCATGTTTTAATCTACACCCTGTAGGTAAGCCAACCCTGAAATAATCTTCAGCTTCTATGGTGTGAAAATCTTTTCTAAAGGTCTAACAAACACCGTCAGTCAGACTTTTGCCCTATCAAGATTTACCCCTGCAGATGCTTCTACAACCTCACCCTTACTTCGTATTGTCGCTGTAAATATCTGTATCTTTAATGTAAGTATTTAAAGGATTTATTACTTTTTGTACCTATTCGGCGATCGCTCACCTACCTACCTTAATTATTCTCTATGTCATTCTGAAAAGCCAGATTACTCTATCAACCAATAGACTCAATCGGAAATAAGGAGGTGAGATTAAACAGGAAGGGATAGCTCTTCCCATCCCTAATCTCAACTAGGCAACTGCGAGCTGACGTTGGCTTAGTCGGAAGTTGTGCAGTCCACAAGCAATCTCCATCACCGTATCGGTGAAGTGGTCTGTTCGTGCCCTGAGGGAATGCACCACAATGTTGCACCGCTTGATGCCTCCAATATGATGCTCTATCTCCACTCGCTCTCTTGATACCTCCTGATTGCGCTGCTTGTCGGTCTCGCTCAATTCTTCATTTCGGGGCTTCTTCTTGGGTTGATGCGTCTTCACCCCGTCGGGCTCGTAGCCCTGAAAGCCGGTATCCTTCCATAACTCTCTGCCAAGGGGAAAGCGGTAATCCTCTTCATCACAAATCGCTTTGTCATGCTTTTTACCCTCATAGGTATCACTCAAGTACACAACCTTTCCCTGTCGCTGGCTAATCACCAAGTTTTTGACGGTGAAGGTCTTCTTCTTGCCGTTGTAATACTGCTTGCGATCCGCCTTGTTTTTAGGGCGATTAATTCGCCGCTCGGTGCCGTCGATGATCAGTTCCAGCATTGGGTATTCCTTCAGGACCCGCTCCAACCGCCAAGGACTGCGCTCGGGCAATTGTTTTTCGTACCCCAACGCAGTATTGAGAATTGGAGTGAGCTTATGCACCCACTCATGCGCCTGCGGTTGACCAATGCCGAACAAAAAGCCTTGTACTTCCTGCGTCGGGTACAGTCGGAAATACACCAAAATAAACAACAGCTTATCCCAATTGTCCTGCAACTACGGTTTGCGTTCACCGCCATAACGTCTTGCTCGGGGGGCTTGAATGTGATGCTGCTCCAGGTAGTCCCCCACGCTCGCTCAAAACTGACAAACAACTGCTCGAACTCGTCTACGCTCAACCCGGTTAGGCTTTGCAAAACACGTGGTTTATTTTGAACTGAGCATAGTTGAGCATGGTTCCTTACTGCCTCACACTCGTCGGGTCATGCTTCAAAGTCAATCTTATTTCCGATGAAGTCGTCTGAATTCGAGGTAGTGCAGTAGCAATTGAATCGAGTGTATGAGCATTTCCTCGGACTTGGAATAACACAACGTCTTGCGCTGAAGCCGCGCTAAGTAGTGCCGTAAGCGGGTGTTTTCTCCCTTAACTCTAGTCATGTAGGTCTTGCTGACAATGTGATCCCCCTCAGGAATAAACCCAGGGTAAACACACCAGCCATCGGTGACGTAGAAGTAGCACTGCCAAGCGCTTACAATTGCCCACAATGGACGAAATGTAGCAGCACGATGGTCACCTCAGACCCAGGCTAAGATTGGGACTCGGAAATGGTCGACTGCCGTCCACAGCCAAATTTTGTTTTTTTGATCTAACAAAGGTTTCGAGTTCATCAAGTTCACCTACCGTCGGAATTACATCAGGGGGATAGACATCAGGAAGCCATTCACCGACTTGTTTGACCCAAGTAATGATGGTGGTATGGTGTACTCCCTTGACCCACTCGATGGTACGAAATCCCATCCCGTTGACGTACAGGTTGAGGCACTCTTGTTTGACCTCATCGGAGTATCCTTTCGAGGGCGCGTAGTCCTCAATAAACTGACGATCGCAGGCGACACAAATGTGATTTTGTTTACCTTGCTTTTTGCCGTTCTTGCGGATGTGGGTCGAATGGCACTCCGGACATTGGATCTGAACTGACCTCAATTCATACACTCATTATGCAACGCCCCAAATCCTATCCTTTAGACTAGAAGGGATTAGCGTGAACCAAGATTGCCAGAGGCTATGTTGCTAGCATTGCTCCTTCTAACAACCATCGGGGTGTCTGTTGCATTAGTACTGGCACGCCGTGAACTTGCTGAGCAGAAACAAAAGCTCCGCAGGTACAGCAGTTTAGCTTCTACCGAGGAATTTCAGCGGCAGCTCAATTCAACCAATCAACTTATACAGCACGAAATCTCTGAGCTACAGGGACAAAAACAGAACCTGAAGTCTAAGGTAGATAGGCTGCAACAGCAGCTTCGCCGACTCGATGCACAGCTTTATCTAGAATCTCTCGAATCCTACGAATCCTACTATAATTTCATTTCCTCAGATGAATACTTGATTCAGCTGAAGTGCAACAAAAAAGACCAGGAAACGATGAAAGAGAGGGGTGAGGCTTACCTTTGCGAGGGGCAACTGATTATGAACAATAGCAAAGGACAGGGCAGGAAGATGACGAAAAATCTTCTTGACCTCATCAAGCTTGCCTTCGAGAACCAATGCAGTTTCGTCCTGCAAGAAGCAAAGCATAATAATGCAGCAACTCTTGAAAAAAAGATTAGAAGCACATTTGAGCGAATCAACAAGTTGTCTGCAATTACCTCTTGCAAAATTTCGGAGCAGTATCTTGGTTTGAAGATTGAGGAACTTCGGCTCCGATGCGAATTTGAGGATAAGAAGCAGAAGGAAAAAGCAGATCGGCAAGAGAGACAAAGACAGGAACGAGAAAACGAGAGAGAACGTCGTGAAAGCGAAAAAGCAAGAAGAAAGATGGAGGAAGCGGAGGAGAACGCAAGGCGACACCAGGAGGAACTCGATCAATTTCGGCGAGAAATACAGCAGGTCGAGGGGGCAAAACGAAATGAGCTACAGCTTCGAATTGATAAATTAGAACAGCAAGTCAAGCAGGATCAGCGTGATGTTGAGGCGGCGACGGCTAATTATAGAAGAGCTAAGGCGGGGCATATCTATGTCGTTTCAAACGTTGGCTCTTTCAGTCAGAGGGATATCTATCGAATATTTATGACTAGAAGCGCGAATGAAGATGAGTACGTTCGCGGCATGAATCCGCTGGTGCCATTTCCCTTTGATATTCACTATAAAATCTATTCAGAAGAGGCTTCGGATGTGCTTACCTATCTGCATCAGCGATTTCAGGAGCAGCGGGTAAACCTGGATAACAACCGCAGGGATTTCTTTCGGGTGCCGTTCGACGAGATTGAACGAGTGGTTGAAGAGATGCGACAAGAGAAAGAAGGAATCAGAATAGAAGAATTTAATCGGCAGCCGCACAATCTCGAATATCTCCGATCGCTGTCTCTGGAGCGGAAGAAATCACAGCAGTGACACTATTAGATGCTAAACCATAGCCTCTGGATACAGTACTTAATTGTATTAGACAAGACTTAATACAGCGGCAAAGCAATCCGAAAGCCAATATTGGTTGCACCTTCATTTACGGGACCGTACCAACGAGAAGCCGATCGGCAAAGTAATGGCTCATTGCGCCAGGAGCCTCCGCGTAATACTCGATTAGGATTTTCTATGTTATCCAGCCAAGCTTCTCCTGAGGTGGGTGCACCTGTATAGCGTTTATGCCAGTGATCCAGGCACCATTCCCACACATTGCCGTGCATATCAAAAAGTCCGAAGCGGTTGGCAACTTGAAAGCTGCCGACAGGCGTTGTTTTCTCGCACCTGATCCCTGGAGGTGCTGCTCGATAGGGAAAAGTTGCATCACAGTTTGCGATATCAGAAGTTAAGGTTTCGCCAAAGTGGAAAGGCGTTTGGGTTCCTGCACGGCAAGCGTATTCCCACTCTGCTTCAGTAGATAAGCGATAGGCTTTGCCCGTTTTTTGAGCCAGGCGATCGCAAAACTCGACTGCATCATGCCAGGAGATATTAACCACAGGTTGATGGGCAGTTCCCTGGCGCGATGGGCGACGTTTCAGACTTTGGTGAATTTGTGGCAGAGACGCGACCGTACTCCATTGGGCGATCGTAATGAGGTATTTGCTCATTAGGAAGGGCTTCACCGTAACTGGGTGCTGAGGTTTCTCCGCTGCCTTCGCTTTGGCTCCAGAGGTGCCCATCAGAAAGCTGCCTTCCGGGACAAAGACCATTTCCAGCAGAACGCTATTGCCAAGATCCTCCACAAAACATTCCGCTACCTGCTGCTGCTGATCCACAGGTTGACCAAACTCATTGACTGAAATCATCTGAAACTCAAAGGGCTGTGCTCCAGCTGGAAAAAGCTCACGAAGCCGAGATTGTTGAGAAGCGGGAATCCTAAGATTCTCTTGAACTGTGCGCTGCTCAACACTATCTACTTGCCCTGTAGCCTGTAGCTTCTGGGGAACAAAGGCGATCGGCAAATTGCGATCGAATGCATTGGAGCCAATAAGGGGGTGCTGTCTGTACTCTGTTGCCCGTTTCACATTGTCGCGCACATATTCAAATAATTCTCCGATCGTGACAATTCCATTTTGATCAATATCAGCGGCTCCTCGCATTCCTTCCAATAAATAGTGGGTGAAGACGCCATGTCCACCGCCCCACCTGGAATCCTCAAGCGACACTTCATTGGCTTCGGCTGAGGTGAGTAGAGCCAGTCCGCCTTTGGCTTGGCTCATTTGTTGCAGATATCGATTTAACAGGGTAGAGTCATCGATCGCACTTCTTCGCCCAATTCCTCCGCCGATTGCTGCGCTATGGCAAGCATCGACCAGGACAATGACTTTCTCAGCGTGCAAGTTTTCTTTGAGGGAAAGATCAATTTCCCGCATTGGTAGGGCGGTTCCAGCAATATCATCTGGATCGCTGTCATGGCTGAGAAGATAGACGTTACCGGGTCGATCGAAATCTGGAGCACCATGACAGGCAAAGTAAATGACCACAAGATCTTCACGGGCAGGCTTCTTCAGGAAGCTTCGGAGTGCTCTTGTAATGTTCTGTGTGGTTGCCTCCTCGTTCGTTAATTTGCAAATATGCTCTCGCTTAAACCCACCGCCAGTAGGAGTAGTCAGTACGTTGTAAAGCTCCTCGGCATCACGATCGGCATACTTGAGATTCAAGCGGTTGTGTTTGTAGCGTGATATACCGACAATTACTGCCCAGCGATCGCAGTTTTGGTTCTGAGCATAGAGGTTTAGATCAACTGGCTCTAGTTTTCTGGTAGAGAACCGATCGGACATTGAAGCTATGCTGAACTTGGCTTAAATCTATTGAAATGTGAGTGAACCGGACAACTCTTCGACTATGCTACCAAGCTATCCGGTTCGCAGTTATTTTTGGAGGTCGTTGCCTTCCTCGCTGGAACAGGTCTGGACTCTTCTTCGACTCGCCTGATGAATTCCCATCCACCTGTTCTGGTACAGAAGAGCGCACGCAGCAGAACAAACAACCCGAAAACCGATGTTGTTGTTCCTGTTGTCCGGTTCGTTGCTGTTACGATAGGCAGAACGGCAGTTCCTCGGATTGTTGTTCCACGAACCACCGCGCACCAGCCGGAGGTGCCTGCCCCATTGCTTGCCTGTGTTTGCAGGACAGTTGCTATTGTCTCAGAAGA
Source organism: Leptolyngbya sp. ST-U4 (assembly GCF_039962215.1). Lineage (NCBI taxonomy): Bacteria > Bacillati > Cyanobacteriota > Cyanophyceae > Leptolyngbyales > Leptolyngbyaceae > Leptolyngbya > Leptolyngbya sp. ST-U4. The sequence continues at coordinate 49,740 of NZ_JAMPKZ010000021.1, forward strand.
TCGAGATCTGTGAGAATGTTTTGCTTGAGTTGATAGGTGTTTCCCTGTTCCAGATGAGCAAACCAGCTTTGAAGAGATTGGGTCAACTGCGAGAATGGAATGTGACCTACGGCATAACTAGATTGCAGATGGCGCAATCGGCGTTTGGCTCGGCGCAGATTTTCGGTACGGACTCGGATTTGGTTTGGTAGGACGCGAAATCCCAGAAAGGTTGCTCCGTGCTTTGTCTCAAAAAGTTGGCTCTTGATCGGATGGATCTTGAGGCGAAGCCCTGCTAGATAGTTTTCTATGGCGGGTCGTGCTTTTGCAAGGAAATGGTAATCGTTGCTGAATAGGGCGAAGTCATCGACGTAGCGTAGATATTGATCGGCTTTAAGATGTTCTTTGACGAAGTGATCGAAGCCATTGAGGTAGATGTTGGCAAAGAACTGGCTGGTTAAGTTACCGATGGGCAACCCGCGACGGCGATTTAAGGGGGTGATCAGATCATCGCCAGGAAAATACTCGCACACGGGTTCCTGTTCGTTGCTGTTATCGATAATCGTATCAATCAGCCAGAGGGTATCTGGGCATTTTAGTTTACGCCGCACCAATGTTTTCAAGATTTCGTGATCAATGCTGGGAAAGTATTTTTTGAGATCGCATTGCAGGATATAGCGATTGGATCGAGCAAACTGAGTGAAGCGTTTGAGTGCTCGATGAGTGCCAAAGCCAACCCGGTTAGCGTAAGAATCGGCAATGAAGCTGCGCTCGAAGATGGGAACGATGACGTTGCAAAGGGCGTGATGAACAACTCGATCGCGATAGGGAGCAGCAGAAATGAGGCGAGGCTTGGGTTCCATGACCCGAAAGGTACGGTAGGTTCCCGGTTGATAGGTTTTGGATTGCAGCTCAGTCTGGAGTTGCGCTAGTTCCTGTTCCAGGTGGTAGTTAAAGGTTAGAACGTTGTCTCGAAACCGTTTCCCTTTTTGTGCCTGACGAGCGGCTGATAGCAGGTTTTCAAAGGCAATGACCTGATCCCAGAGGTAGCCATAGCGTTTCATGAGCTGCTTAATCGCTGGTGCTGTTGCCGAATCCAGCCGCCCAGGTCGGTGCCAATGGCATTGAGGAGTTGCCCTGCGTATTCGTAGCGTTCTGTTTTAATCAGGTTAAAATCGAGCAATAGTCGAGTCTGATGCCGTAAAATATCAAGATTACTATTGAGTGATTCTAGTTGGGGCAGTTTATCGCGGCTATAGCGTGCCCGGATCAAGCCTTCCAGCAGGTCGTATAGCCCGGTTGTGATTCTATCGCCTAAAAGAAATTTGTGATCTCGTGGAAGGCGGTTTAGAATCGGTACATACCACTTGATCAGGTCGTAGGTTTTTTGAATAATGGGTAGATCCTGCATTGCCCCAAATATGAAAAAATTTTGATCGCGCTTCGCGCGGTAGAGAAAAGAATAGAGGGTAAAGGGCAAAAGGGCAAGAGAGCAAAGGGCTAAGGAGTCCACGCAGCAGAACAAACAACTCGAAAACCGAGAGAGTTGAACCTGTAGTCCGGCCCGTACCCGTCACGATAGGCAGAACGGCAGTACCTCGGATTGCCGATCCACGAACCACCGCGCAGCAGCCGATAATCGCTATCTCCTCCTGTTATCCAAGCACTTCCGTCGATCGGTGCTCCCTGATAATTTTCATGCCAGGGATCCAGACACCACTCCCAGACATTGCCGTGCGTATCATACAAACCAAAGGCATTCGCTGCGAAGCTGCCGACTTCTGTGGTCTCCTGTCGGTAAATCCCTTTGGTTCCTGAGCCATAGGTATAGTTGCCATCATAGTTCGCTAAATCTGTCGTGATGGTTTCTCCGCAATAGAAGGGGGTTGTGGTTCCGGCGCGACAGGCGTATTCCCATTCTGCCTCGCTTGGTAAGCGATATTGCCTTCCTGTCTTTTGGCCGAGCCGATCGCAAAACTCTACTGCCTCATTCCAAGAAACTTGTTCCACTGGACGACGATCGCCCTTAAAGTGGGCAGGATCAACCTCCAAATCCCGATTGGCTTTTGGCATTCTTGCAACCGTTTTCCACTGTGCCTGCGTTACGGCAAACTTCCCCATCCCGAAGGAGCGAACGGTAACTCGATGCTGCGGACTTTCATTGTCCGATCGTTTCAACTCCTGGCTCGGCGACCCCATCATAAAGCTGCCATCCGGAATGACAACCATTTCCAATGTCACGCCATTACCCAGGTCTTCAACAAAATATTCTGCTTGTCCTCGCTGAGAAGTAACATTCAGATTCGTAACGGTTTCCGTTTTCTTGCCAAAGATTCCTGGCTTCTCAATGGTTTGGGTGACAATCTGAATTTTAGGAATCTGGAATTCAACCACCTTCAGTGGAGGTTGCCGTTTCGCTTCTTCCTGCCTATGCTGTTCTTCTAGCTGTCGCTGTCGCTCTCTTTCACGCTGCTGTTCCTGCTCCCTCTGTCGCTTTATTTCACGCTGTTCTTCTAGCTGTCGCTGATATGCTGCTTCTTTCGGCGCAATGATTGGTTCTTCAATTTGAACCACTGCTCCATCACTCAATCCTAAAGCTTGCTGGAAGTTCCTCAACCCATCTCGCACAAAAGAATCGATCGGGTATTGAGCTTCGATCGCTTTTCTAAATTCCTGCTCATAACGCTGGAGCTTTTGCTGATATTCCTGTTCCTGTTTCCGCTTTAATTCTGCCTGATGTTCCTCTTCTGCCGCTGCTAATATTGGCATTGCGATCGTGCCAACCTCCTCATCGCTCAGCCCTAACTCCTGCTGTACAGTCCGCAACTCATTTTGTGTTTCTACATCTATTGGGTACTGCCCCACTTCAATTAGACCAATCAGCACTGCCTCATACTCATCTCTGGCTTTGCGAATGGGTTCCTGTTCTTCTTTCAGAATGCGGTTTGCTTCCGTTTTAGATAAGCCAAGGTCTTTCCGCAATCGCTCTAACCGAATCGTCTCCAGCGGTGTTAACTTGCGATCGGCTAAAAACTCTCGCACCCGATCGCGATACTGCTTGACTTTCGCATCTGCTTCTAAAGATTGATCAATATCCAGTTGAATTGCAACACGGGCTTCCTGAGAAAGCGGTTGATTTGGAGGGGTATTGGTAGCTTTGGAACCTGGAGCTAACGTTGGCTTTGTTTTGAGAATCGGCTTGAGGTGTTCTGGAATGGCAACCTGCTGAATGACATCAGCCACCTCCAGTTTTCGTGCTACATCTTCGGCCGTAGCCGATCGCATTTTAGAACTGCCCGAAATCTCTAGCTGAATCGCATTTTTGCCAAACTCATAGGCTTCCTCAATAGAACACTGATACCCTAGTGCCCGATAAAACCCTTTGGAAAAAGCGATCGCCGCATCATCGCGAATCTCCTGGTTCATGCCAATCACATAATCAATATGATTGACGATCGCATTTGCCTGCTCTTCCGAGTAGCAAGCATTCAACAACACACAGCCCACGTTGTTAGAAAATAGCCTGAACAAATCTGAGAGAGCCTCTGCCCGTACCCACTGCTCTCCCCCATTATTGCCCTCAAACACAAGCCCCTGCTGTCCACTGCCATGTCCACAAAAATGGACAATCTGCGGTCGGTGTTTGAAGAAAAGGTCGTGCAAATCTCCAACACGCACTGCCAAAGCATCTTCGACCGCAAATCCCTGCCTGTTTTGAGACTTCTCAATCACGTCTTTCAAATCCCGAATTTCGCGATCGAGGCTTAGGTCTTTGCGGGGATTGGATGCAAGAATCAAGATTTTCATACGGAAGCAGAAGATCGGAGATAAAAAAATTATACTGTTTGCTAAGCTTTCATCAGGATTTGTGAAGAGTGTTGCAATGATACTTTAAAGTTTAGAGCCCTTCATTAACGAGCTCTTCAGCCCGTTTTAGGGCATACCTTCTATTGAATTGGTATTCATCAATCCTTTGCTGGGCCGTTGCATAATGATCGGATTGCTCTGGTACTTTGGCCATTAATTCACGAGCCTGATCCCATAGCTGTGCCACCTTCAGCCAATCTTCTTTGGATTTTGCAGCTATGACCCCTTCAGCAGCTTTTGTACCCATTTCAACAGCTTGCTTAAAGGTGAAAAACGGTCCTGCAAGTTTTGCATTGTGCTCGCCAACTTCGTATTCCTTAATCTTGTTTCGTGCTCTTGCATAATTGGGATCAGTTGGCGGAATTTTTTCTAGCCTGTCAATTGCTTGCAGCCAAAGTTGTCGAATCGCCTCCCACTCTTCAAGCCCAGCATCCTCTCCAAGCTGCTTAATTAGGTCAGAAGCACTAAGCCCAAATTTCAACGCTTCTGTATACAAAAGCTGGTTTTTATATTCACTCAATTCCGAAGATACTTCCTCCGAAGGAAAATTGCTGGAGCCTGCTTGCTCCAGGAGCTGAATGGCTTTTTCCCAGCGATCGATCGCCTGGCTCAAAATAGTTTGAGTGAGTGGGTTTGTACGCATTAGAGAATCTGCTTCTTGCTCTAATGCTCGAGCCTCTTCAAAGGCATTAGTATTGTTTTTGGGTAGCTCACCACCAGGTGTTTCTATTGGGGGCTTTACCGGAGGCTGCTCATTAGACTGATTAGCATCTTTAAGTAATACAAACCCAACAAAACAAGCAAGTAGCATTGCTAATGTAGCTAAAAATGGCGAGTAGTTTTTATTTGATTTCCCTTTTCCTGGTATGAACTGTTTTAAGAATTTATCAATGTCTAATAGAATTGCAGTGCGGTTTTCTTGAGAGAGGCGCTGTTGTGGATCTGCAATCGCAGACTTGGCACTCAATATTAGGTTGGGCTTCTTCTTGAGAATTGGTTTCAGATGTTCTGGAATAGCAATTTGTTGGATTGCGTCTACAACCTCCACCTTTCGAGCGACATCTGCCCCACCCGATCGCGTTTTAGAGCTACCTGAAATCTCTAGCTGAATAGCATTCTTGCCGAACTCATAGGCTTGCTCAATGGAACAGTCGTATCCTAAGGCTCGATAAAAACCTTTTGCAAAGGCGATCGCGGCATCATCTCGGATCTCTTGATTCATACCAATCACATAATTAATGTGATTTACAATCGCATTCGCCTGCTCTTCTGAATAACAAGCATTTAGCAAGATGCACTCCACGTGCTCTGAAAATAGCTTGAATAGATCAGACAATGCCTCCGCTCTGACCCATTGCTCGCCTCCATCATCGTTCTCAAACACCAATCCCTGCTGACCGCTACCATGTCCACAAAAATGTACAATCTGTGGTTTGTGCCGAAGCAGCAGATCTTGCAAATCTTCAACCCGTACAGCAAGTGCATCTTCGACTTCAAACTCCTGCCTATTTCGGGAATTTTCGATCACATCCTTCAAATCCCTAATCTCATGATCAAGGTTCAGGTCTTTACGAGGATTAGAAGCAAGGATCAGGATTTTCATAGTGACGGGAGCTTAGCCAAAAACTTACGCTCAATATATATTTTGGTCTGCTCACTTCCATCCAGCCCGCTTCTTATTAAGAATTAACTCAAATGGCTTAGACTTCAGCACCTAACGGTTTAAAGAATTGATGGAAACTACCTGAGAGGACACACTACATGTAAATTACATCCGCTATTGCTGTTCTCGTTATTGCAGCTATTCATATTGCGATCGCAACGGTTGAAATATTTTTCTGAAAGAACCCATTGGTCTATCAAAGGCTTGGTTTTACTGCTGATGTCGCCTCACAAGTGGCTCCGCTTGTACAAAACGCAGGTCTTTATAACAGCTTTATCGCAGTTGGCTTACTTTGGTCAGCTTTTGCAAGGGACAACACCGTACGGCAGCGTGTGTTTTTTCTGGTTTGCGTAATCATTGCCGGCATCTTTGGCGCAGTGACCTTAAAGCCTACAACACTTGCATTACAAACCCTTCCTGCGCTGATTGCACTAACGATTGTCTGGTTCACACACCCGAGCAAAAGCTTAGAAGTGATGCATGTTAAGGGTTAAAAATCCTCAGTATAGAGCGATCCCATTTACGTTATTAACAGCCGTACTAAGGTTGAGAGCTCTAACGCTACATTCAATTGATGCCAATGACCGCTACTAAATTGCGAGCGCAGTTTTAGTATTGAGTGTATAGAATTGAATTAACTGGCTCCAATTTTCTGGTAGAGAACCGATCAGACATTTTAGAATCTGATTAAGGAATTTTCTGGGCTTAGCTTGGATTCATTGGTATTGCTAATTTAGCAGGACTTAGCTGTCTCAAAAGCAGATCTTTCGTAAAAAATCATTCTTTTTCAGCATTGCCGATTCATTAAACTCTACTTCCACTCCAATCAACAAAGGATGCTCAGCCGTAGAGGCACCACTTCGGGTTGCATCTTCTCTTGACCAAGGTTGAGTCCCCTACATTGTTTTTAGCTTTAGTAGGATAGCTATGATTGCTAGGAATTAAACCAAAAGATTGAAAGAACGATAGTTTTCAATCATAGTATTAAGTAATGAGTTGCCATTGCACTCGCATAACTACTAGCTGTGCTGAAACTTTTGTAACGATCGCTGTTAAGGACAACTGTAAAGTTGCATCAAGCCTGCTCTGTTATTAGACTTGTTGGAAAATAACGAGAAAAATCACTGAAATGCTTATGCAAACTGAGTTTCAGGAATTTTCAGCTAAAATTCCTGTAATTCTTACTAGAAGCAGGTTTCAAGGATTTTTGAGCTTATTACCCAACAAGTCTATTATTTCATGCTCTGCCCTTGCCTAGTTCGCTCATCCGTCTGCTTCTTGTTTATTCTGATAATTCACCTTCCACAGCTTTCCTTCGCAAATTTTACGCACCGGTCTATTGTTGCTTTCTACAGTTGGAGCTAACCTACAATAGCTGCTCCTTTAAAAACGAGCCAATTGTTAAAAATGCTCCTGAAGTGACTGTAATTGCATTCATTTATGAAGCTATAATCATAGCTTTCCACGAATGAGTATCACTCTTGTTTGACATCAACATCGATAGGTTGCCATGAATCATCTGAGTCTGCTGCTATTTTGTGGCATAACACAATATATCTTTCAACATCATTAAGTCTTTCTCTTAAGCTTTTCGTCTGCCTTATCAACAAGATGCTCTTTATCTTTTCTCCTTTCTCTAAAATGTGTAGCAAGAGAACTCATGATAGAGTAAGAGACAAGTGCAGCGGAAGGCAGGGAAAGGGCAGGAATTGCAATACTAGCAACCGCACCTGCTACTGTTACTCCTCCCAAAGCTAATAAAACTGTTCGTAGAGATTTTTTATCCTCTTGGCTGAGTACAGCACCTTTCATTTCTAATAAGCATAAATTCATTACTGCTTCTACATCTTCATCTGATAGCTTAAAATGGAGCTGTAGCTGTTTCAATTGCTTTAAGGTGACATCACAAATGTTAGGATACTCAGTCCTTAAAGCTTCCTCTAACTCAGCCTTGTAGTTGCGAAACGCAAGTACGACCTCATCCCCAATTAGCGCAGCTTCTTTAGGAGATAGACCAAGATCCTTAATCATCAAATTCAGAAAATTACGATAATGTTCATTGATTTCGCCTTTACCTTCACGAAGTGCAAGCCTTACCTCATCAGAGTATTTCTGTGCTGAAGACATCTTAATCTCCTATGTTGACTTGGATTAAAGACTCATGATTAATAATATGTTCTATTACTTAAACGCTTCAATCAAAATTATGTTAGGTTAATAAATGCTTCAATATCCTAAGTTTGATCAAGCTCTTATTTGTTAAAACTGCATTCGGAAAGTCGAGAGAACAAATACGTAATTTGTCTACCTTTTTCAGAATCAGAAGAGTATTTAGAAGCTACAAATTTAGCAATTGATGGAAGGTAGCCAGCAGGTTGAGCGTTTATGATATCTTTTTGATAAAAAATAGTATTGTCCATTTCTAAATACTGATTTCCCAGTGAAAAACCTGCAAATTCCCTTTTTACCTCGCTCATCCATCCAAGCTGGGCAAAAAGGCCCTTCCAACGTCTATCCTCAATTTCTACTAAACTCTGCCAGATCTGATGCTGCTTATTGAGGCTAAAATTATTATTACTATATTTCATCCATAATTGATCTACGGTCCATAAATCTTGACAAGGAATTCCCTTAATTCCAATACGGTTTTGGTTAATTATCTTTCCTATTAATTTATTAGTTTCTTCATCTGCCTCTTGCCAATTCTTTGTAATCAAGAATTTTTGCAATGTTCTATAGTCTACTCCACAAGCAGAGCTTAGATCGTCAACTAAGACGCTTGTCCTATTCTGCGAAAGATACTGACTATTTTGGTGCTGGTATTGGTTAAATTTTGCGGTTTGTGGAATATTTGAACCCGATATGATCGAGATTGGCATATTGCGATCGTAAGCATTTGGCCCCATTAAAGGATGTTGTTTATCACCAGTAGCTTGTTTAACGCTATCGCGCACATACTCAAATAGCTCCCCAATTGTTACGATGCCATTGCCATCGCGATCGGCTGCTCCTCGCATTCCTTCTAGGAGGTAATGGGTAAAGACACCATGCCCACCTCCCCACTCTGTGTCTTCAAACGATACCTCATTGGCTTCTGCTGAGGTTAAAAGGGCAACTCCACCTTTCGATCGGCTAATCTCCTGAAGAAAGCGATTCATCAATTGGGAATCATCTACTACGCTTCTTCGACCGCCAATACCTCCGCTAACCCCTGCACTATGACAGGTGTCTGCCAGAATAATTACCTTCTCTGAGTGCAAAATACTCTTCAAAGCCCGATCGATGTCTTCCATTGGTAATGCAGTGCCTGCAATGTCATTCCGATCAGTATCATGAGTCAGGAAATAAATATTGTTTGGTCGATCTGGATCAGGTGATCCATGACAGGCAAAGTAAATCAACACTAAGTCCTCTCGGGCGGGCTTCTTCAAAAAACTTCGTAACGCACGATTAATATTTCCGGTTGTAGCCTGCTCGTTTGTCAGCTTGCAAATGTGATCAGCCTGAAAACTGCCTCCATTCGGAGTAAGCAGGAGTTGATAAAGGTCTTCCGCGTCCCGATCGGCGTATTTCAAATTTAAGTTGGAATACTGGTACTTTGAAATGCCAACAATAACTGCCCAGCGATTGACACCACGGTACTGAGAATATAACTCCGAATCAATCGGTACTAATTTTCGGGCGGAAGACTGATCAGGCATAGAAGCTTAAGGATGGAAATAATAGAAGGAATTCTAAACTTGTATTTCCCATAGTTTAATCTCCAGATCATCGCCCCCGCTAGCCACCACCTTGCCATTCGCACTAAATGTAACAGTTCGCACCTCTCCCAGATGCCCTGTAAAGGTTTGCAGCAGTTCTCCCGTTTGGATATTCCACAGTTTCACCGTAAAATCTCCGCTGGCACTGGCTATTTTCGATCCATCCGGACTGACCGCCACACACCACACCTGCCCTGCATGACCTTCGAGAATGTGTTTGGGCGATCGCTTCTCCCCCGTTGCCAGGTTCCAGAGTTTAATGGTGCGATCGGCTCCTCCGCTGACTAAGATTTGATGCTGATTGCTAATTGCAAGCGAGAAAATTTGGCTCAAGTGAGCATCACCAATGGCATAGCGCGGTTGTTCCCCTGGATTGTCCAAATCCCACAGCTTAATCGTTTTGTTTTGACTTCCACTCGCCAGCCACTTCCCATCCCCACTAAACGCCAGCGACAACACCGGACTACTATGGGCTGAAATCGTTCGCTGCCACTGTCCAGTCTCCAGATTCCAGATTGAAACCTTGCCATGCTCTGCTCCCGTGGCAAAGACAGGACGTTGAGGATTGGGACTAACGGGCAAGGAATTGACCAGAGTAATTGTCCTGGAGGTTGCCTTCACGATGTACTGGCAATCTCCCGTCTTCTTGTGCGTCAGCAATTCCCTATCCCATACTCTAACCTGACCATCCGCACTACAGCTCAACATCCGTTGACCATCCGGGCTGATCCCTACGCACTTTATGCGATCGCGATGCCCAGTCAGCAGATGCAAGAGTCGTCCAGTTTCGACATCCCAAACGCGAACGGTGCGATCGTTGCTGCTGCTGAGAATCGTTTTACCATCTGGACTGAATGCCAGCGACCGAATCCAATCCGAGTGACCAATCAGTGGTTCAAGCTGTGTTTTGGCAGTCGAGACAGGAGAAGCGGAGAGAACGATCGGATTGAGTTGCTCCTTTTGTTTAAGAACGGGAATCAAATAGTCTGGCAAAACCAGCGGAGGTGCATTCTCAGGCAGTTGGATGGGGATCAATTTACGGCTTGCGCTGGAGAGATTGGGAAGATCGGTTTCAATTGCACTACATCCCAGCTTGTAAGCCGTTTCGATTGATTCTCCTGCCCCAATACCGTCATAGAAGCCGATCGAGAAAGCAATGGCGGCTGCATCTGGAATCTCACGGTTCATGCCAATGACATGGTTGATATATTGAATCAGAGCATTGGCTTGCACTTCAGAGTAACAGGCGTTGAGCAGAATACACTCCACCTGATCAGCAAATATTTTAAACAGACGCGCTAACTCATCGCTTTCCACCAGTTGGGCTTTGCCGTCATTATCTTCCAGCACTAGCCCATCTTCTCCATCCCCATGACCACAGAAATGAACGATTTGAGGTTTCACCTCCAGTAGCGATCGCCGCAAATCTTCAGGACGCACTGCTCCCCGCACTTCAATATGAAATTGATCACGGTTGGGCGATCGTCTCAATCCTTCCCGAATATCTCGAATTTCGCGATCGAGGTCAAGAACGGAGGTGCCTTTGGGATTCGACGACAGGATGAGGATCGTTTTCATGATCGCTGACTTCAGTTTTGCGCAAACTATCGAGACTGCTAGAGGCAAGCCTGCTAAAGGTCGTCCCAGTCAATATCTTTCAATGCAATCAAATACTCATTGCCGTCATCCACACTGACGGTGACTTGCTTTTTCGCAGTTTGTTCTAAATCAAAGGCAATTCTGCCTGCGTTGAAAGTGTTTGCTAGATTAATGGCAGCTTCAAAGTTAGAGTCAAAGGATGAAACAGACCCGAAAGTGATGCTATAGCGATCGGTGAGGAGAATTTGATGGACGATCGTTTCTTTGTCAATGCTGACATCGGTGGTGATTTTGCTGTCGTCTCCGCCAACGAAGTTCTTAAGCTTACTGAGATATCCGGTAGGAATAAATAGCTTGCGCGTATTGGCTCCGAACTGAATCGAGATTTTCTCCATGCGGGAGTAGTCTACGCTGACGGAGACGGGCAGGCTGGGAAAGTTACCAACCCCAGATTTCAAGAGATCCGATCGCTCAAAGATCACGGTCAAATCCGGATATTTGACTTCTGCCACAATCTGTTCATCGTCTGCGATTCCCATTGCTTGACGCTGCGATTCGATCGCCTTAAGCAGCAGTTGGGGCTTTGTGAGGTGATTGGGTTCGGGGAAGTCTCTGCCTACGATCTTAAAGCCGATGCCGCCTGGAAAGAGATTACCAGAAATCTCATTCACCACAGAGCCGAGCAAACTAACTCCCCCGCCGCTGCTATTGGCTTCTTGGGGAATAATCAAAAACCACATCTTGCCAAAACCCTGAATCAGGTGGCGCGACCAGTAGTAGTCTGAAGATGACATAACAATAATCCTTATTCTGCAAATCAATGGCTTACTGGCTCAGAGAGTTTCAGCATGTGCTGTTAAAAAGCTCAGCAATGAACTTTCAGTGGAAAAAGTAGACTAACGCTTCGAATCTCGGATGTCCACTTACAAGGCTCACTGCATATTTCAACCAGATCGTCCCTACGCCAAACTCTTGAGAAATGTTCTCAGACCAATTTTTGGAGCCTGGCTACTGTTAACCCGATTGAGCCAGCCATCTAAGAATTTTTGCTGGTCTGAATTTCTTTGCACAAATTCACGATGATATTTCTCGCGACCATCAATTAGCTTCAATGCCAATTCTTTAGTATTGCTTTTCTCAAGTGCTTTTGCGGTTAGTGGTCCAAATCCACCATCTACAGGAACACCCAATGCTTCCTGGAGAAACAACACTGCACCCCCTACACCAAACATGACTGCTGTATCAAAATGGGCGATCGCCAAGGGAGGAACCATGAGTTCTGCCTGGCTCGGTTGCCAGAACATTTCACTGTATATTTCAAGCACCTCGCTATCAGCAATGTTTCTGACGCTCTGGGTGGGTAGTTTTTTGCGAATCCTGTAGCTGTTGTAGGTCGTTTGGGTCACGCCCTGATTCGTTAGCCCACCCAAATCTCCTTTAACATCGGCAAGTCCGCCTTCCCAAAGTAGGGTGAACTTAAGGGCAGTTGCCAGCACATCGGATTTAACCGTCTTGGAGGAGGTAACAGCAGGTGGGTTGATCAATGGTCCGCGCACGGTAGAGAGCCGTTTTGCAAAGGTGGGACCAAACAAGCCTGTAACAGTGTTATCGAGATGAGCAATTTCACAAAATCGTTTCAAGGCGGCTTCAGTGATAGGACCGTAGAGTCCATCAATCTCTGTAACGGGCAATAGACCTAAAGCACTCAGGCGAGTCTGAATGTCTTTGATTAACTCGGTATCATTAGTTAGAACATCCAAAGACACCACTTTTTCCTGGGTAATCATCTCTTCAAGTTTCATTGAATACCTCACTGTTAATGCTATTGCTTTACACGCGATCGAAAGCAGTACCGGCTTGATTGATCAATCTTTCAATATTGATGCTCTAAAGGGTTTGCGTTTCGTTGTTCAACATCTGCTTTATTTTGCTGAAGGCATATCTAATAAATTTTCTGTTCCAAAATAGTGGTATTAATCAGAGCTTACTCGTCATACTGTAATAAATAGGTTTCATTTTTATCTGCGTTAAATCTTCTTCTTCGATCAATTCGATAGATGAACCTCTTGCTCCCGGCGATGCTGGAAATAAAAAGAATTTTAATCTCTTGGGTGAGGCAAAGAGACGTATCTCACAAGTACCTGTGCTTCCTGTTTGAACAAAAGGATAAGACAATTTTGTTTCTCCAGGAGGTAAGCCATCAAATAAAATATCTTCCTCCTTCCATAAAATTATTGGTTGAAAGTAACCATTTGAATCAATTTCAACCATATAAATGTGGAGCGGGTGGCTTGTGGTATTGGTGAGGCTCAATCGGAATACTTTTCTGTGTTCAATCCGGTATCCCTCAACGTCACCGAGCCTAATTTTCTCAGCATTTTCCAGCTTATCAGGCACTCCCCCAGCATCCCTGACCAGAACGTTAACTTGAACCGGAAAGGTTGTTTCGGTAATTGAAAACACTGATGCCCAACAGTAAAGTCGCCCCTCGATATCCCAGAGATCTTCCTGAGAAAGTGGGATTAAACCATTGCTTAAATTTAAGCTTAGAAGAGTGTTTATAATTTCAACGACTCTTTCAAAGTCATTTTCAGCAAAACGTAATCTGTATTCAAGGTAAAGGCTTTCAGGGCTGGATGGATTAAGAGCGATAAGTTCTTCTACTCGTTCCTTGAAGAACTTCAGTTCTCTGGATTGCAGGGCGGAAAAAGCACGGGCTTTGAGAGCATCAAAGCTTTGATTGCGGAGGGAAATAACCATTTCTCCCCGATCGTCTAAATAGAATGATCCAAAGTCAGGTGTTTGTTTTGATTCCGATGTCTGACCAACTTTTTGCTGAATAAATAGTCCTAGCTCTGAAGATGTAATCAAACCATTTCCGTCCAGATCCGCTTTGCCCCAGTTAAAGCCGTCCACCAGCGTCCCAGTGAACAATGAATGTCCCGGAATCGGTCCATTGTCCAGTGCAAGCTGCTCTCTTCGAGCGGAAGTAATAACTTTGCGGCTCAGCCGACTGCTCAAATCTTTTTCATAGCGGACTGCATCTCTAAAGCTTTTCATCGCTTCTCCTAACGCAAACCCACTGTGGCAGGAATCTAAAATGACGAGAATATGTCTTGCTGGAAGCCAACTAATAGATTGTAATAGGGGATCAATCTGGATATAGTCACTCCAAACTTCTTTGGGACCACGTGCTTCTGCAGGAATAATAAATCCAGTCTCTCCCAGAACAATGTCCCCGGCTTTATCAACACGAGTATGTCCATGTCCTGCAAAGAATAGGACCAGGCTGTCATCTTTTTGAACCTCTTCACGAAGCTGATCCTCAATCAAAAAAGTTATTGCGGCTTTGGTTGCAGCTTCATTGAGAAGTGGCGGAATAGGTGCAGAGAAGCCAAGTTTGTCAATCAACGTTTGCTGAAGACCAACTGCATCCTGGACTGCATTTTTGAGCTTTTGCCAATGGATATATTCGTTGATGCCAATGACGACAACCAGCGATCGCCCTTGCTCAACAGAATTGGATGCCACTTCGGTTTCTGTGAATTCGCGCTCCGCTTTGCGTTCAAGAAATTCTGTTTTGGCATTTGGCGCAGTCATAATGCTTCTTAAGATGGAACGATCGCTAAGGAACTTAAAAGATTCGATACTTTATGCCTGACCCTCTCCTGTTCCTTTCTGTCCGCGTAGAACGGGTAGATTGCTAATGCTACTGCTGGCGACGTTTGCACTCAGTCCCCAGAGAACAAGCGCAAAATAGTCTGAGAATCGCTTTGCGCCAAACGTTGTGCCGTTATCCACATAAAGATTCATCATGCCAATCAATGACAGGAATGTGAGCAGCGTCAACCACAGAAACGGTCTAATTAGCCAGTAGTTTGCCTCAGCCCGGACGAGCGAGGTGAAACCGAAAAATTCGACCAGAAATTCCTGAACTTTATGCCATCGACTCTGTTTAGGCCTGGAGGGAACTGAGAGGCGGCCGTTCATTTCGATAATGGCTTTTGCACTCCGGCTGGCTTCCGTTGCCCTGATATGATTTTCGTCTGCTAGATCACCGCCCGCGCTGCTTCCCCTAGTTCTGATTCCGCCCAGCGCATTGCTGACGAATTCTAGAAGCTCTTTTGCCTTGGCATCTGTTTCGCCTGTCCCTTGTCTAACCAAATTCCTCGCTTCAGTAATTTTATCCAAATAATCTTCGATATCGTCGTCAGAAATTAGCTGTTTCGGTTGCTTAAGACTATTCTCAATGACTTTAAGCTTCTTCAGAAAGTCCAAACGATTATAAATGAGTGCTAAATCTGCATCTGCCTTCTCAAACTCATATCGGGAGATGAGCTTGCGCGTTCCTTCTGTCATTGAAATCAAAGCTTGTTTGTCTTCGCTGTCCGTTATTTCTGCAATATCGCTTTTTAGACGATACAGTTTCTCCAGCGCCTTTGTCTGGGGTTCTCCACGTTCTTGCCAGTACTTAAAGAATTGCCCCAAAATAATACCTAGGAGCAGGAGCAGCAGTGGTACAAGGGCACCGCTACGAACACTGATATTCAGCGGCAGCACAAAACGTTCACGATCGCCTTCGGGTGTCAGGTAAATAGCACCCGTGTAAAGGTCAGGCGGCATTGCCGATCGCTTCAGTTCTAAGGGAATACTGCTGATTTGGCGAGCCGGAAGCGAATATGTTCCCTGAGGAATCGTTACGGCATCTGTTAACTGATAGCGGGTGTCTACTCCCTCAGCATCGACAGCGGCATTGCTAATATTTAGAGGGCTTGAAGTTGTGTTGTCAAACCGCAGTTGACGACCATTGGCAAACGCAGCAGTAGGTAGAAACAGGCGCGATAAGCCGCAGTCGATCGGCGCGATAAGTCCCCAGCCTCCGCAGTTCACCAGTTGAAGCTGCACCTGATCGGTTCTGGGTAGGGGGACAACCGCACCGCCTGTCGTTTGCGCTAGGGATGGTTGTTGCATCAACGCCAGGGGCATAAACAGGGATAACATCACTCTTCTCATCAGATGTTCTCTACTCTCGCAACAAAAAATAAATTCACAATGCGATCGGTTTTAGTCATCGATCGGTTTTACTGTGAAGTGGAGCGATTTGGTTGCCCAATCTGTACCAAATACGCGCTCTGCACGGGTTGTTGGTAGCGGTGGATTATCTACATCAGCACCAATCATTGCCAGTAGCTCATTGAGACGGCTCATGGGGGGTGAGTTCTCCCCTTTTGGTTGTATTTTCTCCGGCATTCCGCGAGCATCTCGCTTCAGTCCTCGCGATTGCTCCGAAGGAAATGCATTGTCGAGTGCTGGGAGGCGCATCCAACGAAAGTCAGCAATTTGAGCCGTTGCAAACAGCTTTAAAGTTTCTACTGCGCCCTCGTACCCTGGCTTCCTAGGTGCCTTTAGACGAAGCTTGACCATCCTTATTTCATCTTTGGATAACTCGTAATAGATTTCATCAAGGTTGATTACACCGATTTGGGAAACTTCCCAGGTTGGCTCCAAGTCGAAGAGCGCAATATTTAGGGATGACTGGGAATTGTTGATGATTCGAACATAAACTAAATCGCCATCAGTCAATATCTGATTCTGCTGCTCAAGGAATGGTTCTTTGTCTTCGTCTAGCAGTTCAAAGACGATCTGATCCCCAACATCGGAGTCAGGATTTTGCAGGGATTCAACCGCTTTAAACTTCGTTAGATGAACAAGCCGTTTGACTACTTCAGCCGGGGAGTTCGGCCCATTAATATCTAGCGGATCTCCCAGATTTTTAATCGGACTACCTTCCCCGATTTCGTAAGTTCCGTCTTTTGCAACAGCAACCTGATAGTCTGCTTCAATCACATTATTTGGCTTTTCGATCACCCAGCCATTACCTGAAAGTGCCTGTCGAACTTTTTCCAGTGCCGCCTTTTGCTGAGCAGCCAGTTCTGGCGAGAGTTGATCTTCGGCATCGCCGATCGCCTTGTCAAACAGACGGACCCGCCGAACTAAAGCAGTAGGAGCTGAAAGCATGACCGCCGGAAATCCGGAATCAATGATACTGGAAGGGAGAAGCCCTCCTTTTTCAACTGGCAGAATCCTGGCGGTACAGGTGGAGGGTTCTACGTTGTCTGTCACCTCGACAATTGCCAATCGCTGATCTTTCTGGGAAAAGTCGGTGGTGCCAAAGGGATAAATAGCAAACTGAGCACCCTCACTGAGTCCCTGTGCAAGCCCTGCATTCAGCCTGACGCGCATTTTGTCTAACTTAGCAGACAGCACCGCGACCGTATAGGGATTAACCATCCGATCGCTGCCAAACACTTTACGATCGCCATCGCCAATCAGCATGGGAATTTGCCGCGAGAACTTGCTGTGAATTTTGGCACAGAGGCGATCGTGTAACAGCCGGTAGCTCAGGTTGGGCGGACTGCTCATGAGAGTCTGCAGCATCCAGTAGGTTAAGGCACCGTAGCTATCTGAACTGCTTTCAGGATTGACTACATATTCGTATGCCTCCTCCGTTGGGCGGCAGGCTGCCAATAGCACATAGTCTCGGCTTGCAGGAGCCCAATTGGATTGTGCGGTTGCAGGCGTACCTTCAACAAGCGCTTTCCAGGTAGCTTCTAATGTTGCCTGATTCGGTTCAACCGAACTTTCAGCAGGACGACTCGTTTGGTCAACCGTACCGTTGCGAGGTCCGCGAATCTTGGTGTCGCCTCGGGTTGCACCCCCCGAGTGACAGCTATCCAGAACAACAGTTACCACTAAACCCTTATCCGTCATGCGTTTCAGTAGGGTCGCAATCTCCACATCCCGCAGATATCTGCCGTCGCTGGCAAGATCCATGGGTGCAAGTCCCTCATCGTGCTGCTTGCTGAGGTTAGGGTATATCGTTTTTGCCCGTACTCCGTGACCCGAATAATGGATATAGACTTGGTCTCCAGATTGTGCCCGAGCGGTTATTTCGTTGAACGCCTTAACAATGTTTTGATAGGTTGGTGAAGGGTCTTTTTTCGGATAAGTTCTTGCTGTAGCTTCACTGGGGGAAGTTAACTTGATGAGCTGTCCTGTTTCCTCAGAAATTCCGAGTGTGTTGCCCAGAAACTCTGCAACTAGATTGATATCGCGAGCAGCACCCCCAAGATCATCGAATTGATCATTTTTTTCATACACATCAATTCCAATTAACAGGGCATAAATATTGGAATTAGCGTTCTCTTGGGCAGGCATAAATTTAGGCTTCCTAATTCTGTTGGTGTATGTTCGGTAGATGGCTTTTAACAGTGAAACCAATGAGATCTTCTATGGAAGAATGCTCACCAGTTCCACTTAACCAGGATCTAGTTTCTCAAGAATGGCTTTCCATCGTCGCCTAAGAAACATTCCTACTTCGAGATGAAGTGAACCCAGAACTCACCATCGTAGGCGCAGGTCTTGTGAATGAGGTTGTAGGAATAGTGCTTGTACTTCCCTTTCTCGTCATAGCGGTCTGGATTATTGCGATCGTACCCACTGGAAAACCACTCGCCATAGGGATCGTGAACCCAAAATCCTGCATCATCGAATCCCACCAGAACCACAATATGACCAAACGTTGTGAAATAGCCATGCGTGATGACAGGCTTGCCAGAAGCCAGCCAACTCTTCACTTCATCAACTGTGGAATGGCTGTCAAAGGCATCTTTTGCGCCATAATTTCGCACTACCTTCGCCAAGTCATGGGGTGAATGTCGGTTCAGGCTGCGATTCAGCATATATTCATACAGCTCATCCTCAAACTGCCCTGAACTTTGCTTCCTCGGAATTTTGAAGAACTCCAGGCACATGGCAACAGAAGTGACATTGCACGCTCCATCCGGATTACTGCTGTTGTCGCGCTGAGATTTGTAGGGAACCGTTAACTTCATCTCCTTTGGCTTTGATGGTGTGGTAACGGGCGGCTTTTCGTCCTTGGGTTTCTCTGGCAGATTTGGCTTATCACCACCAGAAATGCTGGCATGCTCACCGAACACATACCAGACGGGCGAATTCTTGATTGGCTGATCCGGCACAATCTTGATATGTTTACGCTCTATTTCAAAGTAGGTGAGCTTGAGCTTGGTTCCTGCCTGAAGCGTTGTTTTCTCGTCATCTCCAAGTGTTGTCGAATCAAGGGGTCTGAGCTTCAAAACTGTATTTTGGAGGGCTTCTAGCATGATTGCTTCGCCTCTCGTCACCGGAGCATCAAGCAACTTCTCGGCAGTTTGCGGTCCCAGGAATTCTGGCTCGTTACAGTCATTCTTCTCCTGGAAGCGGGTGAGCGCTGCCATTGCCCTTGCACCAAAGGGGTCTTCCATTGGCTCAGAAAGCAATTTAATCTTGATTAGCAATGCCTGCAATTCTTGACTGAGTTCTGAGTCAGCAGCAATTGCGCTAATGTCGTATCTGAGATCAGAGTCAACGAAATCCTTAATCTTCATGGTTTGTCCTGTAAGTAAATTTCAAAGAAGTACGGTCAATAGGCAAGAGGCTTGTGAGCGGAGCCTATCAGTTAAGTGGACTGGCAACACTAAGGAACAGGATATAGTTAAGGACGATAAATTTACGATAAAAACTATCGTTGTATCGCCTGAAGATAATGGCGAGTCGAGGGTTAAGGGTATCCTTATCGGGATGCTTTTTACTGTTGATTGCATACCGTAAAAATACTTATTCCCGAATTAGGATAATAAAAGATACGATATCCCGAGTAGATGGGAACTGACGGGTATCGTTCTATTACAGAAACCTACTGGAAACCAGGTAGCGCCCCATAAGGATAAAAGACAAAATCTTTAGGGCTATTTTTTACAACAGTAAGATCCTAAGCTTTGATATACGTATCTGGACAGTTTTTTAGCATGTCTTAACTTACGACTTTCGTTTTCCAGCAAGAACAGACGATTTTCTAGAAATTCAGGATTTATCTTGCTCCTTTACGCCTAATAACCTGGCTAAGCCAGTGTTAGTTAGCAATTCCTAGCTTCAACTCCTATAGCGATCGATCTCTTAATGCAGAAAATCACCGCCTAAAGAGGATTCTCAAAATAAAATCTTAAGGTCTTACTTTCCAGCGATCGACCTTGAGAACCGAGTGGGTTTTGGGTTAACGTAAGCCAGATTAGAGTTAGCATCAATAATCTCTCATGTAGTAAATAGTGCATTTGCTCGAAGGACCGAGTGAGGCTTACGAACTACTTGATTGTCGAATGGGAACCGTAAGTTCTCGTAGTACCCGTGGAGGTACTATTTCTCGAATTGTTAAAGCTTGATTACAAACTAGAACATAAGGGCTGAACGACTCGCATTTGCGATCGACACTCCCAGTTAATCGTTCTTGCTTAATGCCAAAATACTGCTGTGAATGTGAGCCTGTAAGATGTGAATGTTTTCCAGGGTATGAGAATAACTTCAGGTCTGTCACCTAACGAGCGTTAGGAATTGATTGAAAAATATTTAGGGTGCTACATTGCCCTCCAAATTATCCAATTTTAGGAAACTTTGTAACTAACTCAAGGCAGGCTCGGTTTCCCTCAATTTTGGAGGGCTAGTGGCGGTTCGGGAAATCAGAATTGGTGATAGCACTACGATCGTCAAGAAGACGATGACGTTGCAAGCAGAATGGTGAAAACCCCAATCGCCAGAAGAACGGGTAGCTCTTGCAATTTGACCTGATTTAAAGGAATTTCTACCCCGCGGAGCGTAAAGGGCAGAAGGGCAAGAGAGAAAAGGGCTAAGGAGTCCATGCAGCAGAACAAACAACCCGAAAACCAATGCTGCGGTCCAAGTCGTCTGGGCTGTGCCTGTAACGATAAGCAGAACGGCAATACCTCGGATTGAGGCTCCATGAACCACCGCGCAGCAGCCGGAGATAGCTGCATCCTTTTATCCAGGTACTTCCGTCGATTGGTGCCCCCTCATATTAACCCGGCAAGGAAAGAGAGGGCAGGATTAGGAGAGAAATTGTTAGCATAGAGGTATGAACAAACCCGATGCTCGAACGCTGAATCTAGCCACTCAAAACTAT
>NZ_JAMPKZ010000022.1:0-67208 GCF_039962215.1 Leptolyngbya sp. ST-U4
CAACAAGATACGGGCACGGGTCAGTTTGCGAGCCGAGTGCTTTCCAGTCCTCAACAGGGTTTCTAGCTGTTGAACTTCGGCATCCGTTAAATCGACGATGTAACGCTTCTGACTCATAATGATCTTCCTGGATTTGAGTCACCTTACCAGAAATAACCCCACCAGGCAAAGTTCCCTTGGCAGACTACTAGGCACTTCTAGGGGATGCCAGTGCGAATTTACCTAACGCATTTGCTTCATAGGTCACGCAAGTTCAGACAATATCATTTGTCGAGTAATGCTTCAGATATCGGAGTGATTGGGCTGTACATCAACCGTTACTTTGGTCTCTCTATCTAACCAGCAACCAGCAACCCATGTAAAACATTACCGAAACCGCTTCAAATAATGCCCCTGAGGTGAACCCAATACCTGTCCCCGATCGTAAATCAAATTCCCACGCAGAAATGTATGCTTCACTCGCCCTGTTAGTTCCATTCCCTCAAAGGGGGTATAGCCTTGTTTCGACTCAGATTCAGCAGCACGAACCACAAACGTTTCATTGGGGTCGAGTAACGCTAGGTCAGCATCATACCCGATCGCGATGTCACCCTTTTGAGGAAGTCCAAACCGTTGCGCCGGATTCCAGCACAGTAATTTTGCCATATGGTTGTAGGACATCCCCCGCTTACTGCCTTCGCTGACAATTCCTGAGAGTAGATATTCTGTGCCTCCAAAGCCCGCCTTTGCGAGCCAGATATTGTCCGGATCCTGAAAGTTCGCTTTTTTCTCGGCAGAACAACAGGCATGATCGCTCACAATCCAATCCACTTGATTCTGCAACACTGCATTCCACAAGTACTCGACATCCGATCGCGGTCGAATTGGCGGATTCACTTTTGCCCATTTACCCGTAGGAACCTCGACATCAAGCAGCAGATGACCCACGGTCACTTCTCGCCTGAAATTGATGTGGGGAAAGGTCGTTTGCATCATCAAAGCTGCTTCCACCGCTTTGCGGGAACTGAGATGGAGCAAATTGATGTTGACGCAGTTTGTTTCATGGGCTAGATAAGAAGCAATACAAATGGCTAACCCCTCGGAGTGGGGAGGACGAGCAGCGCTATAAGCACTCAGTCCGGTGAGGCTTGAGTCTTGCTGCACAATTTTGGTATAGGCATTTAGAATATCAGCGACTTCGCAATGAAGACTAAGGCTAATGGTGTCTTGCAGAGTGGGATAACGTTCCCTTAACTGAGACAAACTGCGCATGATGAATTCAAAGTGGGCGAAGTCGTAACGCTCTTCTTTGTTGATCATCAGAAATAGATTTTGCTGATCGGAGAGACCATGCAAACCATACCCGCCATAAAACATAAAAATTTTGAACGAAGCAACGCCATGCTGTTCAAATAGCCATTGCATTTCGTCAATATGCTGGCTACTAATTGGTGCAACATGATAGCCATAATCGACAAAGAAGTTGCCTTCCGATAGGGCAAGCACCTCTGGAAAAAAATCTCGATAAGACCCGCCTTTATTCAGATAATACTGACCTGTGCGGATGTAGTTCAGGCTGGTCGTTACGCCTCCCATTGCGGCTGCTTTGCTTTCGGCGATCGCGTCTTGGTCAAGCGGTTGATAGATGCCAATGTGCATGTGAGCATCCACCACTCCTGGAAAGCCGAGCAGATTCTGAGCATCAAACACTTCCTTGGCCTGCTCAGGGGGAATTTCAGGTGAAATCTGGGCAAATTTGCCATCCTTAATGCCCAAATCGAGGGACTCCACGCTAGCTTGATTTGGACGAACGACACGAACGTTTTTGATCAATCTATCCAGAACTAGAGTTTCGGGCACAGCGCCTCCTGTAAAATTCAGTGAAACAGGTTTTTCCTGGAGTGGTTCAAGATAAAACTTTTAGAATGAAATTACAGGGCTAGGCTTAATTGAGTTTAGGAGGAGAACGATGGAAGCGTTTAATGAATATCATTTAGACCCCAAGCAGTTTCCTTTCTTGAACATTCTTCAGGAGAATTGGCAAATCATTCGTGATGAGTTTACATCGTTTCGGCAGAATGCTTCTCAGGAAGAGATGCAGTTTGCTTTTGATGTGATGGGTCCTAAGAGTAAAACAATTAAAACCAAAGGCAAGTCAAAATATAGTGCTTTTGGGGTGCTATTTCAAGGAATGTTTATTGATCAATACATTCAATTTCATCATATTGAATATCCTCACCATGAGTTACAGAGTGTTTCAGAGAAAGCACTCGAATTAAGAAAACGATACTTTCCAGGTTTGACGGGAGCGATCGAAGAAGCGAATTTGAGCAACGACAATGTTCTGAGAAATGTTTATTTTGGGACATTTCTTCCCGGCCTGGATGTCAAACTTCATGTAAACTACAACCCGCATATGAATCGCGGTTATCTAGGTCTGATTGTGCCTGAGGGAGATATCGCGATGAAAATATGCCATGACAAGCTGTATTGGCATGAAGGTGAATTTATGGTTTTAGATCACAGCTATCCTCACTGTCCGCACAACTACACGGAGAATGAGCGAACTGTTTTGGTGGTCGATTTCTTCAAAACAGATCAGCCGAGAGCAGAGGTCGAGCGATTTGAGCAGGATTTAGTCAGACAGCGGATGGAAGAGAACCATTACAGCCTGGGTGTTTTTGGTAAGAATGATCAAGCAAAACCAGAAGATTTTATCAAGTATGGTTTAAGTCATCAGCTGGAATGGGACAAAGCTTTGGGAGTATAGTTCACATTCATTTCATTAGTTTGATTTACCATCGCTACCTAGATATTCTCGGTAGCCGCAAATTTTATCGCCGCGAACATCAAACGAAACTGCGACTCGATTTTTATAAGGGTTTCCCCACATCAGCCCTTCATCACGAAACTCGAAAACAACGGTTGTTTCGTTGCTGGTCACCCGATCGAGGGTCAGGGTTAATCCCTCGCTGTACACTTCAGAGACATAGCTGAAGAACTCGATCGCACGCTCTTTTCCGACATTCAACCCATGAAACTGACCGAGCGGAAACCAGAATGAAAAATCGTCGGTGAGCATCTCGAAGAAGGCCTGCCAGTCTCCAGTTGACAGTCCATGTTCAAAATGGGCAAAGGCTTGCCGAGCAACGGCTAATGTATTGGCTGATTCTGTAGTCATAACGAGAGCTTTACGACTAGAGTTTTACGACTAAAGCTGTACAACAACCTTACCGCAATTCTTACCGCTCAGCAGATATTCCACGGCATCTGGAATCGCCTCAATGCCACGAAACACGGTCGGATCAACCGCCACCTTGATTTTGCCTGTATAAAACAAATCGAGCAAGCGATCGCGTCCCTCCTCCGCATACTCAGAAAAGTGAGGCATTAAAAACCCGCGTATCGAAGCGGCTTTCCAGAACAGCTTTTGATAAATTCGAGGTTGAGTCACACATTCTAAATCGTTTGTATATTCAGAAATAAAACCAACGACAACTAAGCGTCCTCGGATTGCTAAGTGATTTACACAAATATCAAAAACCTGTCTACCCACGCAATCAAACACCAGATTAATCCCGTTAGGATATTCTTCTCGGAGAACCGTATCGAGCGTTTCAGTTCGGTAATTGATAATTCGATCGCATCCTAACTTCTTTAGTAATGCTGCCTTCGCCTCAGAGCCACAAACCCCAATCACATGATTTCCAGCTAACTTGGCAAGCTGCACAGCAATATGTCCGGTTCCTCCTGCTGCCGCAGTGACTAAAACGACTTCCCCACGCTTCATTTCTCCAACTTTTTCTAGGGCAACGAGCGCGGAGAGCCCCGTGGGCATGAGCGTCAAAAGATCAGGCGTAGTATCGCGGATTTTGACTGCCAGATCTGCAGAGATAGCCTGATACTCGCGATAGCCCCCTCCCCGGACTGTTGTGGCAACCGCATCTCCAACTTGCAGGGTGTGAACATCTTGCCCGATCGCCACGACTTCCCCCACGGCTTCGACACCGAGATCAAACGGAGGAGTGAGATTTACATAGGGAACATTTCCTTTGCAAACCAGGGTGTCAAATCCGGCATTAATACCCGCAAATTTGTTGCGAATCAGAATCTCGCCAGAATTTGGGGCAGGAATTGGGAGTTCTTCAATCGCGATCGCTGAGCGAAAATCAGCGCTAAATTGTTTCGCAACCAGCTTTTTGTAGGTTTTGGAGTGCATGGCAACGCATCCACCTTCACAATAGAACGTTTCGTAAGGATGGCGATCGCAGTCCTCAAACATAAACATTAATCGTCACCCATTCCATTCAATTATTCCATTCAATCATGAGTCTATGAGACAGCAAGGGTATAGGATTAGATTAACGAACTCGCTTCAGATTTGTTTACAGGTTGTAAAGGTATGGATGACCAAAATCAATCCTCTGTCTCTATATCTTCAGAAGCAGATAATTTTTTAGAGGTAGTTCCAATTCCTGAAGATTGGGGTGGAGACGGTCAAGGGCGGATGAGTTTGTCTAGACGATGTACCGCGATCGCAGCAGGGCATGTTCCGAGCCAGTATCAGTATTTCTATACTCATCACATTTCAGAACAAGCGTGGCAGATTTATGGCATAGCAGAACAGACAGTAACAGCAACCTGTCAAATGCTTTCTTGGCATGAAAACAGCGCATCCACTGCGAAAGTTGTGCTGCCGTCCCAATTTGAAATGCCTGCGGGCAGGTTTACGGCAGATCTGGAAATTTTTGTGCTGAGTGGTGCTATTCAAGTGGGAGCGTGGAAACTTAGCAAACACGGCTACTCCTTCATTCCGGCAGGAGTCAGAGTTGGACCGTGGAAAGTCTTAAACGGTGAAGCGGCGGAAATTTTATGGATGGAAAACGGCAGTGTCCAGTATCAAGATTTGCCGAATCACTCACAAGCTCGAATCAATGAGTTTATTCCCGCATTAGACAGCAAATTGTTGCCCTGGGGAAAGACAGACACAAGACAGTTTACCGAATCGAACAAGAAGTGGCTGAGAAAAGCTCCAAACGGTGGGGGAGCATGGCTACTTGCCATCCTGCCTCATTATGACGGGAAGCAAGCGATGATTCAGTCTTATAACGAAGAAGCTTACTGCCTAGCAGGATGTTGCAATATTGGAAATTACCCGTTTGCGAAGGACCATTTTGGCTATGTTCCCAGCTTCACTACGTCTCCCAGACACATCTCAGAAGACGGTTGTTTATTCTTTATTCGAGTCGATCGAGATTTATCCCAATCTGGAGCAGTCTTGTCCTACGCCCATTAATTAATGCTTGCAACTTCTCAAAGTTATTTAATCATGATTCCTAGCGTTGTCGCTCCTCCTGAATCAGGGTGCGCTGATAGATTTGATTATTCTTAAACCAGTGCCAAGTGCGGGCGCGATGGCTGTTACAAGGACTAATTTGGATCATTTCATAAAGATAGAAATCGGGAACTGTTTTGTAAGCAAACCAAAGAATAACCGTTGAGTCATCAGCTTCCCACGCATGACCTTTGATGCGATCGGTATCAAACCAAAGCTTTTTGTCATGATAGGTTCCTGGAAAACGATGTTCTTCCTGCTTCCCATCTGCCCAGGTGTAACGATTGATTTGATAGTACTTTAGAGGATCATCTACCGGAAATTCACACGTTAAATGCGATTGATGGCGATCGAGGATGTTCCCATTGCAGTCGATCAAGGTATAGGTTCCAGTCCAATCTCCTGCATGTCGTGCAAGAACAGGCATTTCGTCCCGAATGTTTGCCATCATTACCTCCTTGTTATGATTTAAACCACCATGGATCATTCACAGGTTTTGTTTTAATTAAATACGCTTTCTTTCGCATAAATCGTTTCAAGGCTGCGGGTCCCATTCGCGATCCTCCCATGCCAGAGTAGTTGAAAGCATTCTTTTCTCCTTCATGGATTAAGGCGGTGAGCGCTGCATCGTTAATACTGACTGCGCCTGCCTTGATGCCATCGGCAACTTCTAACGCTTCTGTTTGTGAACCTGCAAAGACTGCGGCACTCAAACCATAGATCGTGTCATTTGCAAGGTAAATTGCTTCTTTGACAGTTCTAAATGTCATCATTGGCATGATGGGTCCAAAGGTTTCCTCAGTCATGATTTTCATTGTGTGATTCACATTGGTTAAAACCGTTGGGAAGCACCACAATCCACCATTCAAAATTTCAATCTTTCCACCGCATTGCACCATTGCTCCTTTCTCGATCGCATCTTGCAGATGATCTGCAATGATTGTTGCTTGTCGTTCTGCAATAATCGGACCAATTTCGCCGCTATTAACGGTTGGGTAAGCGAGTTTGAGTTGGGTTGCTTTAGCAACGAGTTGTTCTGTAAACGGTTTGACGATCGCTTCCGCTACATAAATCCGCTCGATCGAGAGACAAGACTGTCCTGTGTTCACCACTGAACCCCATAGAATAGCAGAGGTTGTTAGATCCAGATCCGCAGACTCCAGGACGATCGCAGGATCTTTTCCTCCCAATTCTAAGAATGCGGGAATAAATCGCTTCGCTGCGGTTTCTGCAACTTGCCGCCCTGTTTTCACACCACCTGTAAAACAAACGAGATCGACATAATCAATTAAAGCTGCTCCCGTATCTCCTGCACCTTCAATAAAAGTGAATACATCTCGTAACTTGGGAACTTTATCTAGTGTTTTTAGCAATGGAGTGATGAATCGCGGCGCAATTTCACTCGGTTTTACAATCACCGCACAACCGGATAACAGTGCTGGAATCGTGTCGATCATCGCGAGCAGCAATGGAAAATTCCACGGGCTGATGACACCCACGAGCGAATAAGGAACAGAATCTTGCTGCAAATGAATGAATGGAATTGCAGTAGGCTTCTCAATTTCTTGTAACAGTTCTGGAGCAAGCTGACACCAGCGATCGAGACTGGACAATACAGAATCAACCTCTAACACTGAAACTCCCAATCGACCCGTATCGTCAACTAATGCCTGGAGCAAATCTTCACGGTGTTCCTGAATCGCTTGTTTCCACTGCTGTAATGCGTTAATTCGTTGCTCTAAACCTGCTTTGTGCCAGCCAGTTTGAGCAGTACGGAGACGATCGCACTGTGCGGAAAGTTGATCTGGGGTGGGGGAAGAAATCCAGTCGTCGATTGCTCCAGTGCGAGGATTACGAACAGGAATTTTCGACATGATACAAGCCCTCCAAAGTTATTGCTACGATCGCTGGATTTAAATCACTCCCTGCTGGGCTAGACGCTCGATCGTGGCTAACTGAGTTTGGATAAAATGTTTGCGCTCAACCGCTCCATTTCGCATTGTGTTACTGGGATAGAACTGTGACTGGCGGTAGCTATCCATATAAGCATCAAATCGCTGACGCGAGAGCAAATTCATTAATCCAGGGTGCCGCCGATAGCGCCGCAAAGCGGCTAAGTCCACTTCTGCAAAGGCTGCCATGCTTTCTCCCGCTCCGGTTTCGGCTAACACTAATCCCCGGTAGTCCACGATTTTTGAACCCCCATCGACCGACGCGATCGGAATCGAACTATTGGCAATCCCTGCTGTATTTGCCGAAATCACGTACATCATATTTTCCACCGCACGGCTAATTTTAGCGGCCTCCTTGGGTGCTCGCGCCTGTCCATACACTTCTGATGTAGGATGAAGCAACACTTCTGCGCCACGCATTGCTAAACAGCGAGCAACTTCTGGAAACAGGATTTCGTCTGATGCGACAGCAGCAAGATTTCCAATTTCAGTTTTGGCAACCGGAAATACGCCGTCGAGTCCGTAATGCTCAAGGTATTGGTCCCACACATCATGAGGCGTAGGGGCAAACAATGAGTTGAGCCGACGATAGCGCAAAACTACAGACCCACTCGGATCTAAAACAAAACAGGTTTGAAAGTATAGCCCTGGAAAATGTGGATCAACCTCATAAGCGTTTCCTGCTAGGAAGATACGATGCTTTTGAGCGATGTTTCCCAGTGCTTCATACTCTGCCCCTGCCATGTCCAAACAAGCTTTTTCTGCCCAATCCTCCAGGGCTTCACTGATTGGAAAGCCAGTCAGAAAATATTCTGGTAGCACGACCAAACGGCAGTCCGATCCAATAAAAGCAAGACTCGCAGCAATTTGTTGTCCTAAACGCTCGATCGCGGTTTGCATTAAAGATCGAGCTTCCTGCCGATCGCGGCTTTGGTTGACTGCATGGCAGGTAACTTGCAGCGCTAGTGCTTTGTAAGCAAGCCCAGTATCAATCAACTCCTGGTCAGTAATTTTCATATTAATTTAAGCAACGTCAGTGCTTCTGAACATTCAATTTCTTTAGAATCTTAGAATCATCCTTATGGAGTTGCTGGAGTGAATGTTCGATTGAATTAAGGCTACTGAATTAAGGCTACTGAATTAAGGCTATTGTAGAGAAACCACTGCTCGATACGTTTAGAAACTTGATACGTTTAAAAAATTCAATTTTAGAAGATTAAATGTGAATTTTAGCATTGATGTAGCATTCTTGAATCCTAACGTTGTAAAACTTGAGGGAAACCGTGATTCCTTCGTTTACAGCTAGTCTTGCCAAGCTCTAGATCATGAAGTGATATAAAGGAACTTGAAGATGGCGGTTCTAACTCAACTGCTTAATGCCCAAAACTGGGTGAAGGTGCGATCGTCTCTTGATTCCACGCGATCGACTTTCTTAGCCTGGACAGGTTCGATTTACGCCTTCATTCCCGGCGAGAAGCGGCAACGCCTGTTCAAAATGGTCGGCATGAGTGTGAGCCGATGTCTTTTAGTCGAAGAGGGTCACTGGGCGTTTACTTCTAGAGAATTGACATATTACTTAGATCCAGAAACCGAAGAGAAACTCCAAACCTGGAAGAACCCGTGGACTGAGGAAGTGTTACCCGTGATGCACGTTGCTAACAATCCGGTTCAAGGCAACTTTAAGGGGCAATTTCCGGCCCAAGTAGACGAAGAAACGACAACACTCGTCTTTGATATCTTTCCTGCCTATCCAAATCCCCTGGCTGATCCAAAATTTGCGGAATACAGTTCCAATCCTCATTACCAAGCTGCCGAATTGTTTAAATTTAAGGTTCCAACTGCCGAGTTATTTGATGAGAAGTTACCGTCCGTTTCTAAACTATGGTTGACTTGGGATCGAATTGGCCCCTGGGTACCGTGGATGAAAATGGGCGATCGAGCTGGACAATTAATCTATAGTGCTTCAGGGACAAAAGTGGATGATTTTGATCAGCTCCCACAACTGCTCCAGGACGAAATTAATACACGAATGCCTCTTTACCGACACGCACCAGAGGCTCCACTGGATGACGAAGATATGACCTCCTGGCTCTACTTCCAGAAGCATTTTGACGCTTATCTTGCCGGGGAATCATTTCCGATTCCTGAACCCATAGATTAGTTTTCAACGAGTGTCCAGAAGTAGCCATCTGGGGCAATAAACGAAAAACTACGATCGCTAAATTCATTCATATACACCTCTGTAACCGCTTCAGCGGAACTTGTCTGCACCCGATCGCGGTAGGCTTCAATGTCACTCACGCGATAGGTGTACAGTGATATCCCTAAACAACCAGGTTGCGACATCTCAAACCGCTCAGGCACCGATTGTGTCTCTGGAAAGCGAACAATGTACAATCTACCCGATCGAGCTGCCTGCAAATCTGTTACCGACGATCGCGGATCATCAAAGGCAGTCACAAAAAATTTTTCGCCTGGCTGCAAATCAAAAATTTGCCGTCCTGCCTGAGAAGACTCATAGGTGGTCTCTACGTCATCCCGCACTCGCAGCAGTCCCAAAACGTCCTCATAGAACTTAAGCGTTTCCTTGCTGTCATCCTGAACAACCATTCCCATATGTGTAACTTGACTAGCTTTGAATGCCGCCTGCTCATTAATCTGTCCATAGTGCGGCAGCGTATATCCAAAGCGTTGAAATAACACTTGTCGCGTTAAGGGTTGTAGCAATAGCATCTCACGCACTCCAATCGCAGGATCAATAAACGGACGCATCTTGCGATCTTTGTTGTAGATAATTTCCCAGTGCGGCGTTGTATAGCGAATTGGTAATCCCGCCCGATCTGCTTCTTCAGCCTGATTGAGAATGGTTAATATATCAGCCGTGAGGGTCGTTGCCCAGCGATTGCCTCTTGCTTTCATCGAGCCTAGTCCCAACCCCTCATTTCGCGGCTGCTCCCACTGCATCAGTCGAATCAAACCATGATCAGCAGTTTGATGCAAAAGACGAACGGAGCGGAGGCCAGAATTAGTATGATACAAAGCTTGAGCGGTTTCTGCTGAAAGGTTTCCTTCTTCACCAACACAGTATCCAAACTGCTCCCAATATTCGATCGATGTATCTAAATCAGGTACACCGATACCCACTTCATAAATTCCGATAAGGGAGGGGGTAACTGCCTGGGATGATGACATATCGCAATCCTAAGCCAGACGTGAAAAATTAGAGTAATACCAATTTAACTTAAACTTGCATAGAATTAGGGTCAAAGCTTGGCAATACTCACTTAGGGCTAGACAAGCGCAACTCGAGATTGCGAGAGCGCAGAAGGCAAAGCAAATATCTGGATAATATTGTCGAGCAGGAGCATCGGAACATCAAGCGCCTTGTGAAGCCGATGATGGGGTTCAAGTCATTTAACACGGCAAGAAGGACATTGAGCGGGATTGAAGCGATGAATATGATTTGCAAAGAACAAGTCAATGGCATCGCACGAGGGGATATTGTCTCTCAGGCCAGATTTATCGAAGCACTTTTTGAAGTTGCTGCCTAAGACGATGACTTTAATAGATATCGTTTGTCTTTAAGAAGTTTTTGCGACACGATCTATCTGCCTTTTGCACCCACGCCAGCCCCACTTTTAAGCTTGAGCAAATTGGTTGCTTCGAGCAGCTTCAGCGATCGTCCCAAATTCGTTGCATCTCGAGATTCAGTCCGGCTATCTATGCCAAATTTGTCTTTTACAGACTATTGATAAATCTATTGATTAACCTGCTGTAAGTCTTTCTGTGGCTCGGCGGAATGAGAATCACTGAATCGATCGCGAATTGCGTGATAGAGCACTAAATAAACCAAGCTTGCTAGCAGTAATGCACAAACCCTTGCTACCACAAGATAGGGATACAAAATTTGCCAAACCGACCGAACAGGAGAAATGCTCATACGTTACATGAATCGAGAATAAGACGAAAATAATTTGAACGATTCAATCGCTCCAGAATAGGCAAACGCTCGATCGCTCAAACCAAAATCTGCAACTAAGCAAAGAGAATTGCTGCTCCAGACTCAAAGTACTAAAACCCTACCGATTTACCGTATTTTATTGGTAGATAGTAGGATATCACATATTACGCAGGAAAATCAAGCTCATTGAATTCAGCCTGAGAATAATTAGAACAGAAGCAATTGAAATCAGTTGCTCTGGATTGAATAACCTACCCCAGAATACACGGCTTAACTGCCCTTGAGGTAGAGAATTGATTAAACGACCCGAAGCGAAAGGCTTTGGCTTTAGAGCCATACTGACCAGGGTACCGAATGCAGAAAGGTTGAAACACGAGAACTATAGTACGATAAGTCGACCAACTTATAGGAATTTCATAAATACTTAAGAAGAAAACAGGCAGGAATCTGGCACTACATCTTGCAAGAAATACGAAAACATCCTATTTTTAAATAGTAAATACGGTATTCCGACCAATTTACTGTATTTATATGGAAACCACATTTATACTTCAGCAGCTCGGCGATCATTCTGCAATTTTCTGAGCTACCTCTTTATGCCAGTGCTATTTCTTTCTAGAGTAAGGTTGTGGCTCAGAAGGGTTGTGTTTCTTTGTGCTTGAGCGAGTTTTCAAGAAAAGCAGCTCTTAACAATTAATTCTTGCTGTGGAAACAGGCTTACTTTTGTTTCTCATATGTCATTTCTTGCAAGAAAAGCAGGAAGTTTGTCGATATAACCATCAGTTAAGCTAGGAAACAAGGATTCTAACGATGCGCATAAAGCGAAGGACATTTCTCTCTGGTCTGGTCGGTCTGAGTCTTCCGTTTGCTGTTTCAAGCTGCACGAACGATACATCGAATTTAACTGCGAGTTCACCTCAATCAGCTTCCAGTTCTGCTACTCCATCCAGTAATGCTGCATCAGGCACAACCATTCGAATTGGTTATCAAAAAGCAACCGAACTTGATCTGCTGCGCTCTAGGGGTAAGCTCGATCAGCAACTCAAAGAACAGGGGATCGCGATCGAATGGTCGCTGTTTCCGGCAGGTCCGCCCATGCTGGAAGCAATGAATGCAGGCCAAATTGACTTTGGCGGCGTAGGCGAATCTCCACCAATCTTTGCCCAAGCCGGAGGTGGACAGTTTTACTATGTCAGCGTCACGCCTTTGAGCTCTCAAACGCAGGATATTGTAGTGCCCAGGAATTCCGCAATCCAAGCGGCAGCTGATTTGAAGGGCAAGCGGATAGCCTTTCAGAAAGGATCGAGTGCCCATTACCTGCTGCTGAAAGTGCTGGAGGAACAGGGCATAAGTATCAAGGATATTGAAGCCGTTTCCCTTCCCCCTGCTGATGCGCGAGCTGCCTTTGAGCAGGGTAATGTTGATGCCT
Organism: Leptolyngbya sp. ST-U4; assembly: GCF_039962215.1. Classification (NCBI taxonomy): domain Bacteria; kingdom Bacillati; phylum Cyanobacteriota; class Cyanophyceae; order Leptolyngbyales; family Leptolyngbyaceae; genus Leptolyngbya; species Leptolyngbya sp. ST-U4. The sequence continues at coordinate 12,657 of NZ_JAMPKZ010000022.1, forward strand.
GGTCGATTTGGGATCCGTTTCTTGCTGTTGCTGAAGGGACAGGTAGCATTCGCAATCTCAATCTGGGGCGTGAGCGACGTGCCTACTTCCTTGCTTCGCAAAAGTTTGCCCAGAACCAGCCGGATTCTGTCAAAACGATTCTCGCAGCCGCAAAAGAAAACGGACAATGGGCAAAACAGAATTTCCGACAAGTTGCAGAGCAGTTTTCTGGAGAAATCAAAGTAGATGCCAATATTCTAGAAAAAGTGTATCAGCGACGAAGCTGGGAGGTGCTGCCTGTAGATGCTCAGATTCAGCAGGCGCAGCAAGAGGTAGCAGACATCTTTTATAAAGCGCAAATCATTCCTAAATCGATCGACGTGAAGGAAGCCTTCTTGCCCTCAGAAGAATACAGCAAAGTATTCCCAGCTAGATAACGTTTCACTACAAGGCAATGTTTATGCAGCCGACAAACTCAACCATCAGCAGCGTTCCCCTACTCGTTATTAGCCTCAGCTGCACACTTGGCTTTTTTCTATCCCTAGCGTTGGCTTTTACTAAGTACATCCAGTGACAATTAAAGCGATCGCTGTTTCATCTCCTTGAGACGACTTGAAGCATAAACAATTCGCTCCACTTCTATCTGTTCTTTAGTTTTACAGCAATCATCATGAGTTTTACAACGTTTGATCTCACTCCGCTCTCTGGACGTATCGGTGCAGAAATTCTAGGTGTTAATCTGAATGCGGCTCTCAGCGATACTCTAATTCAAGAAATTCGTCAGGCATTAATCCAATACAAAGTTATTTTCTTTCGGCGGCAGTCGCTAGATGCAGCAGGGCAAATTGCTTTTGCTCGCCGCTTTGGTGAAATCACTACGGCTCATCCGACACTTCCGCCTCTGGGCGAACATCACGAAGTTCTGGATCTCGACTATGGGCGCACGGCAACCCGATCGAATGAATGGCATACCGATGTCACCTTTGTCGATCGTCCCCCACTCGGCTCCATTCTTCGGGCAGTAGAGATTCCGCCAGTCGGAGGAGATACTGTTTGGGCAAACACCGCGGCGGCTTATCAAGATCTACCCGATCATCTCCGCACCCTTGCTGATCAACTTTGGGCAGTGCATAGCAATGTGTATGACTACGCTGAAGCTGCAATTACCGTGTCTGACGCATTAAAGGACTATCAAAAAGTCTTTACCTCAACCGTGTACGAGACATTGCATCCTGTTGTGCGTGTGCATCCAGAGTCCGGTGAGCGAGGGTTATTTATCGGTGCATTTGTCCAGCGCATTCAGGGGCTATCCGAAACAGAATCGAAGGATTTGCTGCGACTGTTGCAAGCTTATGTAACGCGATTAGAAAACACGGTGCGCTGGAAGTGGCAGGTGGGCGATATTGCCTTCTGGGATAATCGATCGACTCAACACTATGCCATTTACGACTATGAAGGACAACCCCGTCGAGTCCAGCGAGTGACGATCGTAGGCGATTTGCCACGAAGCATTGATGGCAAATTCAGTCAGGCGATTAAAGGTAATTCTTCAAACTATGTTCGTCAACCCGTTCTAGCTTAAACCCTCTTTTGTTACTACCGCAGAGGAGAAGATTTTCAAGTCCTATCAAGCTGCTTTCAGGTCTGGAATTGAAAGAATCTGGAAGGTATCCATCCAATCCATCAACTGATGTAAGGCTCGTTTGAGTCTAGGCACTGGAAAAACATGTAACCATTGTTCTAGGTTTATAAATCTTGGACAGCAAGGGATAGGTAATGCCATCAACAACGGCATAGGCATTGACACTGACGATTCCATTGGCAGTTTTACCCAGATTACCAATGTATTGTTTGGCAACGTAGTCAGTGGTGCTGCCCTTCTTGGCATCTCCTGTTTTATCAATACACAAGCTGATGGGTCGAGTTCCAATCTGTTGCCGAATCAGATGCAACCGAATAGCTCTGGCTTGTTCAATCTGCCACATCGCATCGCGCAGAAAGTGATGTAAATTTTGCCCATCTTTGAGTCCGGTGAGTTTGGCATTATGCTGCAAGTTCCCGGTAGGGACGTGATTAGAATATATTTGGCTAGGCGTTTGAGAGTAGGTTTGCCCAGTTGCAGCCGCATAACGTTCCGCTTGCACACCGACCGTATTGGGGTAATCGATTGAGTCCGAAAAGCCACTAGCGGCGACTGAAGCGGATGTGTTAACTGGCGCTGCCCCAAGCCCTTGCCCTTGTTCTGTAAGGTGATTAGCCATTTCCGAAACTGCTCAGGAAGCGACCCTTGCGGTATCTGCGAAGCAGCACGGGTGGGGCAGCGGAAGGCGATCGCTCAGTAGGAGAGGATTGATGATCCTAGAGAAGCAATTTGGGAACCCTCATTCTCTAGTCATTTTAGAGGAGGGTGAACCCTGTGATGCAAAATGTGTCGAAAATCAATCCCGTCAAATCAGCTTTTAATGGTTTGGGGCCTGGCTGATTGGGGCCGATCGCGTAAAATCAGTTAGTGCAATAACGTGTTCTCCGGTAGCTTCGTTGTAGGTAATGCGATAAGCGGTCGGATAGGCACCCGGTCTGGCATAACGGGCAGGAAGCGCGATTGCACCCTCAAACTCTTGTTGGCTTTGTAAAAAGTCGATCGTCACCATCGGTTCTACAAACGCCATTTCCCCGTTGTAAAAACCATAAATCATTGTGTGGTCAAACCCGTGTGGAACACCGTGAAACTCGTCTGCGGTGGGGTCGATCCAATGGGCACCCTGACGAGGTTCCGCACTTTCTGGAGCTAACACATACCCCGCTGGAATTAACTCTGGGGCAGGGGTGGCATACACCGTTTCTAGATTGGCTCCGGTTGCCGTAATCGCTTCTCGCTCTTGGGGGGAGATGACATAAGCATGAACATCAAAATGAGGGAGATGATAAATCTCATCGGGGGCGTGACCATGCGAGCGCCAATCCAACCCAATGTGGGTAATGGCAGTGGTTGAAGCCTCGGGAGGGAGTTGCAGCAGATATTCCTCTGCATGATCGGGAAGGTTAGACAGGGCATCGCCGGATAAGATCACACCAACTTCCGTAGGGCTGCCCTTGTCGTCTAACTCAACATAAGTGCGAACGGTGCCGTCCCCAAGCGATCGCGGTTGGCTCTCAAAGGTAGATGCTTGGCATCCAATCTGGATGGACAGAACAAGCAAAGTGGAGCAAGCCGAAACCAGAAAATTGCTACGCATAATGAAACCTCAGACTTTTACAATGATTCAGCTGCCAGATTTTGGAACAGGATACTCTTCTCGTTTTCAGGGTTGATCTGGGGATGTTTGTAGAGAGGCTCTACCTCATGAAGGGGAGAGAGATAAAACCTTTGGATTTCATCACACAAAGCCCTGTAACGGGAAGACTGCGCCAGCGATAGAATACGGGTCTGGCTAATTACGTACCGTGGGCATTCTCTGCGATCGCAATATACGCATTATGAAACAGGGGAAACTCAAAAAATTGTCCATTCATTAGTTCGGCAAGGACTTCGGCAACACGGCTGGGGTTTGCAGCGAAAATGATGTGGCGTAACATCTTGACGACCTCAAACGTTTTTCTTAAAAGGGGTTCTAGAAGAACTTGATGTTTTTAGTATGGCAATGCCCAGTTGAAAAGCCCAGGGAATATAAGACCACTTAGTTAGTAATTTAAGCGGTAAGTTAAAAGGATAGTTGAGATGGATCAAATAGTTTACAGTTGCTTGCTCAATTCGCCATCCTAAGGCTTTGGAGCCAAGCCAGATTTAACAGACCTGGACAAGCGCAATTGTTGTAAACGCGGAGTGGTTTTAACCGCACAGGGACAGCAGAAATTACAGGCGGCACGGCGGCAAGCAGGAGCAAGCATAACATTTACGAAGAGACGGGACTGCCAGCTTCCCCACTCGAACCGCGAAATGCCTAATATGAAGAAGAGGGAGGACGGCGAATGAACAGACACAGAACAAGTCCCTTCCCCAAGTTTGGGGAGATGGGAACACGGATGCAGGCAATGGAGTGGGCACAAACGCCAGTGGGGGCTGTCGAATCCTGGTCGCAAAGCCTGAAATCAACTGTTCGCACGCTGTTAGGCTCGCGTTACCCCATGATCTTGCTGTGGGAGCAAGAGCTAATTCAGATTTACAACGATGCTTACATCAATCTGATTGGCACGAAACATCCCTATGCGCTGGGACGATCGATCCGGGAAACTCAAGCTGAGTCCTGGGATGTGATCGGTCCGATGATTACCGAAGTCATGACGACTGGGGTTCCCAACTGGGTGGAAGACCAGATGCTCGCAGTGAACCGCTCCGGCTACAACGAGGAAGCTCATTTTAGTTTGTCCTACAGTGCCGTTGAAGATGATGCAGGCACGATTCGCGGAATGCTCTGTGTCTGTAGCGAAGTGACGCAGCAGGTGTTAGGAGAGCGACGGTTGCGTTTGCAGCGCGACCTGGCAGCACAGGCAGGGGAAACGCGTAGTGTGGATGCAACCTGTCAGGATATTCTGGCGACGATCGCGGACTGTCTGCTAGATGTACCCTTTGCCCTGATCTACTTGAGCGACTTCAACGACCAAACCCTAAAGCTCTGCGGCAGCGTGGGGATGAACGGCAATCTAGCGATTGTTCCAACAGCTGTCCTGCTTTCAGAATCACTGGCAGAAACAGCGGATCGATGGTCTCTAGCAAAAGCGATGGCAGGTCAAACCGCGATCGTCTCAGAGCTTGATCGGGACACCACCATTCCTGGCGGACCTTGGAACGAAAGCGTGAGCCAGGCGATCGCCTTACCGATTCCGTCGTCGAATGTGGCTGCACCGCTAGGAGTGCTGATTTGTGGCATCAGTCCGAATCGGGCGCTGGATGAAGGCTACCAGTCGTTTTATGAGCTGTTGGCTGGACAGGTTTCCGTGTCGATCCGCAATGCTCAAGCTTATGAAGAAGAACGCCGCCGCGCCGAAATGCTGGCAGAAATCGATCGGGCAAAAACGGTTTTCTTTTCCAATGTCAGCCACGAGTTTCGCACACCGCTGACCTTGATGCTGAATCCGCTAGAGGATTTGCTTCAGAATGACCATTTGCCTGCCGCCGAACGAGAACAAATTGCCGTGGCGCATCGCAACAGCCAGCGTTTGTTAAAGCTGGTCAACACATTACTCGACTTTTCTCGGCTTGAGGCGGGGCGAATTCAAGCCGTTTATGAGGCAACCGATCTGGCAAGCCTGACGGCTGATCTCGCTAGTGGGTTTCGATCGGCGATCGAGAAAGCAGGGTTACAGCTTGTCGTGAATTGTCTTCCGCTGCCTGAACCCGTGTATGTCGATCGCGAAATGTGGGAGAAGATTGTCCTTAACTTGCTCTCTAACGCCTTCAAGTTCACCTTTGAGGGACAAATCTCGGTGTCACTGTATCCGGTGGACGCTGCGGTTGAACTGATCGTTCAAGATACGGGAACTGGCATTCCGGCTCATGAGCTGCCCCGTCTATTTGAACGATTTCATCGGGTTGCCGGGGCGCAGGGTCGCTCCTATGAAGGTTCGGGCATTGGACTGTCGCTGGTGCAGGAATTGGTCAAGCTGCATGGGGGAACGGTGACTGCGAGCAGTGTGGAGAAGGAAGGAAGTACTTTTGTTGTGCGATTGCCGATCGGGTGTGCTCACCTGCCGTCGGAGCAGATTCAATCCGTCCGAACCCAGGCTTCAACGGCTTCAGGCGCAACGGCTTATGTCGAAGAAGCCCTAGAGTGGGTTGTGGAGCGCCGCGAAGACTCAGCAGCGTTACCTCCCCGTGTTTCTGCCCGAATTTTGTTAGCCGATGACAATGCGGATATGCGTCACTACCTGCAACGGCTCCTGAGGGAACACTATGAGGTCGAAGCAGTTGCCGATGGTCAAGCTGCCCTGGAAGCGGCTCGTGCCCAATTGCCGGATTTAGTGCTCACCGATGTGATGATGCCCCGGCTCGATGGCTTTGAACTGCTGCGGCAACTCCGGGCTGATCCCCAAACTCGCGAGATTCCCATTTTGCTGCTCTCAGCGCGAGCGGGTGAAGAAGCTGCCGTTGAGGGACTGGAAGCAGGAGCCGATGATTATTTGGTCAAGCCTTTTAGCGCAAGAGAACTGCTGGCACGGGTGGCAACGAATTTGGAGTTGGGTCGATCGCGTCGCATCGCCAACCAACAGCGTTTTCGCTTTCTCGCAGAATCGATTCCGCAAATGGTTTGGACAGCGGATGCTCAAGGTTGGGTTGATTATTACAGCCCTCGCTGGTTCGACTACACCGGGCTAACCCTGGCACAAACTCAGGGATTGGGCTGGCAGAAAATTATTCATCCCGACGATCGCGCCGACAGCATCAGGCGATGGACTCAAGCCGCTGAGCAAAAGACAAGCTATGACGTAGAACATCGCTTGAAACGAGCGGACGGCAGCTACTGTTGGCATCTCACCCGCGCCCTGCCGATGCTGGATGAGCAAGGTCAAGTCATTCGCTGGTTTGGCACCTGTACAGACATTACCGAGCGCAAACAAGCGGAAAAAGCATTAAAAGAGAGTACTGAGCAATTAAGTTTGGCATTGGCGGCTGCAAAACTGGGAGACTGGAGTTGGAACGCAGCAACCGACATCGTGACATTGTCAGGGCAAGCGGCTGAGATATTTGGCATTCCACCAGGACCCTATATGACCTGGATCCAAATGCAAAAACTCCTTCATCCAGACGATCGAGAGCGAGCAGGTTTACAGGTTGAAAAAGCGATTGCTGGACGCAGCGACTACGACATTGAATATCGAGTGATTCATCCGGATGGAACAGAACGATGGATCGCTGCCAAAGGACGTGCTCAGTACGACTCGTTCGGGCAGGTTCTCGGAATGATGGGTGTTGTGCAAGACATCACGCATCGAAAGCAAGCTGAGACAGAGCGAGAACAGCTTTTGGCAAGAGCGCAGTCAGCCAGTGAAACGCTTCAAAGATTTATTGAACGTACTCCGGCTGCGGTTGTTATGCTGGATCGAGAAATGCGCTACCTTTTTGCCAGCGATCGCTGGATGAGCGAGTATGCTCCAGGTTATACCAATCTCAAGGGTTTATCGCATTACGAGGTCATAACGGATATTCCAGAACGCTGGCAGCAGGTTCATCAGCGTTGTCTGGCAGGAGCAACAGAACGATGCGAAGAGGATTGCTACCTGCGCTCAGATGGATCAATGGTCTGGCTCCATTGGGAAATTTTGCCCTGGTATGCCAGCGGTGGCGAAATTGGCGGCATTATCATTTTTGCTGAAAACATTACCGAACGAAAGCAAGCCGAACAAGAACGTGAAAAATTGTTAGAACGCGAACAGAATGCCCGGAGAGAAGCCGAACAAGCCAACCGGATTAAAGATGAATTTTTGGCAGTGCTGTCTCACGAACTGCGATCACCCCTTAATCCCATTCTGGGATGGGCAAAGCTGCTGCAAGCACATCAGTTTGATGAAGCAGCAACAAGGCGTGCCCTGGAAACGATCGAGCGCAATGCTAAGCTGCAAACCCAACTCATTGATGATTTACTCGATGTCTCACGGATTCTGCGCGGCAAACTGATGCTAGATGTTTGTCCAGTTAATTTAGTCACGGTCGTTGATGCTGCTCTGGAAACCGTACACTTGTCTGCTGAAGCAAAAGGGATTGAAGTACAGAAGGTTATCGCCAGTGAAATTGAACCAGTCTCAGGGGATGTCGCTCGTCTTCAACAGGTGGTCTGGAATTTGCTCAGTAATGCAATCAAATTTACCCCGTCAGGCGGAACCGTAGAGATTCGACTAGCGCAAACCAATACTCACGTTCAAATTCAAGTTCAAGACACCGGCAAAGGAATTGCTCCGCAGTTTCTACCCCATGTGTTTGAATACTTCCGACAGGAGGACGGCACAACAACCCGTAAGTTTGGTGGATTGGGGTTAGGGTTGGCGATCGTCCAGTACTTAACGGAACTACACGGCGGAACGGTTCAGGCAGAAAGCCCTGGAGAAGGATTAGGCGCAACATTTACTGTTCTATTACCAGCGTCAAAAAGTCGACGTGGAGAAAATCCAGGTCAGCCCGAGCCTTTAAGCTCCTCAGTAAAAGCTCTCCCCCTGGCAGGCTTCCGAGTTTTAGCGGTAGACGATCAAGCCGATATGCGAGAACTGGTTCTTGCCATTTTGGAACAAACCGGAGCAGAAATAAAAGTGACAACCTCTGCGATCGAAGCTCTAGAAACCTTAGATGTATTCAAGCCTGATGTTGTCATTAGTGATATTGGGATGCCAGAAATGGATGGCTATGAACTCCTACGTCAGATTAGAAGCCGATCGTCAGAAGACAACGGGGATGTTCTTGCAATTGCGCTAACAGCTTACGCCGGGGAACTTAACCAACAACAGGCACTTGCAGCAGGATTCCAGGGGCACGTTGCTAAACCAGTTGACCCGGAGAAGTTAGTGGATGTAATCATCTCCTTAATGAAAGAGAAATAGATGGGTGAAGTTCCACTTATTTGAATAGGGATTAGAACAGTAATGGCTCGTTTTTCTTCTCGTTTTTATAAACCAGCGAAGTATTTTGCAAAGTATTTTTCGATCGCGCTGATTAGCTTTGCAGCGTTGTTTTTGCTTTGGTTTATATCTCCTGTTTCATCTCAGGAATCAATCGAAGAGAAAGTATTTAACGAGGTTTGGCAGACGGTCAATGAGAATTTTTACGATGAGAATTTTAACGGGATTGACTGGGCAGCGATGCGAGACAAATACAAACCGCAAGCCGCAGCAGTTCAAACTCGTCAACAGCTTGCAGGAATCGTGAATCAGATGCTAGCTGAACTGAAGACTTCTCATACCCATTTCTACTTGCCCAATGAAACTGCTTATTATCAACTTTTAGGAATTTTTCAGCCTGACATTCAAGATCTGCCGTCCGCTGCAAAAGCACTGTTTCCAAATGACAAGTATGAGTACACGGGCATTGGTATCTTTACAAAAAACATTAACGAGAAACTATTTGTAAGCGGGATATTAGAGGGCAGTCCAGCCGCAAGTACCAGCCTGAGGGTCGGCGATCAATTGCTGAACGTAGACGGCAAACCTTATCAAGCGATTGATTCTTTTGCAGGTAAAGCCGGGCAGAGTGTGACACTGTTAGTTCAGCGATCGCCTGACCCGAATAGCCAGCAAGAAATTAGTGTAACTCCGCAGAAATTTGACGCGACGACCCTATTCAAAGATGCTCAACAGGCAAGCACTCAAATCATTGAGCAGCAAGGGAAACGCATTGGCTATCTTCATATCTGGTCCAATGCCGCTGACTCTCACCAGCAGCAAATGATCCAAGAGTTGATGTTTGGTAAACTCGCCGAGGCAGATGGCTTAGTGCTCGATATCCGTGACGGCTGGGGCGGGGGGTCGATCGATTATCTCAATTTCTTCACGGGCGAGAGTCCGAGCGTCACCAGTATCAGACGAGATGGCAATGCGTTCGTTGCAAACTATCGCTGGAAAAAACCTGTGGTGCTGTTGATGAACGAAGGCAGCAGAAGCAGCAAAGAGATTATTGCTTATGGCTTTCAGCAGTCCAAAATCGGGGCTTCAGTTGGCACGACGACCGCAGGCGCAGTGGTAGCAGGACGTGGATTTGTGATGCAGGATGGCAGTTTGGTGTATGTCGCTGTAGCTGATGTTTTGGTGGATGGAAATCAGCGATTAGAAGGAAAAGGAGTTACCCCAGAGATTGCTGTGACCTTTCCACTCCAATATGCAGCAGGGGCCGATCCTCAAAAACAGCAGGCGATCGACACGCTTATCAGCGCAATTGCAAACTCGCCCTGAAGATAGCAGCAGAGGAGCAAGGCGATTTGTCCAAAAGTGATTCAAGCCAGCGGAAAGAGCTACGCGATTCAGCAGGATAAAGGACAATTTCTCGCTGTGGGCATCGAAGCAGGCTAACCACGGCTAGAAATCTTTCAGCCGCTTGTATTTCTCGTCTACCAGAACAACTGAAGTCTCAACTTGCCGAGCTGAAATCGTCCAATATCGCTTCAGCAGGTCATTCTTCTCCTCCTCGGCAACAAGACAAAAACCGTTCTTCTCATAAAAACCGATTGCCCAACTAGCCGCTTTCCAGGTTCCAATCAAAATTGGTTTTGTTGAATCTCTAATTAATTCCCGAAGTAGAAGTGTTCCGATGCCTGTGTTCCTTTGTTTTGTTCTGACATACGCATGGCGAATTAGCTCAACATCCGTTTTGTCCTGAATTCCCATCACTCCAATCATTTCATTATTATCGATGTAACATGAAAACTCTACGCCGCTCTCAATTTGCACTTTTAACTCTTCTTGAGTCATATAGGGCTCGTGCCAGCAGTCAGGGGGAATAATCCCTTTATAAGCAATTGCCGCATCATTAATGATATTGAAGATTTCCTCAAAGTCTTTATCAGCACTTTTTCGTATCATGGGATTTACATTTCTCGTCAAATTTTCTGTTAACTTCAGAATTGTAAACTGCAGACTATCGTTAACAATGCCTGTTGATTCCAGCTCTATCCGATGTTAACTAATTGCTTTTCGTTAAACGGTTCACTTTTCTCCCACAATTGCTCAAATGCCAGGCTCATTATACTGACCCTACCTGGGTGACGAATCGCGATCGACGGGAAGCTGGGCGAGCCTCCCAACGAGTTTTGCATCCAGACCAAGGCAATAGCATCAAACACCTACATCTCTAACGGCAGCTCTTGCCAGTTAAACACATCTGTACAAGGACAGATTTTATTCAGACTAAAGTTTCATTTATAAACTCGATCGTTCCATCTAGATCAGAAAGCTCTGTTTTATCGAGTTCAGAGTGTTAAAAATTAACTCGAATTCTTGACTTTATTTAGAACAATTTACTAGATTGTGAGTATAAAAAATTAGTAGCTGAAGCCGGAGGGGGAGACTTGAAGAAGAAACTCTCTGGGGTCAAACTCACCGATAAGCTGACAACTAACGAGCAAAATACGAACGAACAAGATACAAACAAGCAAAATACAAGCAAACAAAATACGAACAAGCAAAATACAAATAAACAAGTCGGGCAATCCCAGCAACTCGACGAGCGAGATCGGCTACTGCTGCAACTTCTTCAAGAAAACAGCCGAATGAGTAATGCCGAACTTGCGCGCCAGCTAAAACTTACCGCTCCTGGGCTGCAAAAGCGGCTCAAAAAGTTAGAAGACAACGGGTTTATCGATCGCTACGTAACCCTAGTCAACCGCGAGGCGTTGGGATTGGATCTGCTGTGCTTTGCTCAGGTCACTCTTGCCCATCATCAACCGGAGTGCGTGGGGCAGTTTTGTGAACAGGTGCAAGGGCTACCGGAGGTGCTGGAATGCCATCACTTGACTGGGGAATTTGACTACCTGCTTAAAGTGGTTGCATTCGATCGTCAATGCTTGGAACAACTAATGAGTGAAACTATCACCCAAATTCCAGGTGTCGATAGAGTTAAAACGAATATTGTTTTAACCGAGGTCAAAGCCTCAACCTCCCTGCCGTTAACAAATCAGCATTGTTGACTTGAAAAACGCTTTCGTGGGAGGCAACTCGGCGCAAACGCTGGTACTTGCGTTACCTGTTAGAGCCTGGTAGGAACCGAGGCCGTGAGGGTGAACTTGTATTGCGCTGAATGCACAATACGTTGACTCCAACGGTTTACTCCAGAATTGCCTTCCCTCAACGAATTTGGCTCCATTCTTTCAAGTGTCACAGGTTCAGTTGCTGAGTGTGTGATGCCTGCTTTCAGGGTGTGTCTTAGAACTCTTGATAGTCCGAAAAAAGGCGTTGCTGAATAAGCGTATGATACGCCCCCCTAGCCCCCCAAAGTTGGGGGGAACCAGAATTCAAAGTCCCCCAGCATTGGGGGATTTAAGGGGCGATGCAGAAACTAAATTTGCACCGTTCATATCCCGATCCAGCAACGCCCGAAAAAATACCTGTTGGGGGAATTCCATGAAGCATAAACAGGGAAGGTTTAAAGGATTTCGAGGATGTCAACTGTATTATCAAAGCTGGCTGCCAACGCAACCCAGTCAGGCGATGATTATCCTGGTGCATGGGCTGGGAGGACATAGCGGTGTTTTTAAAAATGTCGTTGAGTACTTAGTTCCCCAAGGCTATGAGGTATATGCCTTTGATTTGCGAGGACATGGGCGATCGCCCGGACAACGAGGGCATATCAACCACTGGAAGGAATTTCGAGAGGACTTGAGTGCCTTCTTGCACTATATTCGGTCGCAGCGCACCTGCTGCCCCTTGATTATCTGGGGACATAGCCTCGGTGGAACCATTACTCTGGACTATGCATTACGATCGCCCAACGACATTCAAGGACTCATTCTCTCAGCACCAGCACTCAGTAAAATCAATATTGCCCGAACAAAACTGGTGTTGGGGCGGATGTTGTCCAGAACGGTGCCGCGCTTCAGCCTCAAATTGGGAATTCGCAATGAGTATGGTTCACGGGATCCAGAAGCGATCGCTGCCTATACTCAAGACCCTCTGCGCCATGAATACGGCAGTGCCCGGTTGGCAACGGAGTTCTTTAAAACAGTGAATTGGATTCAGTCCCACGCCTCTGAACTGAAAATTCCACTCCTGATTATGCATGGCAGCAGCGATCGCGTCACGTTACCTGAAGGAAGCCGTGCATTCTTTCAGCAGGTCATTTTTCCTGATAAAGAACATCGCGAATACGAAGGAAATTACCACGATTTATATATTGATAACGACTATGAGGAAATCTTCTCCGATCTCATCACCTGGCTCGATCAACACCTTGACCAGGCAGAATACTGCCAGCCTTTTAGCAGTTTTGGGTTAACCAATCCAACCTAATGCGCAAGCTTTGTCGATTCAAAAATAATTTTGAGTGGACGTAAGTTTAACAAAAAACCATCCTTCAATATGCAATTGAGGAGAAGAAATTGTTTCTTCTGGAAAAACCATGCTATGGACAAAATCCCCTCGCTTGCCGACTGCATTTGTTCCCACCATCCCAGACACAACGCTACCTGCTCTGCTTGATCTAGCCTGCGATCGCACTCTCAACTCCACCGCACTGAACCAACCAAGTCCTACAGGCTGGCAATCGCTTTCAAACTATGCGTTTCGGGAGCAGTGTCAGACTGTGGCGCAAGGACTGTTAAGCCTGGGTTTGCAGCCGGGCGATCGAATTGCCCTGCTGACTCAAAATGATACTCGGTTTGCGATCGCAGACATGGGGAGTTTGATGGCAAGTTTAGTTAATGTACCGATCGATCTAACACAGACGATCGAAAACATTATTTTCATCCTGCAACACAGCGAAGCCAGGCTACTGTGGGTCGCTCAGTGGGATTGGCTCGAACAACTTGTGCCCTACCTGGATCAGTTGCCTGTGCTCCAGCATGTTGTCGTTGAGTCTGTTCCTGAATCTATTCCTGAATCCGGGGCTGATTCTGAGGCTGAATTTGGGACTGAGCCTGAGAAGTGGAGGGCGATTAGCGCGAAGCGCAACTCCGAAGGAACCGCTCTGCCCCATTTCTGTCACATTCTTTCGCTGACGGAATTGCAAAATCGGGGACAAAAACAGGCAGCAACGGGGTTAGAGCGACCTATCCTGTCTCCTCAGAATTTAGCGACCATCATTTATATTCCCGCAGCCAACGGCGAACTGTTAGGGGTAATGCTGACTCATCGCAATTTAGTAGGCAGTGCTTTGGCTGCATTTGCCAGTTTATCGGGTTTACAGTGGGGGGCAGAGGAAACCGTTCTTTCATTTCTACCGTTAACGCACGTATTTGCTCGCTGTTTGCTCTACGGGCATCTGTACTATGGACACAGCATTTACTTTTCCACTCCCAATCAGATCCTCAAACATCTCAAACAAGTTCAGCCAACGATTCTCGCAACCGTTCCCATTTTTCTAGAAAAAATCTTTAATAAGTTTCTGGAGTGGGGGCAACAGGTTGAATCGAAGTGGAAGCAGCGCGTTTTTACCTGGACTCTCAAGCTGATGCGATCCAACGCTTCAGGTCGACCGTTGAGCAGACATCATGCGGTTTTGCTGCGGCTCGCAGATCGATTGGTGCTGTCGCAGTGGCGATCGCTGTTTGGCGGACGAATCAAGTATATCCTCTGTGGCGGGGCTGCCCTGAAAGCAGAGTTGGTTCGTGGATTTGCGACGGCAGGGGTGACGGTTTTACAGGGCTATGGGCTGACGCAGGCAGGTGTTGTTTGCTTCAATCGCGCGGAGCACAATCAAGCGGGAACCGTTGGCGTACCCATCCCTGGAACGGAAGTGGCAATCGCCCCTGATTCCGAAATTCTGGTGCGGGGAGATTTTATCACGCCGGGGTATTACAAAAATCCAGCGGCAACCCTGGAGCTGATTGATGCTCAGGGCTGGCTGCACACAGGCGATTTGGGTCACTTTACCTCCGATGGGCTACTGCAAATCACAGGTATTAAAAAACCACTGTTCAAGCTCTCGATAGGCAAATACATTGCCCCTCAGCCCATCGAAGCCCGGTTGATGCGATCGCCCTTTGTTGCGCGAGCCTTAATTGTTGGTGCTGATCGGAAGTATTGTGCTGCCCTGATTCTGCCGGATTGGAGCGCGTTGGGCGATTACCCCTTCGGGGAACTGCAAAGCAACCGCCTGCAATCGCTCAGCCTGGATGATGAGAGGCTCTTGCAGCATCCTTGTACATTGGCACTTTATCAGTCTGTGGTTAACGCTGCAAATTGCCATTTGCCTTACTGGGCGATCGTCAAGCGGTTTCGGTTAATCTCGCCGCACTCCCACTCCGGAAAAGATTGGTTGAACGGAAACTTGAATCGAAATGAAGTGGCGATCGCCCTTACTTCAGACATCAACGATTTATATCAGGAAAGAAGCCCAAAAGATTCACCAAGTCAGCTAGCAGTGACCGATCGGGAGATGTCAGAAGTGATTTTAGAAATCACCTGTCCGATTCCTCCTGCTGTGGTTTGTCCCACTTACGCTCAGTCACTCCACATTACTCGCTAGACACTTCACCTTCAACTCATTGCACAGGAGGCATTTGACTCATGTTCCAACCTTTTCAAACGGTCGCTGTTTTGGGCGCGGGAGTCATGGGCAGCCAGATCGCAGCCCACCTTGCAAATGCAGGGCTAACCGTCCATCTTCTGGATCTGCCGGGATCGGAGGCAAACAAAAACGATCGGGTTGAAGCTCTGTTTAAGAAAGCACTCAAGCTTTCACCCCCAATCTGCTTCACCGGAAAGATAATTCACAGAATCACGCTGGGGAACTATGAGGAACACTTTCATCGTTTGAGCGGAGTCGATTGGGTGATTGAGGCAGTGATCGAAGATCTCCAGATTAAGCAACAATTGATGGAACGTCTGGAGGAGGTGATTCGCCCGGATGCGGTCGTCTCCAGTAATACGAGCGGATTAAGGATTGGGTCGATAGCCCAACATCGCTCTCTCTCCTTCCGTAAACGCTTTCTCGGCACTCATTTCTTTAATCCTCCCCGCTACCTCAAATTACTGGAACTGATTCCCACCGCTGACACCGATCCGGCTGTTGTGGAGTGCGTCCAGTGGTTTGCTGAGATGCATCTGGGCAAAGCGATCGTCCACGCCAAAGATACACCTAATTTCATCGCCAATCGAATTGGTGTATATGTCACGATGCTAGGTCTACAAGCCTGGACTCAGCAAGGATATACCATTGAGGAAATTGACACGCTCACTGGAGCGCTGATGGGCAGACCCAAATCTGCCACCTTCCGCACCGCCGACCTGGTGGGACTCGACACCCTGCTTGCGGTTCTGGAACACCTCTACCCCGCCCTACCAGACGACGAGAGCCGCGAAATCTTTCAGGTTCCCGAGATTCTGCGAAAACTGGTTTCTACGGGGACGCTGGGTGCGAAATCAGGACAGGGATTTTACAAGAAACAGCAATCTCAAATTCTCTCCGTCAACCCGGTGACGCTGGCGTATGAGCCTGCACAACCGATGAACCTGGGGGACAACCTGAAAGCGATTGCCAAAATTCCTGACCTGCACGATCGCCTGCGGGCACTGTATGACGATTCTAGCCGTGCGGGAGACTTCTTCCGCCAAACCATCCTGAACATCCTGACGTACAGTGCCCGTCGCATTCCAGAAATTGCCGATAGTCCCCTGGAAACCGATCGGGCGATGCGCTGGGGCTTTGGTTGGGAACTGGGCGTGTTTGAAATCTGGGATGCGCTGGGTTTCCAGCGGATACTCACCGCTCTGCAGACAGCACACCAGTCAATTCCAGATTGGGTTCTCCAAATGGCGGAGGCAGGGAACGATCGCTTTTATCAGCTCGAAAAAGCACCGTTATCCGATGCTCAAGTTTCCGCCCCGGTTCCCCAGATCTCGCCGTCACAACAGTGGCAGGTGTATCAGCCCAGTAATCAGCCCAGAGGTCAATATGTCCCAATCCCTTCGCCCGTCGATGAGATCAATCTATCCATGCTGCGAAGCGACCCCAAACGGGTTGTCTGGCAGAACGCGGAAGCGGGATTAATCGATCTGGATGATGGCGTTTTGCTGTACGAGTTTCGATCGAAGGGCAATACGCTGAGCTTTAAAGTGATAGAGGGATTAACCGAAACGCTACGAATTTTAGAAAGTGATGACAACGTTAAAGGAGTCGTGATCGGCAATGAGAGCGATAATTTCTCAGGAGGCGCAAATTTAGCCGAGATAGGAATGCTCGCGCAGTCAAATCCAGCAGCGATCGCTCAACTGATTGAACAATTTCAGTCTACCCTTCAGCGTCTCCACTACGCGCCTAAACCGATCGTTGCTGCAATTCAAGGGCGAGTGTTGGGGGGCGGCTGCGAACTCGTAATGGCTTGTCCTCAGGTGGTTGCTGCCGCAGAGACGTATATCGGTCTGGTTGAGCTGAGTGTAGGACTGATTCCCGGTGCGGGTGGCATTATGCGAATGGTGGCACGGGCAGGCGAACGAGCAGCTACCGCTACACCGGGACATGTTCAACCTTTCCTTCACAACGCCTTCGAGACGATCGCCACTGCCAAAGTTTCTAATAGTGCGGAGGAAGCAAAAGAGCTAGGATTTTTGCCGCCCACGGCTCGAATTGTGATGAATGGCGATCGCCGCCTTGCCATTGCCAAAGCAGAAGTCCTGCACCTCGATCGCATCGGTTATCTTCCTCCCCCCCGACAGCCTGCCATCCTGGTTGCAGGACGCTCAGGACAGGCAATGCTAGATCATGCCGCCTACGTGTTTGAACAAGCAGGGTACGCCAGCGAATACGATCGCTACCTGGCAGAACGATTGGCCTATGTGATGACGGGAGGAATGCTCTCGGCTCCAACGCAGGTATCCGAAGAATATTTGTTGCGGCTAGAGCGAGAAACATTCTTGCCCCTCCTCGCGCAACCCAAAACTCAAGAACGGATTGCTCACATTCTTAAAACGAAAAAGCCATTAAGAAATTAATCGTTCAACCAATCCTTGATGATTCCAAAGAGGACGCGAAGATGATGGAAACAGCTTATATCGTCAGTAGTGTACGAACTGCGGTTGGTAAAGCGCCTCGCGGTACGCTGCGAAATATGCGGCCAGATGACCTGGGGGCGATCGCCGTTGAAGGTGCTCTGAATGCAGTCGAAGGGGTGGAGCCGAAGGATATCGAAGACGTGGTTTTTGGCTGTGCCTTTCCCGAAGCAGAGCAGGGCTTCAACCTGGGACGAATTGTTGCTCAACGCGCAGGACTCCCCGATTCTGCGGCTGGCGTCACGGTCAACCGCTTCTGTGCCTCTGGGCTACAGTCGATCGCCTTAGCATCCCAGTCGATTGCGATGGGACAGGCAGATGCGATCGTGGCGGGAGGGGCTGAATCGATGAGCCTGATTCCAATGGGGGGACACCTGATTGCTCCCAATCCGGATCTGATTGACAACACTCCTCAGGTTTACACCACGATGGGTTTGACCGCTGAAAATGTAGCGCAACAGTACGGTGTTTCTCGTGCCGACCAGGATGCCTTTGCGCTGCGATCGCATCAGCGGGCAATTGCCGCCAACCAGTCGGGCAGGTTCGACGAGGAACTGGTCCCGATCACGGTTCAAACCACCCAGTATCACGAGGGACAGGTGCAGTCCAGCGAAATGGTTTTATCTCAGGATGAGGGACCGCGCCGCGATACGAGTCTGGAAGCCCTGTCTCAACTGCCGACAGCCTTTAAGGTCGGGGGCAGTGTGACAGCAGGTAACGCATCGCAAATGTCTGACGGGGCAGCCGCCACACTCCTGCTCAGTCAGCGCAAGGTCGAAGCGTTGGGTTTAAAACCGCTGGGACGCTTGCTCGGATTTGCCGTCGCGGGTGTTCCTCCCGAAATGATGGGCATTGGTCCTGTTGTCGCCATTCCTAAAGTCCTGGAACAGGTGGGACTCACGCTAAATGACATCGGCTTGATTGAATTGAACGAAGCGTTTGCCGCTCAATCTCTCGCCGTCATTCGCAAACTAGGCTTGAACGAAGACATTACCAACGTGAATGGTGGGGCGATCGCCCTCGGACATCCCCTGGGCTGCACCGGAGCCAAACTCACTGCTACCCTGCTGCACGAAATGAAACGCCGGGGGGTGCGCTACGGGTTAGTGACAATGTGCGTTGGAGGCGGCATGGGTGCTGCGGGCGTTTTCGAGAATTTGATGGCGTGACAGCAGACCATTGGTGCGATTTCACCAAGTCTGAACGTTTCAGCGCAGATGCCCTGTCGTGACAGTAATACCAAATCCTCAACATAGGGTTACAGAAGATTGACAAGGGCGGCTTAGAGATAAGGGCAATTCGCGAGCCGCCCCCACCGGATCTGTAATCTCACTTCAGGGAATCGGTATAGCCCTTATCTGGGGAAAACAACTATGATTTCATTGCCATTCACAATCATCATTTCTGTTTTTTTACTGTTCATTTTGGGATATTGGGGTGTTTCACTCTGGTTGTGGTCGATCTACCTCAGTCTTGTTCTTTTTGCATTCGCTTCGCCGATCTGGCTATGGGGAGTTTGGGCTATTGTTGCAGTCATTCTCAATGTTCCTCTGTTACGACGGGCTTTGATTAGCACACCGATTTTGCGGGGAGTGCGATCGCTCCAACTTCTGCCCCAAATCTCCGAAACCGAGCGGGCTGCCATTGATGCGGGCACTGTTTGGATTGAGGGCGAGTTTTTCTCTGGGCAACCAAACTTCCAGCGCATCCAGCACCAGCCTTATCCAGAGGCAAGCCCCACACTTCAGGCGTTTCTCGATGGTCCTGTAGAGAATGTTTGTCGCATGGCAACCGATTGGGAGATTCATCGCCGCAAAGACTTGCCGCCGGAGGTCTGGCGTTATCTCAAACAGGAAGGCTTTTTGGGGATGCTCATTCCTCAAAAGTACGGTGGATTGGGCTTCTCTAATCTCGACTACAGCACGATTATGGTGAAGCTCGCCTCTCGCTCTTTTATCTATACCGCGACCGTGGGTGTGACCAATTCGCTGGGACCCGCTAAACTGCTGCTCAACTACGGCACTGCCGCCCAGAAGGAATACTACCTGCCGCGACTGGCACGGGGAGAAGAAATTCCCTGCTTTGCCCTGACCGAACCGACCGCCGGTTCTGACGCTGCCAGCATTACTTCTCAAGGCACGGTGTTTCGGGGAGAGGATGGCAAGTGTTACGTGCGGTTGAATTTCCGCAAACGGTACATCACGTTGGGGGCGATCGCCACTCTGATTGGACTCGCCTTTAAACTCCATGATCCCGACAACCTTCTAGGCAAAGGCCCTGATATTGGAATTACCTGCGCCCTGGTTCCCGCCAACACGTCTGGTGTGATTCTCGGTAAACGCCACGACCCAATGGGCGTTCCCTTCTACAACTCTCCGATCGAAGGACAGGACGTTGTTATTTCTGTAGATCAAATTATTGGTGGTGTCGAGCAGGCAGGGCAAGGTTGGAAGATGCTGATGCAATCGCTGGCGGCAGGACGGGGCATCAGTTTTCCTGCGAGCTGCACAGGCATCGCTAAATTCGTCACCCGTGTCACCAGTGCCCATGCGACGGTGAGGCAACAGTTTGGCTTGTCGATCGGACGATTTGAGGGTATCGAGGAGCCGCTCGCTCGCATTGCAGGCATCACCTATCTGCTGGAAGCTGCCCGCGTTTATACCTGTGCTGCGGTGGATCAGGGCGAAAAGCCGTCGGTGGCGTCCGCGATCGCCAAATATCAGTTCACCGAACTTGCTCGCAAACTGGTCAACGATGGCATGGATATCCTGGGTGGTGCGGGAATTTGCCGGGGACCGAGAAATCTGCTGGCGAACGTTTACAGTGCCATGCCGATTCCCATTACCGTTGAAGGCTCTAATATCCTCACTCGCACCCTAATGATCTTTGGTCAGGGGGTAATTCGTTGCCATCCTTATCTCTATGCCGAAGTCAAAGCCGTTCAAGAAAATGACCCCGTAGCATTCGATCGCCTGCTGTGGCAACATCTCGGTTTTGTTTGCAGAAATATCTTTAGAACATTGCTTTTAAGTCTTTCGCGAGGGACGATCGCCCGCTCTCCAATTCCCGGACCCACCGCTCGCTACTACCGCAAACTCACCTGGATTTCTGCCCAATTCGCCCTGCTCACTGACCTTGCGCTGCTCTGCTTTGGGGGCAGTTTGAAACGTCACGAAAAAATCACTGCACGCTTTGCTGACATCGCCTCATGGCTATACCTCAGCGTTGCGACCCTACGGCGTTTCGAGGCGGAAGGACAACAGCCCGAAGACCTACCCCTGGTCGATTGGTCTCTGCAATACAGCCTGATGCAAATCCAGCAAGCGATCGAGGGGATCTGGAGCAACCTGCCTATCCTCGCAATGGTTCGCGCCATCGTTCTAATGAGCTGTCGGCTCAATCCCGTGGGGCAGCCTCCTCTCGATCGTTTGGGAAGCCAAATTGCTCAGCAAATCCAGAAACCGGGTTTGGAACGCGATCGCCTGACTGCCGGAATTTACCTTCCCACTCACCCGGACGAAGCATTGGGACGTTTGGAACAAGCCTTTGTACTCTGTACCCAGGCAGAAAGTGCGACCAAAACTCTGAAAACTGCCATTCGCAAGGGTCAGTTTACTGCTCATTCTTCCGAATCGCCTTTCTCCGATCCAGCATTGAATGCGGCAGCCGAGGCTGAAATCATTTCCGCGATCGATGCCCAGTTCATTCGTGTTGCCGAAACGGCTCGTCAGGCTGCAATTCAAGTCGATACCTTCACGCTAGCAGAATATCAACTGCTGTAGCGAGCAAATGCTTTGCTTAAAATTTAGGGCGTTGCTGAATCGAACACGGGATCAAAAGTCCCCCCTGGGGTTGGGGGGCATATTCATCGCCTGACTCAGCAACGCCAAATCCTGTTTATCGATCCAACCTCATGCCGCAACCGGATGCACTGCCAACTCGTGCAGGGTATGCAACAGACGATAAATTTCTTCTGGCGTGTTGTAGTGGGTACAGCCAATTCGCAGCAGTCCTCCTCTTGCCTCCAGTCCAAGGTGCTGAATCAAATTCAACGCATAGAAATGACCGTGCCAGGCGAAAATACCTCGGTCGCCCAAAGCTCCTGCCAGTTCAGCCGGGGAATATCCTGCCAAGCGAAAGGCAATGGTGGGAGTTCGCCAGACAAAATGGGCTGGGTTCTGGATGCCATAAAGCGTGAGACCCGGAATCTCTAACAGGTGAGGAATCAGAGAGTCGGAGAGCGATCGCTCATATTCTTGAATGGCAACCATTGCGGTCATCAAAGCCTGGCGGCGATCGGTTGCAGTGGAGATGATGCGGCGACCCAGTTCAGCTAAATAATCAATACAAGCAACGACACCAGCCAATCCCTCAAAGTTCAGCGTCCCCGTTTCCCAGCGACAGGGCACTTCATTGGGCGCAGGCAAGACTTTATAAGGATATAGCCGAGCCAAGTGTTCTCGTTTGCCGTAGAGGATTCCCACATGGGGGCCGAAGAATTTGTAGGCAGAGCAAACCAGAAAATCGCAGTCTAGCGATCGCACATTGATTAAACCGTGGGGCGCATAGTGAACGGCATCCACAAAGGTCGCAGCACCGACAGCATGAGCCAGCTTGATAATCTGAGCCACATTGTTAATCGTGCCTACCGCATTCGAGGCATAGCCGATCGCCACCAGTTTGGTTCGAGGTGTAATCTGCCGTTCTAAATCGACTAAATCCAGCGTGCAGTCTTCTAGATGAATATTTGCCGTGCGAACGATCACGCCTCGTTCTTTTAGTGCCAGCCAGGGGGAGACATTGGCATCATGATCAAGTTGCGTGACCACGATTTCATCCCCTGCTTGCAACAACCGCCCAATGGCACGGCTGATGGCAAAGGTAAGGGTCGTCATGTTGGCTCCAAACACGACTTCACCCGCATCGCAACCCAAGAAATCAGCCACGGCAGCTCTCGCCTGGTTCACCAAAGCATCGGTGTAAACACTTGTAGCAAATGCCCCATGCTGATTGGCATTCGCGGTCAGGAGATAGTTAGTGATCGCATCAATGACTCGCTGAGGAACTTGAGTGCCCCCAGGTCCATCCAGAAACAGAACGGGGTGTCCGTTGATCTGTTGCCGCAAAGCGGGAAACTGAGCGCGAATCCAACTGAGATCAAGCACTGTCATAGCCTGCTTTCCTCTGATACTTCATCCGGTGGAAATAGCCCTGGGCAGGTCAATACAAAAACATCTCTTGTCCCTTGTCCATAGCCGATCGCCTTCACTGGGGAGGTGTAGTGAAAATATTGATCGTCCTTAAACACCAAAAATTCTCCCGGATGCAGCACTTTACTAAATACGGGCTGTTTGTCTTGCTTGTTCTGGTAAAGATGAGTTTCACCACCGCGAATATTGTGGCGATCGACCGAGAAAATGCCAACCAGATCCACCCCATCCCGATGAATGCCTTCAGGCGCAGGATTGCCCATCTTTTGAGCCGATGCGACCGTCCGAATCTGATGCACGCCAATCTCTTTGTAGGGCGAGCAAAGCTGGCAGAACTGGTAAAATTCCCAAACTAATCGCTGAAAGACTTCCTGCTGAATCAGTTCATCCTCTAGCTCGGCATACTCTCGAACCACGTCCCCCAGGAGTGGGTTATACTGCCGACTCTGAAATAGACGACGATGGGGCTGCTGAATTAAGCGATCGCCATCGATCTTGAAGTGCGAAAGTCGCCGGAACCGATACCCGCCCTCCAGGTAAGGATCGGCAGGTAAATGAGCGAAAGAAGGCTGGAGCTGCTCGACATCAATCGCCGTTAACATTTCCAGCACATAGCTTGCCAGACAGTTTGCTTCTGGCTTAATAAATTCTTGAGGCTTAGAGAGATTTAACATTGGATTCAACTGCCTTGCTTAAATACAATTGCGGCAGCAAAATGATCTGCCATTGACAAAAGTAGGCGAATACAGTGAATGATTGAAAAATGAATGGAATGATTGAGAAATGAATGAAAAAAAGATAGAACCGATCAAGCTCTAAAGAATTTTTCTCGAAAGGCAACCAATAAGGTTTATAAAGGTTTGTAGCGATCTTGTAGTGGTACCCTAAACAGTTTTGTTTGAATTATTTTGTTCGCATTGAGCCGAACAAGTTGAACGATGCAAGAGGCAACCTTAGCTCTTAATGCCAACTCTTCCTTTGTTGACTCTTCCTTTGTTGACTCTTCCTGATGTCAGCTCTCCCTGATGTTGGCTTTTACTTAAAGAAGAGAGTTTAGCTGTACCAGTCCAATACTGATTATTGTAATTAGATTTCTGTCGATCGTCGATCCCCAATCGGTTAGAGGCCGGTTTTCATCAATTGGTCGTAGTCGGGGTAACGTCAGATTCCAGTGTGACTAAGACAGCCGATTCTGGAAAACGGCATGATTCTAGTTGCCAGAGTTCTTGAGCAGGTCGGCTTCGATCGCTCCCGGTTCGTAGGCTGACCAGTAGCCAAACCAGAATGCGAGTTTGACGAATACAGGCATCACCCCCATTACGCTGGGCGTTTTTTCAATGCCAACCCAGGTTTCACTCAGGCTGGCAACCCAAATTGCCATGTTCACCTCGCGCTTCATAATGAGCGATTCACCCTGGTGAACATGAACAACTTGCACTCATTCTGTGTATAAATTTGATTGATGTAATCGCTGAACGATCTTAGAATAGCGGTTTCATTTTCGTCAAAATGCCGATCGTAGCCTGCTTTCCCGATCGACTCTACTATCCTATCGCTTCCCAGTCTCGTTACCCTCCACGCCTTCCATCATGTTTAACCCAGCCAATCGCACTGTTCTTCTACTTGCTCTTTGTCAGACCCTAGCAATGACAGGCAGTACGATTCTCTTTATCACTTCCGCCCTGATCGGACAATCGATCGCCTCAGACAAATCCCTTGTCACATTGCCACTGGCTCTCCTTCAAATTGCCACCATGATCGGCACGATCCCGGCTTCTCTTTTAATGCAGCGAATTGGTCGGCAAAAGGGATTTATGTTGGGGGTGCTGCTGGGGTTGGCGGGCGCAGGTTTGGGGCTATATGCGATCGTTTCTCGTCAGTTTTTCTTGTACTGCATTGCGACGATCGTGTTTGGCAGCTTCAACAGCTTTGTTGGGTTTTACCGATTTGCGGCTGCCGAAGCGACAAGTGAAGCCAACCGATCGCAGGCGATTTCCTACGTGATTGCGGGAGGCGTCATCGCGGCTGTGGCTGGACCTCAGCTTGCAAACTGGGCAAAAGATTGGCTTCCCAATGCAACCTTTGCTGGCTCCGTTGGAATCCTTATTCTTCTACAAATTGCAGCTTTTATGCTGCTCACGGGGGTCAAGCTGCCCCGCCCCGAACGATTTGAACAGCAAAAGGGACGACCGATCGGGAAAATTATGCGTCAGCCTGTGTTTATGGTGGCGGCAGTGGGCAGTATGTTGGGCTACGGCGTGATGGCGTTTGTGATGACCGCAACTCCCCTGGCAATGGTGGCAGCAAATCATCCGTTTCACGATGCGGCAAATGTGATGCAGTGGCACGTTCTGGGAATGTTTGCGCCGTCGTTTTTCACAGGCTCACTGATTGCCCGATTTGGAGTGCTGCAAATGATGGCGACCGGAGCAGTCTTGAGCCTGCTTTGCATTGCCATTAATTTAATCCAGAACGATTTGCTGAGTTTTTCGATCGCCCTCACGCTCCTCGGCATCGGCTGGAATTTCCTGTACATCGGCTCAACTACACTCCTGACCCAGGCATATCAGCCTGAAGAAAAGGCAAAAACCCAGGCAGCCCACGACTTTCTTATGTTTGCCTTTGTCGCAACGGTTACGCTCCTGGCAGGCAGTGTATTTGAGCATCAGGGCTGGGGTGCAGTGAATTGGGGTGGCGTTCCCATGATGCTGCTGGTTTTGGGAGCAGTCTACTGGCTAAAGCGACAGCCGCTCAAACAGGTGTAATTTCTAAAAAACATCCCAATCCTCGATCGTAGGGAATTGAGGTCAAGTCGGGGTCATTCGCTAATTTCAAGATGGACAATTCACCTTTCTTTCTACAACATGCAAACTCGATAATTTTAAAATTCTTCTATCGTAGGGTAGAGACTGACTACGACCTGGTAGGGAGATAATTCGGCTGTAACATCTGTTATATGCTCCCCATATCTGCTCTCTAATTATGAAAGCTCCCATTCAAACCATTTTGCTGCCGAAAACTTCAATGTTAGAGCAGCCTCAGGTTAGCCAGTTAATTCGAGAACTGCGCCAGCTCACGGCTTGGACTCAGGAAGAGCTTGCTGTCGCTTTAGGTGTTGCCTACGGCACGATTAATCGCTGGGAGAACGGACGAGTTCAGCCCTCCATGCTTGCCCTTAAACAAATTTACGCCGTTCTTCAAGACATCAACCAATCTGCAATTCAGGAGGTGCGGGAACAGAGTCAGCAGCTTTTAGAGAAATATTTTGCTGCTTAACTTTAAGAACTCTCTTGCGTAGCAAACTTCTGAGCAGCGTCTATTGTTGAGTGCCCAAGAGCTGCTTTAAATTTCCCTAGAAGTGTTATCTTTCAGGCAAAAGAAACAGGGTTTGACCGAGCTTTAAGGCACGCCCTTGCAGGAATGTTAGTAAGGATAGAACGATGACTAGTCAGGCGATCGCCTCAACACTGAAAGGTTCTTCTTGCAGTTGGTTCAACCAAAAGCGATTTGTCAGGTTGGAATGCCAGACCTAGATGGTGATAGGTTGCCGCGTCAAGTTCGTAGCCGTGAGGCTTCGCGAAGCAACTTGCGTCCTTTAAATCGACTTGCATCCTTCAAATCGGGGAGGAACAGTTCCAGCGATCGCGTTGACCGCCTATGCTGGAGAAATCGATCAACAGCAAGCCTTTGCGGCTGACTTGCAGCGACACATTACCCAGCTTGGGGAGCCAGAGCCATGGGTGGAAGCGATCGCCTTGGTCGATCCGAAACCTCATCGCCCGACCTGAGCTAAGTAAAACAACCATGCCTCTTCTTGATAGTCCAATTTCTGTCTGCTGACCTTCCCATGACTGAACCCTTCACCACTCCTGCAACCCCCACCCCCCAATCGGTGATACCTCCGGATGAAGCAAAACGATTGGAAGCACTGCGTCGCTACAATATTCTAGACACGCCGCCCGAAGCTGCTTTTGATCGCATCACCTCACTTGCGGCACAGGTGTTTGATGTACCGATCGCCCTGGTTTCATTGATTGACGAGTCGCGGGGATGGTTCAAGTCCTCCTATGGCTTTAAGCTCCAGGAAGTTCAGCGCGATGACACGATTTGCAGTTTGGCACTGTTATCAAATCAGATTCTCGTCATTCCCGATACGCGCCAGGACGATCGCCTTGTTTGCAATCCTTTTGTTCAGAGTGAACCGGGCTTGCGATTTTATGCGGGTGCGCCCTTGATAACCCATGATGGCTTTAATCTGGGAACACTTTGTCTGCTTGATACCAAGCCTCGCGAACCGCTCACGGAAAAGCAGGAGACAATGCTGCTGGACCTTGCAGCAACGGTGATGGATGAACTGGAGCTTCATTTGGCAGTTCGTAAAGTGGCTCAAATCGATGCGGCACTGCTGGAGGTGACTCAGGGGGTTTCTGCAGTGGTGGGGGATGCTTTTTTCTCAGCCCTGGTGCAACATCTGGCGAAAACGTTGGGTTTTGACTATGCCTACATCGGACTGGTCAGCGGCAAGCAGCAGGAAACCATTCGCACGATCGCTGCCTGCGCCAAAGAGCAGCTGATCGACAATTTTGAATATTTATTAGAAGGAACCCCTTGTTGGGAGGTACTTCAGCAGCGAAAACTATGCTGCCATTCCCACAGTGTTCAGACCTTGTTTCCTGACGCACCGCTTCTAGAACCGCTGGGAATAGAGAGCTACATTGCAGTTCCATTCTTTGATGCAGCAGGAGTTCCGCTCGGCTTGCTGAGCGTGATGGATGGAAAACCGATCGCCAATGTTCAACTGGCAGAATCGCTGCTGACCATCTTTTCGCTCCGAATTACCAGCGAACTAGAGCGACAGCAAATTGAGACAGTCCGACAGGAAACCCAGCAAGATTTAGAACATCTGGTCGAACAGCGAACGATCGAATTGTCTCAGACCAACGAACAGCTTCAGCGAGAAATTACAGAGCGACAGCAGGCACAGCTGGCACTAGAGAAAGAACGGGAAGTTCTCAGGGTGCTGCTGGATACGGTGCAGGCAGGCATTGTCGCCTGTAATGCTGAGGGAGTTTTGACGCTGTTCAATCAGGCAGCGCGAGAATTTCATGGATTGCCCGAAGAACCCCTACCGCCGGACCAGTGGGCAGTACGCTACAACCTCTATCGACCCGATGGCAAAACTCTGCTGCCCAGAAATGAGATTCCGCTGTTTCGGGCAGTGCAGGGTGAAACGATTCACAATGCTGAAATGGTAATCGCGCCCAAAGGGGGAACCGCACGAACGCTCCTTGCGAGTGGACAGGTCATTATCGATCGCCAGGGCAAGAAACAGGGCGCAGTCGTCGTCATGCATGACATCACCGATCGCAAACAGCAGGAAGCCGAACGCGCCCAACTCCTCCGGCAGCAGGTTCAAGAGCAAACGGCGCGTCTAGAAGCGGAAGCTGATCAGCGCAAAGCCGCATTTCTTTCAGAAGTCAGCACGGTGCTGGCATCTTCTCTGGATTATCAGCAAACCCTACCGCAGGTCGCGAACCTGATCACCCCGTTTTTTGCCGATTGGTGCGCGATCGACTTACTGCAAGACAACTCCGTTCAGCGCGTTGCGGTGGCTCACCGTGACCCAGCAAAAGTGAAATTGGGCTGGCAAATTCATCAGCAGTTTCCCACCCAAATGGATGTTCCCCACGGAGTGGCAAAGGTGCTGCGAACGGGCAAGTTAGAGATGGCGGCTGAAATTCCTGATGCGGCACTGGCGGCTGCGGCTCAGAATGCTGAACATTTGCAGATTTTACGCGAACTCGGTTTAAAGTCTTGCATTATCATGCCCCTGATCGCACGAGGACAAATTTTAGGCGCAGTTTCTTTTATTACCGCAGAATCCGATCGCCGTTACCAGGAGGCAGATTTGGTTCTGGCAGAAGACATTGCCCATCGGGTGGCGATCGCCATTGATAATGCGAATCTCTATGAGGCAGAGCGCACGGCGAGAAGCACAGCGGAGGCGGCAAATCGCGTCAAGGATGAATTTCTTGCCATTTTGTCCCATGAGCTGCGAACGCCTCTTAATCCCATTATGGGTTGGACGAAGCTGCTGCGGAGCGGTAAATTAGATGCGGCTAAAACGGCTCATGCTCTGGAAACGATCGAGCGCAACGCCCAACTTCAGATCCAACTCATTGAAGACCTGCTCGATGTCTCACGAATTTTGCAGGGCAAACTCAGCTTAAAAATAGCTGCGGTTGATCTCGAATCCATGATCCAGTCTGCGCTGGAAACTGTTCGACTGACAGCAGAGGAAAAGTCAATTCAGCTAGATACAAAGTTTGATCTGGCGATCGGAGAAGTTTTAGGGGATGCAATTCGGCTTCAGCAAGTGGTTTGGAATCTGCTCACTAATGCGATTAAATTTACTCCCAGAGGGGGGCGAGTTGAGGTGAAATTATTATTTATTGCTGACGGTTCGTTATCCCTAAAAGACAAATCACAAACAACAGACGAAGAACAGATCGGTTATGCCCAGATCGAGGTGCAGGATACAGGCAAGGGAATCAGTCCTGACTTTTTACCGCACGTCTTTGAGTATTTCCGGCAAGCTGATTCGTCTACCACGCGCAACTTTAATGGTTTGGGGCTGGGGCTGGCGATCGTGCGAAATTTAGTGGAATTACACGGCGGGACCATTTCAATCAATAGCCCCGGAGAGGATCAAGGAACAACCTCCACAGTGAGACTACCGCTGAGGAGCAGAGCAAGCAGCAAGACAAAGCCCGAAACTCATTTACCTCCCCTTGCTTTGGACAGTCAGCCTTTGCAGGGAGTTCAGATTTTAGTCGTGGATGATGAACCAGATTCCCGCGCTTTAGCGGTTTCGATTCTGGAAGAAGCAGGCGCAATTCCTACTGCTGCGGGTGATGCGATCGAGGCACTGGCAATCCTTGCCCACAGCAAACCCGATGTGCTAGTCAGCGATATCGGAATGCCAAACATGGATGGCTATACCCTGCTGAAGAAAATTAGACAAATGCTGCCAGCACAGATGATTCCAGCAATTGCAATCACCGCTTATGCCGCAGAAATTGACCAGCAACAAGCAATTCGTGCAGGTTTTCAACAGTACATGACAAAGCCGATTGAGCCAGAAGAGTTTGTCAGGGCAATTCGCACACTGTGCAATTCCAAAGAACCCGCAGCATTGGTAAACCGGAGGCAAGAACAGCCATGAGCACGACAGGGGCAACGAGTCTGTCAACAAATGAACAGGACTTTTTAGAATGCTTCGGGGATGGCATGGCTGCGCTCGATCGCGAGTGGCGATTGACTTACCTCAATCGTAAACAGGCGGAGTGGTTCGACCTGCCCAAGCAGGAGGTACTGGGCAAAACGATTTGGGAAGTTTGTCCTCAGTGGACTGTTCCTGAGATGCAAGGACAGCTTCAGCAGGCGATGACTCACCAAACCCCGGTTCAGGTTGAGTACTGTTGCCCCAAGCGGCAGGGCTGGTTTGAGCTGCGGGTTTATCCATCCCCGAGCGGAATTACGGTTTTAACGATCGATATTACAGAACGCAAACATAGGGAAGAAGCACTGCGGGAAAGTGAATTGCGGTTTCAGGCATTCATGAACCACTGTCCTGCTTCGGCTTGGATTACCAGCGAATCCGGGCAACTGCTCTATCTCAGTCCGTTTTACTTAGAAACTTTTTCTTGCGACCAGGATGCGGTTGGGAAATACGTCGCTGACCTTTTTCCGCCGGAAACTGCTCAACAATTTTTACAGAATGATCAATACGTTTTTGAGACAGGAGAAGTTCTGCAAACCGTGGAGTATGCTCCTGGTTCTGATGGCAGCGTCAAGAGTTTTTTAGTGAGCAAGTTCCCGATGAAGCATCCATCCGGAGAGAAGCTCCTGGGTGGATTTGCGGTCGATATTACTGAGCAAAAACGCATCGAAGCCGCCCTTCAGGAGCGGGAACAGCACTTGAAGATTGCCCTTCGCACCGCCAAGCTCGGCTCCTGGCAGCATGATTTAATGACCAATACGCTCATCTGTTCTGACCAGTGCAAAGCCAACTTTGGGCTACCGCCCGACGCTGAATTTACCCATGAAATCTTATTCGCTGCGCTGCATCCAGACGATCGCGATCACGTTCAAGCTGCAATTCGGCGATCGATCGAAGAACGGACCGATTACGAAGTGGAAGAACGCTGTTTTCACCCGGATGGTAGCCTGCACTGGCTGATCGCACGGGGCGGATTGATCTGCGATGAGGGTGGAAATCCTATTCGTCTGGTCGGAGTGACGCTTGACATCACAGAGCGCAAACAGTTTGAGGAATCTCTTCAAGAGGCGAATCAAAAAGTTTCTGAGATTCTCGAAAGTATTACCGATGCGTTTATCACATTTGATCAGGACTGGCACTATACCTATGTCAATCAGGAAGCTGCCCGATTATTGGGAAAATTGCCGGAAGAATTGTTAGGCAGACGCTGGCAGGATGTTTTTCCAGATGTCGTGCAACAAAAAACGATCTTTGCTCAGCAGTTTCAGCGAGCGATGGCTGAACGGGTTACAGTCCACTTTGAAGGCTTTTCTGCGGCAGCCAATCGTTGGTTGGAAGCTGCCGTTTTTCCAGCGGCAAACGGAATCGCAGTATTCTTTCGAGACATTGGCGATCGCAAACAAGAAGAACAGCGCAAAGCCCTTCAGTACAGCATTTCTCAAATTCTCGCGGAAGCAACGACCGTAGCGGGTGTTGTTCCAACGCTCTTGCAAACCATCTGCGAGGCATTAGGGTGGCAGGTGGGCATCATTTGGAGCCTTGATCACGCTGACGCTAGTTTGCACTGCATGCATAGCTGGTTTAGTGGAGCTGAACTGGCGGTCAGGGCGAATCCGTTTATCGAAGCCTGTCAGCGTGCCGCGTTTGAGTTTGGGCTTGGACTTCCGGGTCGCATCTGGAAAAGTCGCCAGTCAGCCTGGATTCCTGATTTATCGCGGGACAGTAATTTTCCTAGACTGGCAGCAGCTTCCGACGCAGGATTACAGGCTGGATTTGGCTTCCCAATTTTGCTGGCTGATGATTTTTTTGGAGTGATTGAGTGCTATAGCGATCGGACTCAGGAACCCGACGAAGACTTACTTCAGCTCATGACAGCGATCGGCAGACAAATTGGGCAATTTATGGAGCGTAAGCGGACTGAAGCAGCATTGCGCGAAAGCGAGGAGTTATTCCAGAGCTTTATGAACAATAGCCCGGTTGCTGCATACATTAAAGATGAATCAGGACAGTACGTTTATGTCAATGCGGTGATCGAACGACTGTTTGAACATCCTGCCTCGGAACTGGTGGGACGTCGCGATACAGATTGGTTTCCCTCTCAGGCGATCGAGCAGATTCATGCAAATGATGCGGCAGTGTTCGCGCAAAACCAGGCACTCCAGTTTCTTGAAACCGTGCCCTTTGGCGAGCAGGTTCGTCACTTTATGGCATTTAAGTTTCCGCTCCGAGATGCTTCTGGTAAAAGGCTTCTAGGAGGAGTATCAGCAGATATTACCGATCGGGTTCAGGCAGAAGCGTTCCTTCGGCAGCGTGAAGAAGAATTGCGCGTCATTACAAACACGGTTCCGGTATTGATTTCGTTTGTTGATGCGGATCAACGCTACCGCTTTAATAGCCAACGCTATCAGTCTTGGTTGGGACAATCGCCCGCTGAAATTCAGGGTCAATACCTTTGGAACGTGCTGGGTGAAGCAGCGTATACCGCAATCCGTCCTTATGTTGAGCAAGCTCTATCGGGTCAAGCGGTGACGTTTGAAAGTGAGATTTCCTATCAAGACGGCGCAACCCGCTACATCAGTGCCAGCTATATTCCCCAGTTTGACGAGCAGCAAGTCACGGGATTTGTGGCGTTGGTAAGCGATATCAGCGATCGCAGGCAGGCAGAGCAAGAACGTGAACAGCTATTAGCCCGCGAACAAGCAGCACGAGAACAAGCGGAAACGGCAAATCGGCTGAAAGACGAATTTCTCGCCATCCTGTCCCATGAGCTGCGATCGCCCCTCAACCCCATTTTGGGCTGGACAAGGCTTTTGCGATCGCGTGAGTTTGCCCCTGAAGCCCGCGATCGGGCACTGGAAACCATCGAACGAAATGCCAAACTGCAAACTCAACTGATTGAAGACCTGCTAGATGTTTCTCGAATTCTGCGGGGAAAGCTGTTGCTTGATATGCAGCCCGTTAATCTTGCAATGGTGATTGACTCGGCATTAGAAACCGTTCGATTGGCGGCAGAAGCAAAAGGAATCGCCATTCAAAAGCAATTACCAGAAATAACCGTCTGTGTGAGTGGAGATTCGAGCCGTCTACAACAGATTGTCTGGAATTTGATTTCGAATGCGGTCAAATTTACCCCCACTGGTGGACAGGTCAACGCGACGCTAAAACGGCTTGAGAATGAAGCGATCATTCAAGTAAAAGATACAGGAAAAGGCATTGCTGCTGCATTTCTGCCCCATGTGTTTGACTACTTCCGTCAGGAAGACAGTACCACAACTCGTAAATTTGGGGGGTTGGGGTTGGGGCTGGCGATCGTGCGCTACCTGACCGAACTGCATGGCGGCACAGTTGAAGTCGAAAGTGCAGGCGCAAATTTGGGAACCACGTTTACTGTTCGATTGCCGTTACTTGCACACTCAGGCAAGGCGGTCAACTCGCAGCAAAATGGCGACTCAGATTGGACAGAGCGATCGCTTCTGGCAAATCTCCGAATTCTAGCAGTGGATGACGAAGCTGATATGCGAGAGCTCTTAGCCACCATTCTCACGGGCTATGGTGCGGAAGTTGAGGTCGTGAGTTCGGCTCAAGCAGTACTGGCTGCGCTCGATCGCACCGTACCCGACGTTCTCATTAGCGACATTGGAATGCCTGACATCGATGGCTATGCCCTGATACAGCGAATTCGCATGCAACCACCCGAAAAAGGGGGAAATGTTTTAGCTGTTGCCCTGACTGCTTACGCCGGGGAAATCAATGAACAGCAGGCACATCAGGCTGGGTTTCAGCAGCACATTGCGAAGCCCGTGGAACCGGAGGAATTAGGAAAAGCAATTGTCAACTTATTGGCAAGGCAGAGCAATCGCTGAACCGAGACCCGGTTGAGTCACGACGCTGGCACTTACGTAGGCTGACAGCATTAGCAATTTCTTTGTAGGTTTCCCCTTGCCAGAAGCCACTTAAAATCGCAGCTTCAACCGAACTGAACCGCCGCCTTGTTTTGGCAAAAACTAGGCTATTTGCAACTTCAAGCACCTTGTCTACATCCATTCAACAGCTCCTAACTGTTTCAACACGGCTTTTTGCCCGTCACTTAAGCCTGTCGCTCTCCGGATGTTCATGCCTTCATAAAGTCGATCGCTCTTCAAGACTCGCAAACATTCACCAGATTCCACATCCCAGAGGCGAATTGTTTCATCAAAACTGCCGCTGGCAAGCAGCAATCGTCCGGTCGCATCACACCCAAACGCAACTGAAAAGATGATGCCTGTATGACCTTCTAAGACGTTTAAGCATTTTCCAGAATCAACATCCCAGAGGCGAATCGTATTGTCAGCGCTACCGCTAGCAAGGATTTGCGGGCGATTGGAGGTCGGGGGACGGAGGGCAAGCGATCGCACCAGTGCTGTATGCCCTCTCAGGACTTGCAGACATTCACCTGTGGCAATGTCCCACTGCTTAATGCTGTTGTCACTGCCAATGCCGAGCAGCGTTTGCCCATCGGCACAAAACTCTACTTCAAACCCCAATAAATCGTGCTGATCGAAAACCTGCATACAGGTGCCTGCTTCCACCTGCCACAGCCGCACAATTCCATTCTTAGCGATACTGGCTAGCCAGCGTCCGTCGGGGCTAAAGGTGACGTGCCACACCGGAAAGTCATGTCCAACCAGCGTGTGCAGATGAGTTCCGCTATGCAGATCCCAGAGTTTAACCGTAGCATCATTACTGGCACTCGCCAGGATAGATCCATCTGGGCTGATTGCGGTACCAAAGATGCAATTAGCGTGGCAATGCAGCGTGTTGATGCACTGTTGGGTTTGGACATCCCAGAGCTTAACTGTGCCATCGGAACTGCCGCTGACAAAGGTTTTGCCATCGCGGCTAAAGGTCACATCCCACACCCAGTGGGTATGCTCGTTAAAGGTTTTCAGGCAGGTATCCTCCAGAGGGTTCCAGAGCCTAACCAGTAGATCTGTGGCACTGCCGCTGATAATGTGTTGCCCGTCGGGACTAAACGCAACAGACCAGACGCGGCTGAGGTGTCCCTGCCAGGTTTTCAACGCCTGCCCAGTGGTAACGTCCCAAACTTTCTGCATACTATCGGCGCTACCACTTAACAGGGTTTTGCCATCAGGATGAAAGGCGATCGCAGACACACAGGCCCGATGTCCCAGCAATGTCCGGATCGGTTGCTCAGTTTGCAGATCCCACAGGCGAATTGTCTGATCTTGTCCAGCAGTCGCCAGCAGCAAACCATCCGGACTAAAGGACACTGTCCAAACGAGGTCTGTATGTCCCTCAAAGCAGATGGGTTCTCCGGTTGCCAAATGCCATAGTCTCACGGTTTTATCCCAACTGGCACTGGCAACATACTGACCATTTGGGCTAAAGGAGACTGACAACACAGTGTGACGGTGTCCTTCAAATTGACGCATTTCGCTGAAAGTTGAAAGATCCCAGAGCCGCACAGCACAATCACCACTTCCACTCACTAACCTTTTACCATCGGGGCTGAAGGCAACCGAGTGAACAATGTCAGAATGTCCTTCCAGAAATGCCAGACGAATTCCCGTCTCGACATCCCACAGTTCCAAAAATCCCTCTTCTTCACCGATCGCCAGCCATTTGCCATCGGGACTGAATCGTACTGCCCAGCTCGTCTTGGCGATTTGAAATGGTTCGCGCAAGAGTTGTCCTGTCTGTACATCCCAGAGCTTGATCAGAGAGTCGTGAGGACTGCCGCTGGCGATCGTTTGACCATCAGGACTAAACGAAAACCCCCAGACAAATTCGTTGTGCGCCTGCCAACTCAGCTTGGGCTGCCCGGAAGCCGTATCCCAGAGGTGAATTCTACCGTCCGAATCGCAGCTTAGCATCAAACAACCATCGGGACTGAAGGCAACATTGACTAAACTGCTGAGGGTTTGAGCAAACACAGATCCCGTAAAATCACACTCGGTGAAATTAACCTGATGCAGTGGGGTATCCGGAAGATACGCCTGCCAAATAGGTAGATGAGAAAAATCCCATCCGTTCAGATCAATTTGGAGGTAATTGAGCAAACTCAGCAGGTTGGCTGCTGCATACCCTGGATAAGTTTCAGGAGTGTTTTTTAATTGTCGCAACTGCTGCTGCAAGTGTTGGCTGAGGGCAGCGGTAGAACCAAATGCACTGCATAACTGAGTTGCGATCGGTTCCAGAATCAACCGAATTTGGCTCTCGCGAATATAATCACTGGCGCTGGCTTTGATGAGAGCATAGTGACTCAGCAGGTTGAAGGACTGTGTCCCCTTGAGTTCGGCAACAGCAGTTTCAATGATGTGTTCTATGACATATTCCATCACCACTGGCTGTTGGGTAAAACTGGAGGGAATGCGTTCGGCTTTACTGTTCTGCTTTGCATCACCGTTTTGTACACTTTTCCGTTCAATTCGCGTTTGTGCAATAGTTTCTATCAGGCATCGTCGCCCTAATCGTTCCAATACCTCCAACAATCGCGCCTTAGACACCGTAGGGATAATATCGGCGTGAAGCTGATCAATCGTTGTTCCTTCTCGATTGATCGCTAACCAATTCATCACTTGCTGTTCCAACCCTGACAGACGTTCAATTTGCTCATCCAGCAAACGACGCAGCCCGTTAAAAACGATCGTCCCTTGTTCTAAAAATTCTGCAATATCGCCATCAAACAGTTCACGAATAGATGTGGCGACAATCTTCAACGCCAGAGGATTACCCCGGTAATGTTCGATCAGCTGGTTGCGATCGGCATCACTTCCCATTAACCCTTTGGCTTCTAGGATGCTGTTACTGTCTGTTGTCGTTAGTCCAGTTAGTTGCAGCGATCGGACTGGCAGCGCATCGCCTTCCAGAGTTGCGATTTCTGAGGGCTTTTCTCGACTGGTCAACAGCAAACAACTTTGGTGTTCCGTTGCACCCACACGCTGAAACAACTCTCCATACGCTTCATAGCCGGAGCGATAACTACCCACAACCTGTCCACTCTGAAGAATGGACTCCACATTGTCTAACACCAGCAGGCAGCGATCCTGCTTCAGGTATTGAATCAATCGGGTGATTTTTGCGGAAGTGCCTTTCGGCAGGTCAATGTCTTGTTGGCGAGAGAGCAGCGGAATCAGGTCTTCGAGTAGATCGTCTAGAGGTGGAGCATCACGCAGCGATCGCCAGATCACAAATTCAAAAAGGGAATCGGGTTTTGTAGATGATCGATCGCCTTCCTCAGTTCGACTGATAGCAATTTGCTGAGCCAGTTTAATCGATAGAGAGGTTTTGCCAATGCCTCCCATACCCAACAAACAAATCAAACGGCAGCGTGAAGCCTGCGGTACTCCAGAAGGGCTTTGCTTCCCAAAAGGGAATTTGCCTTTAATCCATTGGTGTAAAAGCTCTAGTTCCGGTTGACGACCATAGAAGGTGAAAACATCCACGGCTTCGCCCCAATCAACACAGGGAGAAGCGGTGTCTGCTCTGTGTTCACTGTTGCGTTGTTCAGATGCCTTATTTTTCGGCTCGCTGGCTTCTGCTTGAACCTCTTCACTTTCTCGCTGGTAAAGATGCTCCAACGAAGCCCGAAAGTTGGTCTTGCTGACTGCTTCACCAAGCACATCGGAAAGTAATTGCCAGAGTTTTGGTCCCGCATACCGCTTCAAGTAACTGGCAGCATAATTGGTGCTACTGGCAATCTCTTCGTAGGTTTGCCCCTGCCAGGAGCCGCTTAAAATCGCAACTTCAACCGGACTCAGCCGTCGCCTAGTTTTTGCCAAAACAACGGTATTTGCGACTTCAAGTCCTTTCTCTACGTCCATGAGCTGGCATACCTAGCGGTGACTTGCCTTGCCTAGAAATCTAGCAAATTTCACCAAGTTGCTTTACTTTTAGCAATCTTTCTATAACATTCTGGTCACGCAATATATGAACTTCTATCTATTGACGATTCATCCATTGTTCGATATCGAAATGGTTCATTAGCAAAAGCTACATAGATAGAGGTTCATACCCTTCATATCCCTCATGCGATCGGGTGAAGGGCTTTGAATTGGCAAAGAACTAAAGTCTAAATATCAAAGGCGACGACACATTCAATCAATCCTTTATTCATTGATGAATGTAACTTCTACTTTTGTACTGTTCTTATCTCATTAAGTGTTTTGTGTTCGCGTTATGCACAAAGTTGTTTATTTTAGCGATCGCTTCACTTAATGTCTTTTCGATTGTTTTTCAAGTCAAACCACAATCATCTTAGGAAAAATCAAAATGGCTAATATCCCTGGAAGTGAAAACAATGACACGCTCTACGGCGATATCAATGGTGAAGCTGAGAACGATGTCATTAGGGGACTAGGAGGAGATGACATAATTTGGGGTTTTGGTGGTAACGATATAATCGACGGCGGCGAGGGTAACGATTGGATTCATGCTGGCTCTGATAGCGGTTTCTTTTCTCAGGCTATCTATGGTGGCAACGGTAACGACACGATGTTGGGTGACGGTAGCGAGATCATGGAAGGTGGTGCTGGCGACGACCTTTACTATGTCAATCGTGCAGATGACACCGTTATTGAGGAGCTTAATCAGGGGGTTGATGTTGTACGCGCTAGCATCAGCTATAACTTGTCATCGGGCGGATATGTCGAAAAACTAGTTTTGGAGGGCAATGCCGCCAACGGCACAGGCAACAGTTTGGATAATGAACTCTACGGTAACGCCGCCGACAACCTCCTCTCGGGTGGCGATGGCAATGACGTTCTTCGAGGTGGTGATGGCAATGATGTTCTTCGGGGTGACAACGGAGACGATCACCTGAATGGGGGTTCTGGTAACAACCAATTGACTGGGGGGAGCGGCAACGACGTCTACTATGTCGAGAATGCAACCACCGCTATTTTTGAGGCTGTTTCGGGGGGATATGATGGTGTGCGCTCCACCGTCAGCTATACCCTGACAGCAGAGGTCGAGATCTTAGCCCTGGATGGCTTCAGTGCCATTAACGGGACAGGTAACGGCTTAGATAATAGTATCCACGGTAACGTTGCCAACAACTCCATCTCTGGCGGTGGCGGAAATGACTATTTAGCGGGTCTCGGGGGAAATGACATTATAACGGGTGGCTCAGGGCAAGATGGCTTTCTCATCACTGCTCCACACCAGGGTATTGACACGATCAAGGATTTCAGCGTTGTGGATGACAGTTTCTGTATTGAGCGAACTGGCTTTGGGGCTGGATTAGCAGCAGGAGTTATCACAACCGATCAATTTCGGATTGGGTCGAGTGCTCAAGATGGTAGCGATCGCTTTATCTACAACAAAGGTACTGGAGCAGTGTACTTCGACGCTGATGGCATCGGGGGAACATCTCAGATTCAGATTGCCAAGATATCGACTGGCTTAGCGATGACGAACAGAGACTTCTTTGTAGTCGGCTAACCGCATACGAATTGCCTGCTAGAAGAAATCGCATTCCTAGAGTGCACTGAGAACGATCGTCTATATCACCTCAAATCAGGGCGATCGTTCTCTAGAAAAACACAGAAATTCAGAAATTAGGAGTAAGGTTCAATGTCCACAATTAAAGGGACACGATACAACGACAGTTTGTATGGTACGAGCGATGCCGATACAATTTATGGCTACGGTGGCTACGACAATCTCGTAGGCAAAGGAGGAAATGATTATATCTACGGTGGGGATAACGACGATGACCTCTTTGGAGATGAGGGCGATGATGTTCTCTACGGCGAATACGGCAACGACTACCTCTCTAGTGGCGTTGGCAACGATACCCTGTATGGCGGCGATGGCAACGATTACCTCTATGGTGGCGATGGCGATGACTCCAGTGTGGGCGGCATAGGCGACGATAAGCTCTATGGTGGCGCAGGCAGCGATTCGCTCTATGGCGGCGATGGCAACGATACGATCGATGCGGGCACTGGCAACGATACCCTCGATGGCTGGAATGGTAACGATAAACTCCTCGGTGGTGCGGGTGTCGATTCGCTTTCGGGCGGCGCAGGCAGCGATCTGCTCGACGGCGGAGATGACAACGACTTTCTCGACGGTGCAGATGGCAACGATCGCCTCTATGGAAGCGGGGGTGACGATCAGATGGTTGGCGGCAGGGGCAGCGATATTCTCTATGGCAATGCAGGCACAAACACCCTCTACGGCGGCTATGACGATGATGCCCTCTATGGCGGTCATGAAAACGATACCCTTTACGGCGAAGATGGTAAAGATCGCCTCGAAGGTGGCTTAGGTGACGATCGCCTCGAAGGTGGCTTGGGCGACGATTCGCTCTATGGCAACGACGGCAGCGACAAACTCTACGGTAATGACGGCAGCGACTACTTGGACGGCGGCAACGGCAACGATTCGCTCACGGGTGGCAACGGGAACGACTCACTCTTTGGCGGTGCAGATAGCGATTATCTGTTTGGCGGTGCAGGCACCGATTATGTCTATGGTCAAGAAGGAACTGATGACCTCTATGGCGGCGATAGCTACGATATCCTTTATGGCGGTGATGGCAACGATCGGTTCATGGGCGGGTTAGGCAGCGATCTCCTGGTTGGGGAAACGGGCGCAGATACATTTAGTTTCTTTTCAGCATCGGAGGGACTTGACACCATCAAAGACTTCGATCGCACTCAGGGCGACAAAATTTGGATCGCCGCTGCCTCGTTTGAAGCAACCTCGCTCGGTCAGTTCAAATACAACGGTACGACAGGGGCTTTGTCCTTTGATGCTTCACCGTTTGATAATGTTGCGCCCGTTCAGTTTGCAATTCTGGAGAATAAGCCTGCTGGCTTCTCGGTGCAAACAGACCTAACTCTTTTTGTATAAATCCAGCAAAGTTTTTTCATTCGGTTGCGCTTACTTGTACTCAAATCCATTTCTATCCATTTAAGGAGAACAATGATGTTGGAATTACATACTCCTACAACTCATCAACCGACTCGATCTTGGGTCGAACAGGCGAAACAGTTAGGATCTCAATTTGCCCAACGCCGCACCAATACCACTGAACCCGATCGCTTTGTGGCTGAAAACTTTGCCGATTTAAGGCAACAGGGTCTTGTCTCAGCAGGTGTTCCCATTGAGCTGGGTGGAGGCGGAGCCAGCTACCTCGAAATGGGTGAAGTGCTGCGTGAACTTGCCCATCATTGCAGTTCAACTGCTCTCGCTTTTGCCATGCACACCCATCAAGTGATGGTTCCTGTTTGGCGACGTCAACATCAAAACGCGCCTGTTGAGGGACTGCTGCGACGAGTGGCAACCGAACAAATCATCCTCCTCAGCAGCGGTGGCTCTGACTGGCTAGATGGCTCTGGTACGGCAATTCGTGTCGAAGGTGGCTTTCGCATCAATGGTTGCAAAGTCTTTGCCAGTGGCGCACCCGCAGGCGATTTGCTAATGACCAGTGCTGTCTATCATGACCCGGAAGTCGGGGCGAGTGTGCTACATTTTGCCGTTCCAGTTCGGGCTGAGGGAGTCAGAATTGATCCGGTTTGGCAGGCAATGGGAATGCAGGGCACAGGTTCTCATAACATTGTACTCTCGGATGTGTTTATCCCAGATTCAGGAATTGCGCTGAAACGTCCTCAAGGAAAGTGGCATCCTCTGTTTCACATCATTTGTATGCTGGCATTTCCATTGATTTACTCGGTCTATGTGGGCGTGGCAGAAGCAGCACGAAACTTGACAGTGCAGTTAATTCAGGAACGCCCAGAAAACAGCCATACTGCCTATCTGGTGGGTGGCATGGAGAATGAGCTGATGGCAGCACAGCTAGCACTCCAGCACATGATGACGATCGCAGAAACCAGCCAGCCCGGACTTGAGACCACGAATCAGATCATGATGGGTCGCACGCTAGCTGCACGTGGTGTCTTGAATGTGGTCGATCTGGCAATGGAAGCAGCGGGGGGCACTGCTTTTTATCGTTCGCTGGGGCTGGAGCAACTGTTCCGTGATGCTCAAGCGGCTCGCTATCATCCTCTACGAGAAGGCGATCAGCGTCGATTGGCAGGACAACTCGTTCTCAATTGGACGGCTGATCATACCTAGTAATACTAATTCTCCAAAGCTAGGCTACAGATGGTAGAACAGAGCGCGCGTGTTGAGAGAGGAGCGATGGCAGGAGTCTAGCTTGGGAGAATCGGTATAAGGCGAAAGCGATAAATGGGGGCAGGTGCAAGCGATAAATGAGGGCAGGTGCATTCGGAGGAATCATCCCACGTGAAACAGGGTTAAATTCTGTATCAGTTTTTACAAATGTTGAATCAACATAACGAACTGAGTCAGAATAAGGGTTAAGAGTGGATAGGGTCGCCTTTAAGTTTGAGTTAAAACTTCCTGCTGCAACCCATTTGTTGAAGGGACATTCGCTTGCTCTATCCGCTCTTACCCAGCAACTAGATAACTTTGAGCAGCAGATTCGGAAAGTTTTAGCTGTGTTTTAACGTAGGGAATAACATAATGGGAAACAAGAAAAAAGATAAGAAAAAAAACAAGAAAAAAGACGGCAAGAAATCAAAGGGTATTGCCGCTGCTGTCGAGTCGGTAGGAAATGCAATTACGAGCGTTCCTTCTGTTCTCACAGAGACAGTTGATACTGCTACTCACACCACTGCTCATGTTGCTGAAGATGCCAGTGGAGAAGCGAGACAGTTTATCGCGGATGCAGCAAAAAACACCGCTGGCACAGCACAAGCTGTAGTTGAAAAATTACACCTTGACCATCACCCGGATGGAAAGGGTAAGAAGAAAGACAAGAAGGATAAAAAGAAGGATAAAAAGAAATAGGTTTTAATCAGGTTCTGAATTATTTAGCCAGAATTAATGTAGTGGTAGTCAGGTAGAATGACTAATCTCAAGATGTTCAACGATAGAAATTACAGACCAGTCCGGGTATCAGGTAAGCGATAGACCAGCTTAGTCCAATTAGCTCACCTATCCGGCAGAATTGCTCCCCCTTTCAGCCCATTCAATGAGCGAAGGGGGGAGTTGATTGACTAGGTCTGCTTAAGCAAGGGGTTTAACCGAGTTGATAGTGACAACCAAGTCGTTGAAGTCGTTGTCATTCAGGTCTTCAAAGCTCCAGACGTTA
Organism: Leptolyngbya sp. ST-U4; assembly: GCF_039962215.1. NCBI lineage: Bacteria > Bacillati > Cyanobacteriota > Cyanophyceae > Leptolyngbyales > Leptolyngbyaceae > Leptolyngbya > Leptolyngbya sp. ST-U4. The sequence goes on from NZ_JAMPKZ010000022.1 coordinate 55,870, forward strand.
CCCTCCCGCTTAATCCGCACATTACCCAGGGTGGCATCTTCGATCGTTGCCAGACTGGTCGAACTACCGTTGATGAGCAATGCTGGGGCATAGAACCCACCGCCTTTCAGGGGCAGACTAACTTCAGCAGAGGCATGATTGTTCACAAACAGCTCGGCATCAAGCAGATTAGCAGCAACGGCTGCTTCATAACCCGTTTCACCCGGTAGAAGACCGCCGACAGCCCCTCGAGCATCGGTTTCGTAGAACTTCAACACGTTGTTAAAGCTTGCTTCACGAGTGATAGTGACATTCACACCAACCTCATTATCAAATCCGGTCAAATCGACGAGTTCTGCAACGGGTCTTTCAGATAACCCAGCAACACCCAAGCGAGGGTCCAGGTTCAGGGGCTTGTCTAGCTGAATCTGAATGATTTCGTTATTGTCGATATCCGGCCCTCGACCGACAGAGAAGGGATAGTTGTTGTCGTTTGCAACCAGGATTGTGTCTTTATCGAGTACCAGTACGTCTTCGATGGTTTGGAAGGGAAAGTCAAAGGTGGTGCTACCGTCGCCATTGAGATCGTTTGGATCGCTGAGGTTCAGCAGATCAACCACTTCTTCTTTCTCAACGAAGCCTTCGCTATTGAGCTGAGATAAGTCAACTTTGAAGATCTTCTTGAACTCAGCCGCTTCACCCTGGTTGTTATCCCGCTCAATGATGAGGAACTCGTTGTCATTGATGGGAGTGAAGTCTCCGATCGCATGACCAGCCGACTCCAATCGATAGAGACCAGCCAATCCGGTAAAGGAACTGCTAGCGACATCAAATTCATAAATCCGCAGGGAGTTAGCAGGGTCCCCAACCACCATGCCTTCCAGCATTGGATACAGGGTTGTGCGATCGGGGCTGAACGCCATGCCTTCAAAACCGCGAGAGCTAGCTAGATTAGAAACTGCCGGTTCTTCGATGAAGGTGCTCCGAGCCGTAAACCCAGTGCCAGGGAAGTCAGTGAAGAAACCGTCTACCCCTAATTCAATGAACTGCTTGTATTCGTTGAGCGGATTGCCTTCATAACTGTCGGGCAGGAAGAAGCTTTCATCCCGCAGGGTATAAAGGTGAACCAGCAACCCGGCATCATGGGCGTCTTGAATCAAAGTGGTGGGAGTTCCCGTGACGCGATCGCCATCACTAATGGTGTCATCGCCATTCAGGTCATCGGGCTGACCGTTGCCATCCGCATCGACGGTCGATAGGGGCACAATGCGCTGCTTGTTGGGACCAATCCCTTCAGCATATTCAGCGATTTCAGCCAATCCACCTGGAGTAGAGAGATCGGTGTAGGTGCGGGTGTCGCCATTAACAACAAAGTCATAGGGTTGACCCGAACCCCCAAAGAGCTGCACCAGGGGAATATCAATGTTTGCTGCGGGCATGATTGTGTCATTTAGTTCCTTCAGGTTGCTCACCTCAAAGGACTGGATAAACACGCGGCTGGGATCGGTAAACTCCTCTGCTACCAGAGTCTCCACCAGGATTTGACTGGTATTGTAGCCCTGTTGCTGAAAGAACGTAGGGTGCTTGGTTTCGGGATAGATGCCGATTTTGCGCCCGGTCTCCGCCTCAACCTCCTGTACGAGGTTAATCACTTCAGCCAGCGTAGGGACCTTCAACCCATCGTTATTGAATTCAGTGCCACGGATCAGGGGAATCCGCTCAATGGCATTGAGCTGTTTGACTTCTGCCAGGGTAAAGTCTTCGGCAAACCAGCCACCGACCGAGCGACCATCCAGGTTCTTTACGGTTAGGCGATCGGCAAACTCAGGACGCAGGTAAACGTCGGTGCTGGTGTCGGTATTGCTGATCACGGGGTTGCCGTTGGCATCACGCTGAATGGTGCCGTCAGGGTTGAGCGCTACCACTGCCAGCATTGGCTCGTGACGAGCAATTAAAACACCGTCTTTGGTTACCACCAGGTCAGGTTCGATGAAGTCAGCGCCTTGAGCGATCGCTAGCTTATATGCCTCTAGGGTATGTTCTGGTCGCTCACCCGAAGCGCCTCTATGCCCAATCACGATCGGAGCCTTGCCGGTCAGCGTGTCAAACTCAGTAGTTGCTAGCACCTCTGGATTCTGGGGAGAGCGCACAGTGTCGCTGGTAATTTGATCGCGCACCAGATCGCCTGTGCCGGGGAAGTCCGTGAAGTAACCATCCACCCCCAGGTTAATGAACTGTTCGTACTCCTTGTTGGGGTTGCCCTGGTAGTCAGCGGCCAGGAAGCGATCCTCGTTCCGGAAGGTGTAGGCATGGACAAATAGACCTGCTTCATGGGCATTAGGAATCAGGCTAGAGGGAGCAATTGTCGTTTTATCCGCATCGTTGACAGTGCCATCACCATTCACATCATCCGCTGCACCGTCTCCATTGGCATCTACGCCTTCGACAGAAACAATCATCCGCTTCCAGGGACCAATGCCATCCGCGTAGGTTGCAATTTCTGCCAGTCCTTCTGGAGTTTGCAAATCCCCGTAAGTGCGGGTATCACCGCTGACCGCAAAGTCGTAGGGACGCGCATTGACATCCTGATAAATGAGCGATCCATCCAAAGCCACATCGTAGGCATCGAGCAACTGCACCAGGGGAATGTCGGTCTTGGTGTTCAGTTCCTTCAGGTTGGAGACTTCAAAGGACTGGATAAACACACGGCTGGGGTCGGTGAAGTCGGTCTTCTCCAGGGTCGCCAGCAGGGGTTCTTCCAGGGATAGTCCTAGATCGTCGTGGTAGGTGGGGTGCTTGGTTTCGGGATAGATGCCAATCTTCTTACCCGTGTCTTTTTCGACCTGTTTGACCAGGCTGATGATTTCTTCTAGCGTCGGGATCTGGAACACGCCATTGTAAACATCCGTACGGTAGCCCTGGGGCATGATGGCGCGCAGGGTCTTGATTTCCTCCAGGGTAAAGTCGGAGGCAAAGAATTCGTTCTCGTACGTAACGCCATCAATCACTCCGCTGCGTCGGCGGTCGGCAAATTCAGGACGGCTGGCAACATCGGTAGTCGCACCCAGGGTCGGTTCATGACGGGCGATCAACACACCGTCTTTAGTTGATACCAAATCGGGTTCGATGAAGTCAGCACCACGGGCGATCGCCAGGCGGTATGCCTCTAGCGTATGCTCTGGCAATTCCCCACTCGCGCCCCGATGACCAATGACCAATGGGTCTTGTCCGTTCAGAGTGTTGAGGGTGTTGAAATTAGGCGTAGAAATGGGCGCTTCCAGGAGCTTGCCTGTTGCATCGAAGTGAAGCACGTAAGGACCAAATTCATCTCCAATCCAGATGTCACCCTCACCATCGATCACAAAAGACTCAACGTCAAAATCTGCACCGGTTAGCAGTCTTTCGGTCGTGCTTTCATTAACAATGTCAAACGGAATCAGGTTGTCCGGGTCGCTCAGTTGGACAAAGCCTTGAATTTCAACAGCACCATCCCCTTCTTCAGAATCTACAAAGCTCGGATCAACCTGATAAAGACGTAGCAGATAGTCAGCACTGTTCGTTTTAGCGCCAAAACCATTGTCCGAGAGGAACCAGAAAGTCGATCCGTCGCTACCAGGAGCAAACTGGACGCCACTGAAGCCTTGTACGGGTTGACCATCAAAGGGACCAGTACGACCATTCCCTGAAATGGGTTCTCCATTACCGTTATTTGCTCCAGCAGGAGGCCCCTCAGCAAAGGTGTCAGCAGGCAGAGATGCAAACCCTTTTAATTCAGCAGCACGAGTGTCGCTATTCAACGCACTCCCTTGCATCGGTTGGTTTGTGTCAAAGTTTGCCATTCCTTGTCCAGTCCCCTTAAATGTTCAAGATGATGTGAATGAGTAAAAATTCGGAAAATTCTTCATCAGAATAGATGGTTCAATTAGGGCAAATTTCGTTTTCTAGACATGCGAAAATTCAGCACACTGCAACCTATCTAGCAATGCAATGTAATGCACAACACTAAGCAGGTTGCAATATAGCCAAAGCCAAAATCTATACCCTCAAAGACTTTGTCATTGTTAGTTTAAGATGAAGTTAATTTAGCTTTAATAGGTAAATGTCTTGAGGTTAATTTCGCGACTTCATCGTAATTTTTTAATAGTTTTTAAGCAGGGTAAAAAATCCAATTCTATTGGGTGATGCAGATCCAACACGTTCTTATTCATAGCCTCAATTAGCAATAAGTTTTATTGAAAGCTATCTTTTGAATAATATTTTGATGTTGTATAAATAGGAGCTGTATAAATAGAGGTTCTATAAGTAAAAATTCCTTTGTTTTTCTACTGTTATTGAAGAATATCAAGGAAAAATGAATTTCTTTTGTTAAGGCGTTCCTAGTATTTGTTGTGCAGTAATCCTGAAAGAATTGATGCTGCCGCAGTAGTCAGAAAGTAGCCAAAAAGTGCCATTTGAATAGGCAAAAGTAGGCCCTGAAAAGAGGAAAAGGGAGTTTAGGCTCGCATAACTTACTATTGTTTTGTTTTTGCGACTGTTTTTTTGTGACTGTTTTGTTTTTTGCGACACAACTCGCCATCCTACCTCTGTACTAAGAATCTCGTGCAACTCAGCAGAGTAAATAGTGGCTCCACTGAGTTACGCAATTTTAATTAAGACAACCCAAACTTACTATTGTCTTGGCACAAACAGCAGCCTAGTGTAGTTGATGCCACCATCGTTATCGCTGGCAAACCAATATCCCTGATTCGTGACAGCCAGGCTTTCGATCTTCTCTTCAATCCATCTATAATCCGAGAGTAGATCCAGCACCAGGGTTTTTTCTAGCGTTGCACCGGGTTCTGCATTCGCTAAAGAAACCCGATAGATGCGCTTGATTCGAGCATTCGCTGCGCCATTTTCACCGCCCTGATTGTCTCGCTCGACAATTAAAAAACTGCCGTCTGTATCGCGAGCAATCTCGCTCAGCCCAACCCAGCTATCCTCAACGTTATCAGTATCTAATGGGTAGAAATAGTAGTTCCAGGTTTGATTTTCCAGATCGTATTCGGCAATTCGAACCGTGTTTTCTGGGTCTCCCTCAAACTCCCGCTGAATTGCCACATAGACTTTGGTTCCTTCAGCGTTGGTTGCAACTCCTTCAAAGCCAAAGCGGGTAATTGCGCCTGAAGCTGCTTCGGGTAGGGGAATTTCTTGCTGTACTTCACCCCTGCTGTTGACATGGCTGAGTAAGTTGGGGGCTTCCTGCCCTTCGCGATCATCTCCTTCACTGACTACCCAAAAGTCACCAGAGGGCTGCAACGCAATACCTTCCAGGTCATACCTAACGGATTCCCCTTTTTTGGTCAGGGGCAGGGCACTGACGACAGTAGCGGATGAGCCTTCCATCTCAATACGATAAATTCGAGAAGGCGATACTGCGCTATCGGGCACAGCATAGAAGGCATTGAGATCGTTGGGTACTTGATATAGACCGCTAATCGCGCTGAAAGGTAGATCAGCACCCGTGCTGGTGATCTGAGGGGCAGTTGGGCTGTAGGCACTGTCTGCTGGCTCAGTTGAGGCTTGAAAGAAGTCAATTGTGCCATCTTCTTCATTAGAGGTCAGCAGCAGATTACGTTCTGGAATTGCCAGAACTCCTTCGGGAGCCAGCCCGGTTGGCAGAAAGCTAATTAACTCAGGCTTCTCAACATTGCTGATGTCATAGGCGACAACAAAGCTGCCCCGCTCGGAAGCAACAAAGGCGATCGGCTGTTCGCCAAATTCGGCAACGGTGCCGCCTTCCATTTCAATGCCACGATCCTCAGAGCGATCGTCCGGGTATTGCCCTCGGGTAATTGCCAGTTCTTCAACGCTGCTGCCGCTGTCATAAACAACGTTGCCCTCCAGGTCAAAAATTGTCCAACTGCGTCCACCTGACCCGATATTGTCGCCAAAGCTTTCTAAGTCGGTGTCGCCTTCGTTAACCGTGACCAGGTGTTGACCGTCAGGTGTGAAGGCAATTGCATCCGGCTCTCTGCGCCCTTTGAATTCTTCGGTCAGGCTAATTTCGCCATCTTCAGTCCGGTCAGCGAACTGGCTAGAGGTGCCAGCCGAAAAGATGCGAATGATTTGCTCAGAGGCAACATCGATCAGGGCGATCGCATTATTTTCCTGGATCGTGACAGCGGCAGTGCTGCCATCAGGACTAAATTTGACAAACTCCGGCTGCGGGTCTTCAACATAGTTCACCCCTTCGATGCCAGCCAGGTCAATGTCTACAGCAGTGACCGTTGATTCACTGGGGTTGTCCTCATTGATGGTGACAAAGTTGATTGAGCCAGGACGAGAGCCGGGAAGGTTATCGGTATCTTCTTCATCCTCAATCGCTACAATCACTTTGCTGCCGTCTGGGGAAATGTCAGCACTGTCAGGACCAATGCCCAAAAGCTGTACCTGCCCGGTGACCTTGCGAGTTGCCAGGTCAATGAAAACAAGAGTGCCAGGCTGCTGGTCAGCAATTGTTTGTCCAGCATCTTCATCGATGAGGAAAAGAACGGTAGCGATCGCATATTTCCCATCAGGTGTAATTGCAACCGAAGTTGGTTCTCCAGCGACCTCAACCGTTCCAAGCGACTGTGGATTTGCAGGATCGGTAATATCGACAAAGCCGATTTGCTGATCGCTTGAGTTCGTAAAAACCAGCGTATTTCCATCGGGGCTTGCATCAATGATTTCCGCTACTGCACCGCCCACTACATAGCGATTGAGGGGCGCAAAACTCCGAACCTGAGCATCAGCAGCGCCAACAGTACCGAACAGCAAAGCAGTCGAAAAAAGAGAAACAGAAGCAAACCATGTCGGAATAGGAAAATGAACTGGGAACTTCCCCATAAACTCGGCACTCCTCATCAAAATGATGATGTAACAGTTAATCGCAGTCGATGGGAGTATAAAACGATGCAGATTGTTCCTGGTTTATGGAGAGGTTAAGGTGTTACTGCGAGCCAATGTGGTGTTGTATAACTAATAGCTATGATGGACGACGCGCTGCCCCTTTACATTCAAATTGCGGATAAGCTTCGGGGAGAGATTAATTCTTCAGTTTATCAAAAGGGAGATCAATTGCCAACCGAAGCTGAATTGAGCGTCCGCTTTGGTGTCAATCGTCATACACTTCGACGATCGATCGAGGTTTTGCGAACGGAGGGCTTGGTACGAGTCGATCGGGGGCGGGGGATGTTTGTGGCATCTACTCCAATCACTTATGCGTTGGGCAAGCGAGTTCGCTACAACGATGCCCTTAAGGCTCAGGGATTGCAGACGAGCTATCAAACCCTAGCCATTACCACAATTCCTGCTGATGCAAAAGTTGCCAAGCGGTTAGCGTTAGCAATCAATACCCCTGTTGTTTTATTTGAGCGGCTGAGTCTTGCCGATGGGCAGCCAATTAGTGTATCGAGCAGCTACTTTCCCAGTATCTTGTTTCCCAACCTGTCGGAACGCTGTCAGCAGTATCATTCTATTTCTAAGCTACTGCAACAGGAATACGGCTGTGATCATATTCGTCACAGTACCCGAATCTCAGCGCGAATTGTTCAGCCTAAAGATGCTCGGCTGCTAGAACTCCCTGCTAATGCACCAATTCTTTTAACAGAATCGATTAATGTTGATCAAACCGGAAGAAGGATTGAGTATGGCGTGACGCGATTTCGTGGCGATCGGATGGAGTTAGTAATTGAAAACGATTCAGCATAAGCGTTGTGCTTAGAAGATATATCTAGCTCCCATTAGCTTAAATTGAGCTTGAACAGTTCTTAATCTGGCATTCGCATTTCCTTAAGGACAGGCATCCACAATAAAGCTTGGTACAGTTTTCATCTAGATGTCTATACATCTAAAGAAGAAACTTCTTAGGAACAGGAATCGCAGGAAGGAGCCTATCCATCCTCCTAAGTTAGCGAGCTGCGGATCGCCCATCTTGGTCTGTTATTAAGAGGGCATCGCTGCTGTTCGGCTGTGTTCAAGCATGTTGCTTCTGGATTGGTAAATCTCATTGTTCTGAGACTGTGTTGACTTGAATATTTACTTAAGTTAAAGGATGAAATGCCTGCATGGTTTTGCAGAACTCGCTAGAAGTCACTGCTGTTGAAGTGAAGCACCTGACGAAATCGTTTAATAAAATTGCTGCCCTGCGGAATATTAATTTTTCCGTAGCTGACGGGGAAATGATTGCGCTAGTCGGAGCCTCTGGTTCTGGAAAATCAACCCTGTTGAGAAACCTGAACGGCTTGCATAAAGCAGACCAAGGCACTGTCGAGATTTATGGAACTCCGATTCAGGTGAACGGCTCCCTCCACTCAAATGTGAGAAAGCTGCGAAGTCAGATGGGCTTCATCTTTCAGCAGTTTAATCTTGTGAATCGATTGACGGTGCTAGAAAATGTGCTGGTTGGTAATTTATCTCGCATCCCTTCCTTGCGTTCCACGCTTCGCTGGTTTACCCAGCAGGAAAAGGAGCAGGCGTTAGCTGCCTTGGAGCGAGTCGGAATTCTACAGCATGCCTACAAGCGAGCTTCTGCCTTATCGGGAGGTCAACAGCAAAGAGTTGCGATCGCCCGGTGTTTAATGCAGGGCGCACACATTATTCTCGCAGATGAACCGATCGCTTCCCTGGACCCGGAATCCGCCCGTAAAGTCATGGAACTGCTGACGGTTCTTAACCAGGAACAAGGAATTACAGTCATCACATCCCTACATCAAGTGCAGATGGTGCGCCACTACTTTAAGCGAGCAGTTGCTTTAAGAGATGGAGAAGTCAGATTTGATGGAGAAGTTGCCGTACTGGATGATTTCAAACTTAACGAGATATACGGCACTGCAACTGAAGAGCTAGTTCTCAAAGGCCATGCAGAAGCATTCACGAGTTAAGCCGTGATTTCCGATGAGCGAATCCGACTGCACATTTCCTTTGTTCCTACAGAACTGCCATAGAAGTTGATTGTTTACAGCCTTGTTCAGGCGATTGAAGTACAAAAAATGGGGGCAGGGGCTGTGCCTCTGCGTGCGGGCTTCGCCCCTCGTACCTTACGGAAGTGAAAAACGCTGTATTTCGTTTTTATCATCAGGAGAAACAATTCAAAATGAAAGCACCTGTGTTCAAGAGATTGACATCTCTATTAACGGCATCTGTGATTAGTGTTGCTACGCTTGCAAGCTGCACTTCAACTCAGTCGAATCAGCAAGCCCAGACCACTAGCAATGGCTCAGCTTCTGGTCAAACCTGTGCGCCGGAAATTGCATCGATCGACTTTGGAATCATCTCGACTGAATCTCAGCAGAATCAAAAGCCTAAATTTGAACCCTTTATCGAGGCAATGTCGCAGACGATCGGTCGTCCTGTAAATGCTTTCTATGCCACAGATTATGCAGCTGTAATTGAGGCAATGGGGGCAAACAAGGTACAGGTTGCTTGGTATGGAGGGAAGTCCTATATCACAGCAGCAGAGCGTTCCAATGCAGAAGCATTTGCTCAAACCGTAAATTCAGATGGCACGCAAGGCTATTACTCGCACCTCATCACAAACAAGGAAAATCCGATCGTTTCCGAAATTGATCTTCAAAAAGGAAATGGCAATGAGTATATTGTAGAGAACGCGAAAGATTTAACCTTTGCGTTTAATGATCCTGAATCAACCTCTGGCTATCTCGTTCCCAGCTATTATGTATTCGCACAAAAGGGAGTGAACGCGAAAGAGGCGTTTAAGCAACTTATTTTTGCAGGAAGCCATGAAGCGACGGCTCAAGCAGTTGCTAATCAACAGGTTGACGTGGCAACGAACAACAGCGAATCTTTGACTGCTCTGAAAGCGTCTGATCCCAAAGCCTTTGAGCAAATTCAGGTGATTTGGACTTCTCCTGTGATTCCGAGTGACCCGATCACCTATCGGAAAGACTTACCCGATTGCTTGAAGGGACAGATTAAGGATTTCTTCTACAGCTACAAAGACACTGCAGTTCTGGAGCCGCTAGGCTGGCAGGCATTTGTCCCAGCAGAAGACAAAACGTGGAATACCATCCGTGAATTGAACATCGGTAAAGATATATTAGAGGTTCAGAACGATAAGAACCTAACCCCTCAGACAAGGCAGCAAAAGCTGGATGAATTGAATCAAAAGCTCGATGCATTGAAGTAGCTGAAGATTTCCTCTTCCCCTTTTAAGGAAAAACTGACCGATGCAAGCCATTCTTTTGCAGAAGGATTTAGCATCTCAAAGTCTTTCCTTATCAGGGGATTTAGGAAAATCTCAAGCTTTGGAGCTGTATCAGCAGACTCCTCAGACATCCTATGAATGATTCACATTGAACAAGAGTGAATTGTCCATTTGATTCGCCGTACTGTTCCTTTAATATTCGTGATATGAGCGATCGAATTACGCTAGAACCTCGTGGTTCAGCTTCTCAAGCAGTACGAGAGATGCTGGCGCGGGAGAAGAAACTCATTACCCCTAATCGAATCTTCTACCTTGTCGTTGGCATTGCTATTCTTGTCTTTGCTGGCATTCAGAGTGACCTGAGTTTTATTGAACTCGCCCAGGGTGGCGGCAATATGGTGGAATACATCAGCCGCTATTTTCCACCCGATTTTACGGAATGGCGTTCTTACCTGAGCGATACGCTCGAAACGATTTCAATGGCGGTCTGGGGAACAGTGATGGCGGCGATCGTTTCTGTTCCCCTTTCCATTTTCGCTTCAGACAATATCTGCCCTGCCTGGATTGTGTTCCCGATCAGGCGATTGCTTGATGCGATGCGGGCGATCAACGAAGTGGTCTTTGCTCTCATTTTTGTCGTTGCCGTAGGCTTAGGTCCATTTGCGGGTATGCTGGCCCTGTTTGTACATACAACCGGAACGCTAGGCAAACTCTTCTCAGAAGCAGTTGAGTCGATCGATCCGGGTCCGGTAGAAGGCATTCGAGCGACAGGTTCGAGCAAACTGCAAGAAATTCTCTTTGGGGTGCTTCCGCAGGTTCTTCCCTTGTGGACTTCCTACACGCTCTACCGCTTTGAAGCAGATGTTCGCTCCGCCTCGGTTCTGGGAATTGTCGGAGCCGGGGGAATTGGCGTTTCGCTTTATCAAAGTTTTCGCTCGTTCCAGTACCAGCAGGTTTGTGCCATCCTGATCTTTCTGATTGTAGCGGTTGCCTTGATTGATACCCTTTCCTCACGGTTAAGACGAAATTTGATTTAGATCAGTCGATTCGCACAATAGACTTGTCGGGAAATAAGCAAGAATAGAAGGCAGAAATGGGATAAGCAAATGCTGGATATTGAACGGGTGCTGACACAAGACCGCTTGCTGCGCGCTTTAACTGGCTTGAATCG
>NZ_JAMPKZ010000023.1:0-64594 GCF_039962215.1 Leptolyngbya sp. ST-U4
CGAAGAACATTCTGCTGAACGAGGGCATCCGGGCTTGGATGGCACCTCAGGATCAGCCGCACGAACAATTTGTATTCCCCGAAGAGGTACTGCCCCGTGGTAACGCTCTCTAACCCGATAATCATCTGGTAATCAAGGGAATAAGTGTTGAGTTAGCTCCTGCCTTCGGGTAGGAGCTTTTTGCTGAAATTTTCACACAATCGATTTCCCTGTGCTAATGTAGTTGATAGGTGGTAACACCGAGCTTAAAGCTCTAACTTCTCAACAACCGTTTAGGGAATAAGGAGGTGATGCCCATGCAAGATAGTAGTAAACGCCTGGGTCATCAGGTTAAGACAAGCTGGCTGCGCGCCGGAGCTGTTCTCTAAGAATCAGGTAACTTCCTGAAGCTTAGTTTCAAGAGCGCACACTGATTGGAGTTCCTTCCGGCAGTTCGCTTTTAACCTATGACCCGCTACACCGCTCTCACTTTCAGCAATGAGAAAGATCCGAAAGGAAATTTTGAACCTGCTATCTAGTGAGAGCGGATAGTTTTTTGGGAACTTTTTTTTGAGGGGCTTTGTCTATCCCTTAGCGGCACTGATGTTTGCAGATAACATGTTTGCAAATCGCAAGATGAATTGTCCGATCGATCGAACTGTCACACGAGAGATTCAATTCATTCATCAGGTCAGCTAACTTTAGTGGGTAAAGCAACATTAGGTCTGAGATTTTTGCAAACCTTAATCTGGTTGCAACGAGTCTCACGTTCATTAAGGTTGTGATGTGTGCCGCCTCTGTTTAAGAACTAGCTGTTTAAGAGCAGAGAGAATAGGCGAATAGCTGAATCGATTCAACCGTGATACGATATCAGTGTTTGGCTTACGAGAAGTAAGATTCTAAAGCCAATGTTTCGGTTGGGTAAGACGTTGTCCATTGGGCGAAGTAATGTTAAACGGGCGATGTCCGCAATTGCTGCTTGAACCCAGAATCCGCCGTGATTAATACGGAGGGGTACGTCAAAATGATAGGTGTGGAATCTAAAGTCACTTTAGGTTTAGGTGTGAGGACTCAAACAATGCTATCCAAAGTTCTAAAGCTGAACTATCTTGTTGCTACGCCTGCTTTTCTGGGCGCGGCCCTTCTAGTTTCGTCTTCTGCTTATGCGGCAGAATCCCAGGCTGGTGCTGATGCGCTGTTGAATACTGCTTCGGCTGCTAGCACGACACTACAAATTGATGCGACGGCTCCTATTGCTGCCGCTCCGACTGCTGAAGCTTCGGTTACTGAAACTCCGGTTGCTGAAGTTGCTCCGGTTGCTGAAACTCCGGTTGCTGAAGTTGCTCCTGCTGAACCTCTCCAGATTGCTCAAGCTGCTCCGGTTGCTGCTTCTGCTGAAACCAGTGTTGCATCGCTGGATGAGATCGTTCAGTACGGTAACGAAGTTTCTACAACTCAGGCTCAAGTTACGTCTATTTCTCAGCTCTCTGATGTTCAACCGACTGATTGGGCATTCCAGGCTCTCCAGTCTCTAGTCGAGCGTTACGGCTGTATTGCAGGTTATCCCGATGGAACCTACAGAGGTCAGCGTGCTCTGACCCGTTTTGAGTTTGCTGCTGGTTTAAACGCCTGTCTGGATCGCATCAGCGAGTTAATTGCCTCCAGTACGGCTGACCTCGCAACTAAGGAAGACCTGGCAACCCTGCGTCGCCTGCAGGACGAGTTCCAGGCTGAGCTGTCTACCCTTCGTGGTCGCGTGGATGCGCTGGAATCGCGTACTTCTGAGCTGGAAGCAAATCAGTTCTCGACCACGACAAAGCTGAACGGTGAAGTTATCTTTGCGGCTGCTGTGCCCATCGACTACGACGATGAAGAGTTCGATGATCAGGCAAATGCTGGTTATCGAGTTCGCTTGAACTTTGATACTAGTTTTACAGGCGAAGACTTGCTGCGGACTCGTCTGCAAGCTCGTGACTTCTCAAGCTACGATTCCCTTCAGGCTGGTCTAGGCGACTTAAACTGGTCGTTTGGTAGTGGTACAGAAGGTGAAGACAATGACATCGTGCTGAACCAGTTGTTCTATCAGTTTCCGCTGGGCGATCGCCTTACGGTGCTGTTGGGCGCTAACGCAACCAGTGACTCTGACTATGTAACCAGCACGATCAGCCCATTTGATAGCAGTGGTTCTGGTTCGTTGACCAACTTTGGTGCACCGCGCCAGTACGCTCTGGTCACAGGTGGTACAGGTCTTGGCTTGTTCTTTGAACTGAGTGAGAACTTGTCCTTGGATTTGAGCTACGCGGCTGACGAAGCTGAAGATTCTGAATCCGGTGCAGGTCTGTTCAACGGCGATGGCTCTTTCATGGGTCAGCTGACCTTCCTGAGCGATTTCGTTGACCTGGGTTTGATGTATGCCAACACCTACTTGGGTGAAGGTTTCGGCTTCCTCAATGCAGACCGTCCTGAAGTGGCAAACGTCTACGGAGCACAGGTTAACTTCAAGTTTGGTGACTTTGAACTGGGCGGCGGTGTTGCCTATGCGCCGATTCGCGCTATCAATCGCGGTGATTATGATGTGTGGAGCTACCAGGGCACTCTGGCAATTCGTGACTTGGGCGGTCGCGGCAACCTGCTGGGTATTCTGGCTGGTGCACCCCTTTATGCAGGAGGTTTCGGAGACGGTACTTTCGGAACTCTGTCGGATGTTCGCAATCAGGATACTCCGTTTGCTGTGGAAGGCTTCTATCGCTTCCGTCTCAACAGCAACATTGCGATCACGCCCGGTATCGTTTGGTTGACCAACCCGGGTAACGATGATGACAACAGCGATTCGATCGCAGGGGTTGTTAGAACCACGTTCACCTTCTAGATTGCGAGTGACGGGACTGAGACGGAGATAGCAAAATTTCTTTCCTGTCCCTACTCTAAATTGATCGGCTCAAGCTTCTTAACGAGGCTTGGGCTTTTTAATTTGGGAGCAATTTTGTAGAGGCTATTTCATTAACATCTTGTGCGTTCTTCCTAATAAGGCCTTTACGGAACTGCGGCGCAGCTTCAGAAGATGAGTGTTCTGCGATCGCTCTACATCAAACGATTGCTAAATTAATTGGGGCGTTTCCTCTAACTCTACAAACCCGACTGGAGAACCGGGATATACTGGAGAGGAACCCCTCTCAATGTTTGCCGTGGAACTCTCTTGTAAAAGTGAATATGCCCTGTTGGCACTTCTGGAGCTTACTGCACATTACAGCAGCGGTGAACCGCTTCAAATTCGACAGATTGCTGCTGAGCAGAATATCCCCGATCGCTATCTAGAGCAGCTTCTAGCGGTTTTAAGACGTGCAAATCTGGTTCGCAGTCAGCGAGGCGCACGAGGAGGATATCTGCTTGCGCGTGAGCCTTGGAAGATTACTTTACTTGAGGTTGTGAACTGTATCGAAGGAATTGATACTCATGATGCTGAGTTAACCCGTGAGCCTAAATCTGTTGAAGGAATGGTGATTCGAGAAGTTTGGCATGAAGCAGGTCAAGCAGCTTATGCTGTGCTGCAAAAGTACACTCTACAGGACATTGCCGAGAAACGAGACTCTAGGCGGCAGCTTGACTTTATGTACTATATCTAGTTAATGTCTGCTAACTTCTAGTTGTCCGGGTTTAAGGCGAGTTGATGATAAAGCAATCGATAACTCAAGCTGTGAATAGAGCATGCTAGCTTTAGCAGCTACTGGGCATGTTTCTGGTTTTTCGCTCCTACCGTTGCTATCCCACGAAATTTATGCGTATCGCTAAGAATATTACAGAGTTGATTGGTCGAACTCCGCTGGTTCAGTTAAACCGCATTCCGCAGGATGAGGGCTGTGTTGCACAAATTGTGGTGAAACTGGAGGGAATGAACCCTTCTGCCTCAGTCAAAGATCGCATTGGCATTAGCATGATCGAGGCGGCAGAGCGGGAGAATTTAATTAAGCCGGGGAAAACGGTTTTAGTGGAGCCGACCTCAGGCAATACTGGAATCGCGCTGGCAATGGCAGCCGCTGCAAAAGGGTATCGGTTGATCCTGACTATGCCGGAGACGATGAGCTCGGAGCGACGAGCAATGCTGCGGGCATATGGGGCAGAGCTGGAGCTAACTCCAGGAATTGAGGGTATGGCAGGCTGTATTCAGCGGGCACAGCAAATCGTTCATTCGATGCCAGATGCTTACATGCTGCAACAGTTTAGCAATCCGGCAAACCCAGAAATTCATCGCAATACGACTGCACTGGAGATTTGGGAAGACACGGACGGGCAAGTTGATTTTTTGGTTGCAGGGGTAGGAACTGGAGGAACGATTACTGGGGTTTCGGAAGTGCTGAAGCAGAAGAAGCCTTCGTTTCAGACGATCGCCGTAGAGCCACAGAATAGTCCTATTCTCTCAGGCGGCAGACCGGGTCCCCATAAAATTCAGGGGATTGGTGCAGGCTTTATTCCCCAAGTGCTTCGGACAGACCTGATTGATGAAGTTATCACAATCGGCGATGAGGAAGCGATCGCTTATGGACGGCGAATGGCAAGAGAAGAAGGGCTCTTGTCGGGCATTTCTAGCGGGGCAGCCCTTGCCGCAGCGATTAAAATTGGCTGTCGTCCTGAGAACGCAGGCAAGCTGATTGTGATGGTACAGCCCAGCTTTGGCGAACGCTATCTTAGTACTCCGCTCTTCCAGGACCCGGAACTCGCTGCGGCTGGGAAGGTGGGGTAAAACAAAAACATCTGCCCTGTGTCTGAATTGATTGCTGCCGCTTTCTGAAGGGGGAATCGTTCCTTGGGAAGCGTTAACGGGGTGCAGCGAATCGATAAAATGAGGATATGGCAGAGGTTAATCACTACGACACGCTTGAGCTGAGCCCCTTGGCAAGTCAGGCAGAAATTAAGCAAGCTTATCGTCGGCTGGCAAAACAATTTCATCCCGATACGAATCCTGATGCTTCAGGGCACGATCGGATCGCTAAAATTAACGCCGCCTATGAAGTGTTGAGCGATCCCCGCCAGCGGCAGTCTTACGATCGCCACCTTTCCTATGGGCAGGCAGTTCATTTTGATCCCCATGCTGAGACTCAGCGGCACCAGCGGGCTGCTGCTGCTCAACGGGAGTATCAGAAGCGACAGACCGGACGAGATAGCGATGCTGAACTGCAACTTTGGCTCAAGCGGGTTTATCAGCCTGTGAACCGGATGCTGAATCGGATTTTGAGTTCGCTTCAGGATCAGATTGATGACCTGGCAGCCGATCCGTTTGATGATGAATTGCTGGAGGAATTTCAGGATTATCTGGAGAACTGCCGCCAAGAATTGCAGCAGGCACAGCGATTGTTTCGTTCTCTGCCGAATCCGCCTAATGTGGCAGGGGTAGCAGCGCACCTTTATTACTGCCTCAATCAGGTGGGAGACGGTCTAGACGAACTGGAGCGATTTATCTCCAGCTACGACGACCACTATCTGCACACTGGGCAGGAGCTATTTCGGATTGCAAAAGGGCTAAAGCGAGAGGCACAGACGGCGGTTCGAGAAGTGACTCGCTGAGACGGAAAACTCGACCTCTCGTTATCCTAGCAATCTCGTTACAATGGAGTTTTGGATTCTTCGGGTTAACCGCCCGCACCCTTGCCATGCCCTTACCTGTTGTTGCTGTGATTGGTCGCCCAAATGTGGGCAAATCAACGATCGTGAACCGTCTGACGGGCGCGATGGATGCGATCGTCCATGATGAACCTGGCGTAACCCGTGATCGGACCTATCGCCCTGCCTTTTGGAACGATCGTGAATTTCTGGTGGTAGATACGGGCGGACTCGTGTTTGACGATGACACTGAATTTCTGCCGCTGATTCGGGAACAGGCAGAAGCTGCCCTGACCGAAGCCAGTGCTGCCATTTTTGTAGTCGATGGACAAGCGGGCTTAACTGCGGCGGATGAGTCGATCGCGGACTGGTTGCGGCAGCAGTCGGTTCCGGTTTTGCTGACGGTGAATAAATGTGAGTCAGTCGAACAAGGGCTGGCACAGGCGGCAGAGTTTTGGGCATTGGGGCTGGGCGAACCCTTTCCGGTATCGGGCATTCATGGCAACGGCACGGGCGAACTGCTGGATAGCCTGCTGCCCTATTTGCCTCCGAAGGATGAACTGGAAGAGGAAGCAGAAATCCGGGTGGCGATCGTTGGTCGTCCAAATGTGGGCAAGTCGAGTTTGCTGAATGCATTTGTGGGTGAAAATCGGGCAATTGTCAGTCCGATCTCTGGCACAACGCGGGATGCGATCGATATGGTTGTAGAGCGGGGCGGAAAACGCTATCGCTTGATTGACACCGCAGGCATTCGTAAAAAGAAGAACGTTGATTACGGTCCTGAATTTTTTGGGATTAACCGATCGTTCAAAGCGATTCGACGGGCAGATGTCGTGCTGCTCGTGATTGATGCGCTGGACGGTGTGACCGAGCAAGATCAGAAGCTCGCTGGACGGATCGAAGAAGAAGGACGCGCCTGCATTCTGGTGGTGAACAAATGGGACGCGATCGAAAAAGATTCCCACACGATCTATGAATACGATCGGCAAATTAAAGAGCGGCTGCACTTTCTGGAGTGGGCAGAAATAATCTTCGTTAGTGCCCAGAGCGGACAGCGCGTAGAGAAAATTTTAGAGCTGGTGAATACCGCAGCCGAGCAGCACCAGCGGCGGGTCAGTACGTCTGTGATTAACGAAGTGCTAGAAGAAGCACTACGTTGGCATACCCCTCCGACCACGCGCCAGGGCAAACAGGGCAGAATTTATTACGGCACGCAGGTGAGTAGCCAACCGCCCTCGATCGCCCTATTTGTCAACGACCCTAAGCTGTTTAATGAAAACTATCGCCGCTATGTTGAACGGCAGTTTCGGCAGCAGTTGGGCTTTACAGGCTCTCCGATTCGGCTGTTTTGGCGCGGTAAGAAGGTGCGAGAAGTCGAGCGGAACACGGCGAACCGAGCTACGAGAGTTTAACGATTTTCTGAACGCAAAGCTGAAGCTATGGATTTACTTCGATCGCTGCCCATCGGACTCTATCTGGAACAGCCGATCACCTGGCTTCACCGCATTGATGCCAGAGTTAAGCTAGGGTGGCTGCTCACTCTCATGCTGACTCCGATATCGGCAAACCCGTGGTGGCGGCTTTCGCTGGTAGGCTGGCTGCTGCTGTTTACGCTGGCAACCCGGCTGCCCTTTCGCGTCTGGAAGCGGCAAATTGGACTTGTGCTGTTTTTTAGTGTGCTGCTGTTTGCAGTAACGTTATTTGCGCCCGACGGATTGACCGTTCCCAATCAAAATCGGTTGCCTGCTGATGGACTGCCTCAGCCTGCGGGCAATGCGGCTTCTGGTGCTGCCCAGACTGTTCCTCGCGTCGATCCGCTGCCTCAGCCGACCGATTATCGGTATGTGCTGTTTGAGCGGGGCAATATTCGCGTGACGCGACGATCGGTTGAACTGGCGGTGCGCGTTGGGACGTTTATGTTTGTCCTGATTTACAGTACGAATCTTTATCTGCTGACTACTGCGCCGGAAGAGATTACAGCGGGACTGGAAGATTTGATGCAGCCCTTGCGTCGCTTTAATGTCCCTGTTACCGAAATTGTGCTGACGCTGACGCTCTCACTGCGGTTTATTCCGCTGGTGCTGGAGGAAGTGCAAAACCTGGTGCGATCGATTCGAACCAGAGCCATTAATTGGAAAAAGCTCGGTTTTCGGGGTTCGACTCAGGTTTGGACGACGGTTGCCGAAAAGCTGGTAGATAACTTGCTGGTTCGTGCCGAACAAATTGCCAGTGCGATGCAGGTGCGGGGGTTTACTTCGCCCGATCGCCATCAGGTGCAGTGGCATCAGTTTAAGCTGGGCAGTTTAGACTGGCTCGCCTTGGGTGGCATTGTCGTGTTCTGGATTGCTCGATTTGCGATCGGCAGTTAGCCGTTTTTACTGTTGTTCATTCCTTTTATTTTTTCACTCTTATTTAGGGTTAAAACCTTGAAGCAGAGCCCTGCCTCTACAGCTTGAGGGATAGAAATTTATCCAGAAGAAGGACTGGATTGCTGTAGCGGGATAGCACATTTTCACATAAAGTTAATGAATAAATGTTGGAAGCTCTTTTCTGTAAAGGGTAGTATTCACCTTGCCAACTTTTGCATTTTCTTTTGTATTTTGTAGACTTCCTGTTTATCTGCTAAATCCTATACAGCAATGCCCGATTCTGCCAGTTCCCAATCTTTTGAAAATCGGATGAGCAGTGAAACTTACTTGAATCATCCAACCTTCGGCTTGCTGTTTCGCATCTGTGTAATTGATGACAATCGGGAACTGTTTTCAACGCTTTATGCCCAACGTCTATTTTTTCTGGTTGCCACTACAGCTCAGGGCATTCAATTTGAGCCGCTTGGTCGGAGCGATGCCCGAATTTTAGTAGAAGGACGACTGCGCGAACTGCGCCGAACAGGACAATCCGGCGAACACAGCAAAGTGCAAGCTATTCATCAACAAACGTTTCAATAGTGTCTTCTAATCCACCCGTGAACTCTATTGCAGCTCGGCTTACCGAGATTCGTCAGACCCTTCCTGCAAACGTTCGATTGATTGCCGTGACAAAGCAGGTTTCGATCGCTGCAATCCGGCAGGCGTATGAAGCAGGGGTGCGAGATTTTGGAGAAAGCCGGATTCAGGAAGCCGCATCCAAAAAGGCAGCCCTTCAGGATTTGCCCGGCGTGACCTGGCATTTAATTGGACATCTCCAAGCTAATAAAGCTGCCAAAGCGCTACAGCAGTTTCAGTGGATTCATTCGATCGATAGTTTGAAGCTGGCTCAGCGGCTTGATCAGCTTGCGGCAGAACAACAGGCTGTGCTGCCTAAAGTTTGTCTGCAAGTCAAGCTGCTGCCTGATCCCAGCAAATTTGGCTGGACTGTTTCAGAATTGTTGGCAGACCTGCCTCAGCTTGATCAGTGCCGTCACCTGGAGATTCAGGGGCTAATGGTCATTCCGCCTTATGGGCTGCAGGCCGCCGAAACCCAGGCAGTCTTCGATCGCGCTCGTGAACTGGCAGAGCGAATCAGGCAGCAAGGCTGGTCTCACCTGCAAATGAAGGAACTGTCGATGGGGATGTCGGACGATTACCCTCTGGCAATTCAGGCGGGATCAACCATGATCCGATTGGGAAAAACCCTATTTGGCGATCGAGCATCTCAGACGAAAACGGAGCCTTCTGCATCAATCTGATTGCGGTTCCCACCTAGAGTAGGATGTTATCTTTACCAGAGTTTAAGATTTATCGGAGGAGTGCAGTCTATCGGGCGGAACAGAGTATTATATTTCTCGATTCGGTGGCATTCGACGGCTTGGCTCTCTCCTGTAGGCTTGAGTGCTGAGTTTAACGGCTAAAAAAGACGGCTCCTTGGCTTTGGCTAATAAATTTTTCCAACTCCGTGATCGTTTGAGTCAAAATAGGCTAAACTCTACGGGTGGAGTACCAAGCAGGCTAAAAAAGCAAGAGAACGCTATGAATGGTAATAGATAGATGGTGTTAGTTAGTGATCTGGGGTCAATTTGAAGTGGTCGGTGAAGGTTGTCTAGCCGTCTCCCCCGGGAGAACTGCGAGGCGATCGTTTGAACAGGAGTTTTAACAAAAGCCGGACTGTAAGTGCGATGATTTGCGATCGATACTGGCAGTTCACTAACAATGGGCAATTGCTGATCACTCACCGTTTGTTCTAGATCTCTGAGGTTTCTTAAGAATTCCTTTTGATTTTGAGGATTTGATTTGACGGTCAAATGTTTTATATTGAACCTTGCTTAGCAACAAGTGAATCTGGGAGTTATCCCGATTGATTTAGCGATTTACTGAAAGTGTCGTCATCCGTAAGCAAGCGGTTCTAATTCACGATTGGGACAAGTTAAGGATCAGATTTTGCCCTCCTAGGGAAATAACCTCACGCTCCAAGCCTTCTGACGTTCAATGATGTCTAATTGCTTACTTCTTACATGATTTGATGAATCACTTAATTCAGTATTCTAGCCGGGCAATATTTGTGATAAATATAATCAAGTTTTTGATTGCTCTTGACTTGAGCCAGTCAACTGGAAACGTTTTCAAGTTCAACCCAAGGAATTCATTGACTTATTCTGAAGCGTATGGTTAGTTGTTTCTAGCAAAGTAGTATGAATAAGGTTCAATCAGGTTTTGCTTCCCTGGAATTTGGCAGCTAGTTTCAAAAATTAGGTTATACTGTTGACTCAAATTGGATAAAAAGGTGACTTAAGTAAATGAGAATTGCTAGGTAAAGTCAATTGAGAAATTCCAATGAGAAATTCCAAGAAGCTGATTCGTTAGCAAGTTTTCATTAAGATTAATACTGCCTGTCACTTATTATTTTGATTTGTCATTCATTGGGCTGTGAGTGGCGTTAACTAAATTAGTTTTTTCTGTGAGTAGTCTGGGGCTCGATTGTTCAAGTTCTTAATAAGGCAACTTAAATTTTTGCCCTTTTTTAAGCTAAAACTCTAGTTGTGATGGAGAGTGGACAGTGAATAGCATCTTCGCAAAGCTGAAGGATTTTGTAGGGTTGAATGAGCCGAGTGATGAGTATGACTATGAGTACACCGAGGTAGAAGGCGAAGAATACCGTAACCTTTATCAGGAAGAGCATCCTCAGCCTGTCCAGGAAGAAGAACCGAGACGGCGGCGAATTCGTGAACGTCTATCTAATGAAGGAGTTAGTTCTGCCATGAGTAACGTGATTGGAATGCCCGGTGCAACGAACGGAATGTCTGAGGTAGTGGTAATGGAGCCGCGCACGTTTGAGGAAATGCCTCAGGCAATTCGGGCACTGCGCGAGCGCAAATCGGTGGTGCTGAATCTGGCGATCATGGACCCCGATCAGGCACAGCGGGCAGTCGATTTTGTTGCAGGCGGAACCTACGCGATCGACGGTCATCAAGAGCGAATTGGCGAAAGCATTTTTCTGTTTACGCCGAATTGTGTTCAGGTGAGCACGCAGGTCGGCGGCACGAATGATCTGACCGGAGGAATGCCTCAACCTCGCGCTGCCCGCCCGATGGCTCCCACGCCTGCCTGGACGACTGAGCAGGTTCGCATGGCATAGGTTCCACTGTTGCAACAGACGGTATTTAGCCAGACGAGAGAAGGTGGGATAATTTTTCTGACCTGTTATAAACGTTAGAGGCATCCAATTGTCTGTTCAATTTGGTATTATTGGCGGCGGGGTAATGGGGGAAGCCTTGTTATCCCGTCTTTTAGTGCAAAAACTTTATCAGCCCTCCGCAGTGCTGGTGAGTGAACCGCAGCCGCAGCGTCGCGAGTTTCTTCAAACAAAGTATGGTGTGGGGGTAACTGCCGACAATCAGTCGATCGTCGATGCTGCCTCGATCATTCTGCTGGCGATCAAGCCCCAAGTATTTGAAACCGTTACCGCTAGCCTGAAGCCGTCGCCGCAGCCACAGGTGATTTTGTCGATTCTGGCAGGGGTTCCGCTTACCCGTCTGGAAACGGCCTTTCCTAGGCAACCTGTGATTCGTGCCATGCCGAACACCCCTGCAACAGTCGGCATGGGCATGACGGCGATCGCTGGTGGAGAACATACCCAGCCTGCTCACCTTCAGCAAGCCAGACAAATTTTTGCTGCAGTCGGCGAAGTCGTAGAAGTGCCAGAGTCGCTGATGGATGCCGTAACGGGATTGTCTGGATCGGGTCCGGGCTATGTGGCGGTGATGATTGAAGCTTTGATTGACGGAGGCGTTGCGGTCGGGTTGCCGCGATCGATCGCGACTCAGCTGGCAATTCAAACCGTACGCGGAACAACAGAGCTACTGCAAACCACAGGGATGCATCCGGCAGAACTGAAGGATCAGGTCACTAGTCCGGGCGGTACGACGATCGCGGGTATTGCTCAGCTTGAACAGGCGGGCATTCGTTCGGCTTTGATTGAGGCGGTGCGGGCTGCCTGTCGCCGATCGCAAGAGTTAGGGCAGTAATTGAGCTGCTTGAATTCCCGATTTGTGTAATTTTATCGATCGCCCTCTGTACAACTTCTGCTGCATCAGCGAAAAAGAAAATAGCGGGTTCCCTCGCTTACGGTTGACCTGCTTTGATTTGTGTGTTTGGCAAATATGCTGTTGATGCAGAGGAACAAGCGATGGACATTTTGCATTTGCTCATCAAGCTGATCATTGCGATCGGCTGTGCGGCAGCGGCAGATCTGCTGCTTCCCCGACGGATTCCAGGTGGGTTAGCAGGGCTGATCTTGGTTGGGTTGGCTGGGGTTTGGCTGGGAGAGCGTGGATTTGCGCTGCTGCGGCAGCAGTTTGGAATTAATTTTGACTTTCTTTACTGGCAGATTGAGGGGGTTTTGATTATTCCGGCGATCGTGGGTTCGGCGATCGTGCTGTATGTCGTGACAGCGTTTATTCGATGGGCGAGGTATAGCAGCTAGAGGGGGTGGATGGGTAATAGGTGAGGGAGTGTCGCGGGTAGGTGTAGGAGTGTGAAGAGTGGCTGGATTTTGGGCGGGGTAACGAGGTGGGGGCTTATCGTTAAATAGAGATAGAGCAGGTCAAGATTCACTGCAATATCCTGACCGTTTTTCCTGACCATTGTTCTCCTGTTCCTCGTTCTTCTGTAACGCTATGGCATTCGATAAGTTTTCTGGTGATTCGTCCTTTGCTAGCCCGCGATCGCTGCCGAGGTTAAGCCTGCTGACGATGTTTCGGCTGGGCTTATTTCAGATGGGGCTGGGGATCATGTCTCTGCTGACGCTGGGGGTGCTGAACCGGGTCATGATCAAAGAGCTGGCGATTCCGGCGACGATTGTGGCGGGGACAATCGCAATGAATCAATTTGTGTCTCCGGTGCGGGTGCTGTTTGGGCAGATGTCGGATGCCAAGCCGATCGGGGGGTATCATCGAACGGGCTATGTCTGGATTGGGGCAACTCTGTTTGCGATCGCTTCGTTTCTGGCGGTGCAGGTAGTCTGGCAATTAGGAGCGAGTCTTCAGGCGGTGGGCTGGAGTGGAATGACGATCGCCTGGGTCGGGCTGCTGGCTCTGGTGTTTGCGCTGTACGGGGTGGCGATTAGCTTTAGTTCAACGCCCTTTGCCGCACTGCTAGTCGATATCTCAGACGAAGATAACCGATCGAAGCTGGTCGGTGTGGTCTGGTCGATGCTGATGGTAGGCATTATCATCGGGGCGATTATTACGGCGCGGCTGCTGCGGACGATCGATCTAGACACGCCGCTTGATGTAGTGCAGGCGGCAATCAATCGTATTTTTTTGGTAGTGCCTGCGATCGTAGTGGGACTGGCAGTGGTGGCGACGGTGGGTGTGGAACGCAAGTATTCTCGCTATGGAATTCGATCGGCAATGGTCGATCGCGAAGATCAGATTACGCTGGGGCGTGCTCTCAAGGTGTTAACTGCCAGCCGTCAGACCGGGCTATTTTTTGTGTTTTTGCTGATGATGACCCTCAGCCTGTTCTTTCAGGAACCTGTGCTGGAGCCTTACGGGGGGGAAGTGTTTGGGATGTCGATCGCCCAGACCACGCAGCTCAATGCCTTTTGGGGACTGGGAACGCTGTTTGGGCTGAGCCTGACCGGATTTTTCATCGTGCCCCGCTTGGGGAAACAGCAAACAACGCGGATTGGCTGTGGACTGGTGGCAGCTTCGTTTGTGCTGCTGATTTTGGCGGGCTTCACGACTAACCCCGGAATGCTGAAGGGAACGCTACTGCTGTTTGGGTTGGCTTCAGGGGTCACGACGACGGGCGCGCTGAGCCTGATGCTGGATCTGACGGCGGCGGAAACGGCGGGAACCTTTATCGGAGCCTGGGGGCTGTCGCAGGCACTTGCCAGAGCGACGGCAACGGTGGCAGGTGGAGCTGTGCTCGACATCGGACGATCGCTGTTTGGTGTACCGATGCTGGCGTACGGATTGGTGTTTCTCATGCCTGTGCTGGGAATGGGCGTGGCAATCGTTCTCCTGAACCGAGTGGACGTGAAAGAATTTCAAACCGAAGCGCGATCGGCGGTTGCGCGGGTGCTGGAAACGGAGCTGGATTCATGAACTGGGAACAGATTGTCGCCGTTGCTGAAGCGACCACGGCAGAAATTGGATCAAAGCTGTTGCAGGATTTCGGGCGGATCGGGGCACAGGAAAAAAGCGACGGCAGTTTGGTGACGCAAGCCGATCGTTGGGCAGATAAGGCACTGAGAGAGGCACTTCAGCAAGCTTTTCCTGATCATGGCGTTTTGAGCGAAGAAGTTGAGCATCGGTTGCCGGATCGGGATTGGTGCTGGGTGATTGACCCGATCGATGGCACAACGAACTTCACACGCGGCATTCCCCTTTGGGCGATCTCGCTCGGTTTGCTCTACAAAGGCACGCCCGTCTTTGGGCACGTTTATGTCCCGACGCTGCGCGATGCGTTTCACGGGTTCTGGTATGGCGATTCGGGACTGACGGGTCCAGCGGGAGCCTATTTGAACCATCAGCCGATTCATGCCAGCGCAGCCGATCCGTCTGGGAATCAGTTCTTTAGCCTCTGTGCCCGTAGTACAGCGGTGCTGCAACAGCCCATGCCCTGCAAAATTCGCATGTTGGGCGTCGCAAGCTATAATCTGCTCACCGTTGCCACCGGAGTGACGCTGGGCGGCGTGGAAGCGACTCCTAAAATCTGGGATATTGCCGCAGTATGGGCGATCGTTCAGGCAGCGGGTGGCGTGTGGGTTCCGCTTCAGTCTGCTCCGATCTTCCCGCTTCGGGTAGGGCAGGACTACAGCCAGCAATCCTATCCCACGCTGGTTGTCAGCCGATCCGACTTAAAGCTGGTTTTTCTGCCGCTCGTGCAGTTTTTAAGCAAGGATTCATAGCGGATGTTTGAATCACGATTGCTTAGCCAAACCGCTTTCCTCAGAGGTCTTAGCGGGCAATGTAAAACCTCTGCGACTTCTTACACCCTTTTGGGAAAATTTCTGGGGAAATTTCTGGGAAAACCATGAAACGCTGGCTGCCTTATCTTGCAAATCTGGTTTTGAATCTAACGACGATCGCCCTGCTGTGGCTAAGTTACCCGATGGCTGCCTGGAGTCAGGACTTGCCTGCTCTAACCGAGGTGACTGCTCCGACGAATCGATCGCCTTCTGGGGTGGAAAATATTTCGAGCGAGAAGCTGAATCAGTTTGTGCAGGCATATTTGCAGGTGACAACGCTGATCGAGCAGCGAGAGGACGAACTTCAGGGTGTAGAAACCAATGGCGAATCGCTTCAAATGCAGCGCGAAATTGCTGCTGATGCCGTAAGCAAAATCGACGCAGCCGGACTGACGCTGCAGGAATATCTCCAGCTATTGCGGCTTGCCAACCTCGACCCGGAATTTGGCGATCGGGTTGCGGTTCAGCTTCAGGAGGCAGCGAATTAAGATGACCAATGCGCCACAAGTGCTTTGTTTGGGCGAAATGCTGTGGGACTGTATTGCCGATCATCCGGCAGATTCTGTGAACGCGGTGAAATCCTGGACTTCCTATGCAGGGGGTGCGCCCGCTAACGTTGCCTGTGGGCTGGTGAAGCTGGGAACGCCTGCTGCGCTAATTGCCTGCATTGGAGAAGACGTCCCGGGCGAACAGCTTGTAGAAATTCTGGAGCAAATCGGCGTCGATCTGCGAGGAATTCAGCGACACGCGACGGCTCCCACCCGACAAATCGATGTCCTGCGATCGAACACGGGCGACCGAACCTTTGCTGGATTTCGGGGTGGAGAAACGACAGACTTTGCCGATACGCGGCTGAAAGCAGAATTATTGCCAATCGACTTATTTGAAGGGGCTCAGTTTCTCGTGTGCGGTACGATCGGATTTGCCTATCCTGAAAGCCGCGCTGCCTTTGAACGAGCGATTGCTTTAGCAAAAGCGCAATCCGTTCACATGGTGCTAGATGTCAACTGGCGACCTGTGTTCTGGCAGGATCACGCTGCTGCGAAATTGCTAATTTTGGATGTGATGCGGCAGGCAGATCTGCTCAAGCTTTCGATCGAAGAAGCGGAATGGCTTTTGAATACAGACCGTGCGGCGATCGTTGCTGAACGCTTTCCCCACCTCAAGGGCGTATTAATCACCGCAGGCGAAGCGGGATGCGAATATTGGTTCAGCGGCAATGTGGAACAGGTTCCTGCTTTTTCAGTCGAAGTTGAAGAAACCACCGGAGCCGGGGATGGCTTTGTGGCAGGACTGGTGCATCAGCTTTGCGTTCAGGGTATGGAGGCGTTAGCTGACCCCGATCGAGCGCATCAAATCGTTCGCTACGCCAGTGCAGTTGGTTCACTCACCACCATCAGAGCTGGGGCGATCGAGGCTCAGCCACAAGCCGAAGAAGTAGAAGCTTTCCTGTATCTCATGAGAAATGGTCTTTCCTAAAATTCAGATGAAATGCTGTTTGCCCGGTCTTTGTTTATTCACTGGGCTTTTTTGAATTTGAGCTGCCCAATTGCGAGATCGTTAGTTTTCAGGTAAACATTCAATGAACGACTGTTGCTTGCTTTGCCTGTTGACTTTAGTCTGTTAACCTTGCCGGTTAACTTTGTTTGTTAACGACTTTGTCTGTTAACCTTGCCTGTTGACTTTGTCTGGATTGTCCTGAACTGGATCGGATCGATCGCCTGTCACATATGCCTTTGGAACCCATCGCTATTATCGGACTCGGATGTCGCTATCCGGGAGCTAACCATCCTGAAGCCTTTTGGCAGCTTATGCAAGCCGGGAAGGATGCAGTCACTGAAGTTCCGCCCGATCGCTGGGATGTGCAGCAGTTCTACAGTCCAGAGTTGAGTGAACCGGGCAAGACGAATACCCGCTGGGGCGGCTTTCTAGAGCAAATCGATCGCTTTGATCCGCAGTTTTTTGGCATTGCGCCCCGTGAAGTTGCCACGATGGACCCACAGCAGCGGCTCTTGCTGGAGGTGGCATGGGAGGCACTGGAAGATGGAGGACAAGTTCCAGAACAACTCCGCGGGTCAGAAACAGGAGTGTTTATCGGCATTGGCACACACGATTACTCGATCATGCTGTGGCAGCAGCCGATTAACGATCCCTATGCGACAACAGGCACGGGCAACTGCATCGCGGCAAATCGAATTTCTTATTTGTTTGACTTCAAAGGTCCAAGTCTGGCGATCGATACGGCTTGTTCCTCTTCGCTGGTGGCGGTTCATCTTGCCTGTCAAAGCCTCTGGACAGGAGAATCGACCCTTGCTCTGGCAGGTGGGGTAAATGTGCTGATTTTGCCCACAGTGACGATCGGCTTCTCGAAAGGGGGCTTTATGTCGTCGAGCGGTCGCTGCAAGAGTTTTGATGCCAGCGCGGATGGCTATGTGCGAAGCGAAGGAGCGGGCATTGTGGTGCTGAAGCCGCTGTCTCGGGCACTTGCCGATCGCGATCCGATTTATGCGACGATTCGCGGCAGTGCGGTTAATCAGGATGGCTTCAGTCAGGGCATGGCGGCTCCTAATCCCACGGCGCAAGAGGCGGTGCTGCGATCGGCGTATCGGCGGGCGGGTGTTTCTCCGGCAGCGGTGCAGTACGTCGAGGCACACGGAACCGGAACCAAGTTGGGCGACCCGATCGAGCTTCAAGCACTGAGCGCGGTGCTGACCAAAGGACGAGCGATGAATCAGCCCTGTGCGATCGGCTCGGTCAAAAGCAACATCGGACACACGGAAACTGCAGCAGGCGTTGCAGGCTTAATCAAAGTTGCGCTGGCAATCAAGCATGGGCTAATTCCGCCCAGTCTGCATTTCAAAACACCCAATCCGCAGATTCCCTTCGATCGCCTACCGCTGCGCGTCCAGACTGAACTGACCTCCTGGTCTTCAGAATTGCCGCTGCTGGCAGGTGTGAATTCCTTTGGCTTTGGCGGCACCAATGCCCATGTCGTTGTGGAGGCAGCTCCTTCTGCTTCGCTTAGTCCAGCGAATTCCGGCTCTGCCCAACGTCCGCTGCATTTGCTTACCCTTTCTGCCAAAACGGAAAAGGCACTCCGGGATTTGTCCCAACGCTATGCCCAGTGGATTGCCGATCGTTCAGACGTGGATCTGGCTAATCTCTGCTACACAGCAAACGCCAAACGATCGCGCTTCTCCCACCGTTTAGCGGTGATGACTGAATCTTTGTCCCAGCTTCAGCAGCAGTTAGCGGCTTTCTCGCGTCAACAGCCCGTTGCCGGAGTGAGCTACGCCACCGCATCGCCCGCGCCCCTGGCATTTTTGTTTACCGGGCAGGGTTCGCAGTATGGCGGCATGGGTCGTCAGCTTTACGAAACAGAACCCGTTTTTAGAGCGGCGATCGATCGATGTGGCGTAATTTTGCAGAGCGAGCTAGATCGATTACCTGATAGGAAGAATGGTTTTGTATCACTGCGATCGCTTCTTTACGAAGAGGACTTTGCTGATTTACTGAATCAAACTGCCTACACCCAGCCGGCGATTTTTGCCTTGGAATATGCTTTGGCGCAGCTCTGGCTGTCCTGGGGGATTGAACCCCATGCGGTTATGGGTCACAGCGTGGGTGAGTATGTAGCGGCTTGCGTGGCGGGGGTGTTTTGCCTGGAGGATGGCTTAAGGCTGATTGCGGCACGGGGTCGGCTAATGCAAGCGTTACCCCTAAATGGCGGGATGATTTCGGTGGCGGCAGAAGCGTCAACGGTTCGATCGCTGATGCAGTCTGTTTGTGGTTCAGAATTTGTCTCGATCGCAGCGATCAATGGCCCTCAAAGTACGGTGATTTCCGGTGAGCAAGAGGTGATCGATTTACTAGCGATCGAGTTTGAGCTTCAGGGCATCAAAACCACGCGGCTCAAGGTGTCCCATGCGTTTCATTCGCCGTTGATGGAGCCAATGATCGCCCAGTTTTGCCAGGTTGCGGAAACGATCGTTTATCATCCACCGCACAGGGCGATCGTCTCGAATGTCACAGGTCGTTTGGTCGGTGCAGAAATCGCGACGCCGGACTACTGGTGTGAGCATATCCGTCAGCCCGTGCAGTTTGCGGCAGGCTTGGCGACCCTGTATCAGCAAAACTATCGCACCTTTCTAGAAATTGGGGCGAAGCCGATCTTGTGCGGGATGGGACGAACCTGTGTGTCGTCGTCTGATGTCCAGTGGTTGCCTAGCCTTGATCCGCGTCAGTCAGACTGGACGGTTTTGCTGCTTAGCCTGGGTGCGATCGCCGCGATGGGATTCTCGGTAAACTGGGCAGCATTCGATCGCGCAGAAGAACGGCAGGTTCTTCATTTACCCACTTACCCGTTTCAGCGACAGCGATACTGGTGGGACGAAGCGGTGTTGCCAGGAACCTTTCAGCCGCAGAGCCAGAACGATTACCGCTACGAAGAACTGCAAAATCAACGGCTCGGTTCTCCTCATGATGGGGAGGCTAGGGGAACGAATCGTGCAGACAATGCAGACAATGCAGACAATGTAAATTTCGTTCACCCCAAATGCAATCATCCTTTGCTGGGTCAGCTTCTTTCAGCGAATTCAGCAGAAGCGCGATTTGCAGCGACGATCGCCCCCCATCAGCCCGATTACCTGCAAGATCACCGCATTGCTAACCAAATCATTTTCCCCGCAGCAGGCTATGTCGAAATTGCGCTGGCAGCTGCCGCTCAAACGCTTTCGGGTGGGCAAATTTGCATCGAGTCTCTGGCGATCGAACAGCCGCTTCTCTTTCCTGCCGGTGATGCGGGTGGCAAAGTTGAAATTCAGACGATCGTGCTTTCGGATGAATCAGGAAACGGAAAGCGGTTTCAGATTTGCAGTGGAAATTCTGCTTTGCAGCCAGGCGATCGCCAACGTTACGCGACAGGCAAAATTCGAGCCGTTCAGCAGGCGGAAAAACTGAACCGATCGCTCCAGTTCTGGCAGGACATTCAGCAGCTTCAGCAGCGCGAAGGCTTATCGTCCAACACCTATTACCAGCAGCTTCGGCAGCAGCATCTTCACTATGGAAAGTCTTTTCAGGCAATTCAGCAGCTCTGGCAGCAGCAAAATGTTGCCTGGAGTCGAATCCAGCTCCCGGCAGGTCTGGACGCATCCCCTTATTCTCTCCATCCGGTCGTGTGGGATGCCTGTTTTCAGACGGTCGGTGCGGCAGTGGCTCAAGTTCGGTCCACCCTCAATTTGTCGGTCTATTTGCCGGTGGGGATCGATCGTCTGACGCTTGCTCGATCGATCGATCGAATTTTGGAAAGCCCCCTAAATTCCTCAGGGCTAAATTCTTCAGGGCTAAATTCCCCAGGGTTGGAGGGCTTTGAACGTCAGCCTCATCGGCTCGGTTTCCCCCAGAATGGGTTCGATCGGGAGGCAAACGCTCCTTCCCATACGGATTTCCATACAGAATTGAGCCAGAATTTAGCCTCGGATCGCTCTATCTGGTGCTGGGTTGAGCTTCAGGCTGCTGATTTGGCTCCGTCTAAAACGAACCAGAGTCGCCCGCATTCACTCAAAGCAAATCTGATGCTATTCAGTGCGATCGGCGAAAATCTCGCGACGATCGAAGGGCTGACGCTGCAAGCGGTAAGCGATACGACCCTGCAAAAACTGCTGCAAGTGCCGCACAAATCCGATGAATCACAAAACTGGCTCTATGAGCTGGTCTGGCAGCCACAGGATCATCATGCGCTTGAATTAACACGTTCCGGCGATCGACTGTGGATTATCTTTGCAGACGATCGCGGCGTGGGTGAGAAATTAGCCGATTTGCTGAAGCAGCAGGGCGATCGATCGGTGTTGGTTTGGGCGGGGGACGGCAATCGCCGGATTAAAGCAGACCAGTATGCGATCGATCCCGTTTGCCCGGAGCAGTTTCAACAGCTAATGCGCGAACTGGGTCCCGCCAATTCGATCGGGTCTTGTGGCATTG
Organism: Leptolyngbya sp. ST-U4; assembly: GCF_039962215.1. NCBI lineage: Bacteria > Bacillati > Cyanobacteriota > Cyanophyceae > Leptolyngbyales > Leptolyngbyaceae > Leptolyngbya > Leptolyngbya sp. ST-U4. The sequence continues at coordinate 20,944 of NZ_JAMPKZ010000023.1, forward strand.
TGCATCTCTGGAGCTTGAATGGCTCCTGTTCTGGCTCCCCTTCTGGGCAGCCCTGGCTCGATGAGCAGGCGATGGGCTGTGGCACAGCTCTGAACCTGCTGCAAGCGATGCCTTCCCGCTCGCGACTTTGGCTGATTACGCAGGCAACGCAGGCAATACCAGACAGTTCCCCGTCTGGAAGCATGGATTCACACTCAATCGGGCTTAATGCAGCACACAGTTCGCTTTGGGGCTTGGCACGGACGATTCGCTTAGAGCAGCCAGAACTGCACTGCACCTGCATCGACCTAGGCAGTCAACCTTCGGATGCAACGCTGGCTCAACTGGTCGAGGAATTGCAGCAACCGGACGGTGAGGACCAGATCGCCTATCGGCAGGAGCAACGTTATGTTGCTCGACTGGTGCGATCGATCGCGACTCAGACCCCGATGCCAGAAACTCCTTTGCGGCTGGGAATTTCTGCCTATGGTGTGCTGGATGACCTGGCACTGATGCCCAGTGAGCGGCGATTTCCTCAGCGAGGCGAGGTCGAGATTCAGGTCTTTGCGGCAGGGGTGAACTTCCGTGATGTTCTCAACGCACTGGGAATGCTGCAACCCGTGCTGCAAGAAATGGGCTATGCAGAAGCGGCGGTGGTTCCGTTTGGCGGCGAATGTGTGGGGCGAATTGTGGCAGTCGGGGCAGGAGTGCGCGGCTTGCAGGTGGGGGATGAAGTGATTGCAGCGCAGGCACTCGGCAGTTTGGCGCAGTTTGTCACGGTGAAGGCGCAGTTTGTGATTCTAAAACCGAAGCGGCTCACGTTTGCGGAAGCGGCAACCCTGCCCACAACTTTCCTCACCGCTCAGTACGGCTTGCAGCATCTGGCAAAGCTCAAGCGGGGTCAACGGGTTTTGATTCATGCAGCGGCGGGCGGTGTGGGTCAGGCGGCAATTCAGATTGCTCAGCAGGTAGGCGCAACGGTTTACGCGACTGCGAGTCCGGGGAAATGGGATTTTCTCCGGTCTTTAGGCGTGCAGCACATCATGAATTCCCGCACGATCGACTTTGCCGAAATGGTGATGCACCTCACTGATGGACAGGGCGTGGATGTGGTGCTGAATAGCCTCAGCGGAGCGTTCATCGAGCCAAGTTTGTCGGTGCTCGCGGCGGGTGGGCGATTTGTTGAGATCGGCAAGCTGGGCATCTGGACGGCAGAACAAGTGCAGCAGACCCGATCGGATGTCGTTTATCTCCCGTTTGATCTGTGGACTGTGGGGCAGGAAAATCCGGCTGTGATTCGATCGATGCTGAAATCGCTGCTGCCCAAATTTGAGTCAGGCAAGTTAAACCCGTTGCCGCATACTGTTTTTCCGATCGAGCAAGCGGCAGATGCTTTTCGCTATATGGCACAGGCAAAGCATATTGGAAGAGTTGTGATCACGCTGCCGCCCCTTTCCCCAGGTCAGCCGATTGTTTTTCCAAACTGCACTTATCTGATCACAGGCGGACTCGGCGCACTTGGACTCAAAACAGCCCAGGGCTTGATCGATCACGGCGCAACGCACTTGCTTTTAGCGGGACGCAAACCACCCTCGCCGGAGGCACAGCAGGCAATCGAGCAAATGCAGGCTCACGGCGCATCGATCACAATTGCCCAGGTGGATATCACCCGGTTCGAGGCGATCGAGCAGTTGCTTTTGCCTTATCAGGCGGAGCATCCGGCTCCTCTACGAGGCATCATTCATGCGGCAGGAATCCTGGATGACGGGATGCTGCAAAATCTCACCTGGACAAGATTTGTTCAGGTAATGGCTCCCAAAGTAGCGGGAGCGTGGCATTTGCATCAAGCAAGCCGATCGCTGTCGCTCGATTTCTTTGTTTGCTTTTCGTCGATCGCTTCTCTGTTTGGCTCACCCGGTCAGGGCAGCTATGCGGCGGCAAATGCAGCGATTGATGGGTTAATGCACTATCGTCGTCAGCTCGGTTTACCGGGACTCAGCATCAACTGGGGAGCCTGGGCAGAAGTGGGCATGGCAGCTCGGCTAGAAGAACGCGATCAGCAGCGATTGGCCGCGCAGGGAATGGCTCTGATTCCAAGCGATCGGGGAATAACACTGCTCGAAACGCTGCTGCGGATGCGATCACCTCAGAAAGGGAACTGCTTCGCATCGGCTCAGGTGGGGGTGTTGCCTGTAGACTGGTCAGTATTTCTGGCACGTCAGGTTAACGTTCCACCGTTCCTGGAGGCATTCGCTCAGCCATTATTAAAAATCTCCTCCGAGAGGTCAGTGAAGACCTTATCTGGGATGTTATCCGGGACATTATCCGAGACATCCTCCAGGACGTTCACGAACCCTGATCAAGAATTATCAAAATCGCAGTTTATTAACCAGCAATCAGAAGATATTGCGGAAAGTGTAAGCGCCGTTCCTGCTGCCGCAGCTTCTGAAGCACCCCGCTCTTTGGAACAATTGCAAGCCCATCTGCAAGCAGAACTGGCAAAAGTATTGGGATTCAGTACAGCGGATGCGATCGGATTCAGCGATAATTTTGCCGATTTGGGTATGGACTCGCTGATGGCAGTAGAGTTTAACAATCGCCTGCAAAAAACATTGAATTGCACAATTTCATCCTCGGTTCTGTTTGACTATGCCACGATCGCCGCTCTGTCTGCCTATCTGCTCACGCTTTTAGGAGAGGACGATCGAGTAGCCGTTCAGGCAATGCCTTCGGCAGCGGTTCATCGCGCTGACACGGTGGAAAGCTTAGCCCAGCGGAACGGCTTTATTGAGTTAGAGCAAGAACTTCAGACAAATCGTTCAAACGGTTCAGAGATAGCGTCAGATTCTGGAAAGCTCTCCGTAGGCGGGCGATCGAATTCTGCCTATCAGGATGCGATCGAGCAAAAAGCAATTGGCTCGGTTGACCGCTCAGGAAATGGTATTTCTGATACTTCAGATAATTTAGAAATCGATAATTTAGAAATTCATAACAGTCGGCAGACGAGCGAAACACAATCAAATTCAAATGAACCCCGGAACGATACTGAAATTAATGCTGAAATTGCTGAAATTAATGTTGATTTAGAATCGCTTCCGGTTGAGTTTTATCAGTTTGCTCAGATGCCGGAGTATATCAATCTGAAACACGATCTGGCACGAGTGGAGCAGCTCGGCAATCCATTCTTCAAGATTTACGAGGGAATTGCGCGGGAAACGACGCGGCTCAATGGTCGTGAATTCATCAGCTATGCCAGCTATAACTATATCGGGATGTCTGGCGATCCGATCGTTTCTGAGGCGGCAAAGGCAGCGATCGATCGCTATGGCACATCGGTTTCTGCAAGTCGTGTGGTGGCAGGCGAACGTCCGATTCATCGGGAGCTTGAGCAAACGATCGCCCGCTTTCTGGGCACAGAAGACTGCATTGTGTATGTGGGCGGTCATGCCACGAATGTAACGACGATCGGGCATCTGTTGGGCAGTCGCGATCTGATTTTGTATGACGCATTAAGCCACAATAGCCTGCGCGAAGGCTGCAATCTTTCGGGTGCAACGGCGATCGAGTTTGCCCATAACGATGTGCGATCGCTCGAACAGCAGCTGATTCAGCATCGGCATCGCTACGAAAAAGTGCTGATTGTCGTTGAGGGAATTTACAGTACTGATGGCGATCTCGCGCCGCTTCCTGAAATTGTTGCCTTGAAGCAGCGATTCAAAACGTTTTTGATGGTCGATGAAGCGCATTCGATCGGGGTATTGGGGCGGCGTGGGGGCGGCATTGGTGAACACTTCAACATCGTGCCCAATGCGGTCGATTTGTGGATGGGGACGCTGAGCAAATCGTTTGCAAGCTGCGGTGGCTATATTGCAGGCTGTAAAGCACTGATTGAATATCTGAAATACACCGCTCCCGGATTTGTCTTTAGCGTTGGGATGTCTCCGGCAAATACGGCGGCAGCATTAGCAGCACTCCAGGTGCTTCAGAAGGAACCCGATCGCGTTACAAAACTGCATCAGCGATCGCAGCTTTTCCTGCAATTGGCACAGCAGCATCAATTAAATACGGGCGCAAGCCACAGTTCACCTGTGATTCCCGTGATTGTGGGCGAACCCTATAAAGCTGTTCAACTTTCCCATCTCTTAGCTGAGCGCGGTATTGATGTGCAGCCAATGGTCTATCCCTCTGTGCCTTATCATGCGTCGCGTTTGCGTTTCTTTGTCACCTGCCTTCACTCCGAAGCGCAAATTCGATACACGATCGAGCAACTGGCGCAGGCGATCGATCAGCTTGCTTAAATTAACAATGATTAGTTTTTTAGAATGACGAACATTTATTTCTGAAAATTGAAAAATAATCAAAAGATCCCTGCAAAAAATACCTGAAAGACAATTGAAAGGCGGATGAAACACTATCAAATTGCGGCATTGCCCGGAGAAGGAGTCGGTCCAGAAGTGGTGGAAGCATCGCTGGTGATTCTGCAGCAAGCAGCTCAGCAGTTTGGCTTTACCGTGGCGATCGATCGGGGGCTGATCGGTGAACCCGCGCAACAGCAGCACGGCAATTTTTTCCCAGAAGCAACAGCTCAGCTCTGCGAAGGCAAAGACGGCATCTTGTTTGGGGCAGTGACTCAGGGTGGGTTGTTGGAACTGCGAAAACGCTTCGATTTTTTTGCTAATTTGCGTCCGGTGCGTCCTTCAGTTCATTTGCGGGAGCGATCGCCCCTCAAACCCGAAAAGCTGGACAATGTGGATTTGCTGTTTGTGCGGGAATTGGTGAGCGGCATTTATTTTGGGGCATCCGGGCGCGGTATCGACCAGCGAGGCTCCTACGGCTATCACACGATGCAGTATTGGGATCGAGAGATCCGGCGGGTTGCTAGAGTTGCGCTAAAGCAGGCGCAAAATCGCCGTTGCCATCTCACGATCGCCCACAAAGAAAACGCCTTACCGCACCTTCCCTGGACTCGTCTGGTGCAGAGTGAAGCCGCCGCCTTTCCCGAGGTGACGATCGAGCCAATGCTGGTGGATACGCTGGCAATGCAAATCGTGATGAACCCGCAGCAGTTTGACGTGATTTTGGCAGGCAATTTGTTTGGTGATATTCTCAGCGATTTGGGCGCAGTGCTGACCGGGTCGATCGGAGTGCTCGGATCAGCGAGCCTTAACGCCGCTGGATCTGGACTGTATGAACCCATCCACGGAACCGCCCCCGATCTCGTAGGCAAGGGCATTGTGAATCCAATGGGCACGATCGCTAGCGTTGAACTCATGCTGCGGCAATGGGGCGAAATTGAAGCCGCCAATTGTCTAATGCAAACTCAGGAAGAATTACTGGCGCAGGGATACCGCACGGCTGATTTAATGACGCGATCGGAGGATAAATTTGTGAATACGCAGGAGTTTGTCGATCGGTTTTTGGAGATGATGAGTTCGATTGATTGAGATGATGGTGGGGGATTAGATAGCAGTGAAATAATATTTCAGAGCTGTTTGCAGGAAATTCAACGATGACAGTTGACTATCTTCGATTGATTCCAGAAGATCCATACTATATCCCAGCGCAAAACTAATCCGTAGCGCTGGAAGAATTCTCCCGTTTACTTCCGGCAGGAGTGGAGATCGAAATTTCTGTTTATGATACAGCCCACTTCATCGATCAGGGAGAAAACTTTGAGCAGGTGTCTTGTCCATTTTGCGGTAGTGAGCTAGCAACGGACTGGTGGCAAGATGCAATGGATGAAGCCTACAAAAATCTATTCGAAAACTTGTCCGTTACTTTACCCTGTTGTACTCGACAAACATCTCTGAATGATCTTGATTATCGGATGCCAGCCGGATTTGCTCGATTTGTTCTATCTGCCCGTAATCCAAATTTGGGCAGAAATTTAACTGACAGTGAACTAGAGCCGATCGAAAGGGTATTGAACTGTAAAATCAGGCAAATATGCAGCACCTATTAGCCACAGTCAAACGTTAGTTTTTAAGCCAATCAATAAACTAAAAATTGACTTGAAAAGCGATTAAATCAATCCATCTATGAATCAGCAAGAACCCTCCCCCCGCATTCTCTACCTCGGCAGCGACATCAACACCGATGACATTATCCCCGCTAAGCGCGGCACAAACGGCGAACCTGACCACCTGAAACGCTATGCCTTTGAACACCTGATCGGCGAAGGCAAACTGATGGAATACGACATCATTGAAGCAGGCGACAACTTTGGCTGTGGCTCCAGCCGCGAGTTTGCCCCGATCGCCATCCAAGCCGCAGGGATCCAAAAAGTCCGTGCCCGCTCCTTCGCCGAAATCTTTTACCGCAACAGCATCAACATCGGGCTTCCCCTCGAATTCCTCTCCCCATCCCTCCATTCCCTCACTTCCTCATCCACCCCCGCTCCCCTGATTCAATCCATCACCCACTCCGGCGGACTCTCCTCCTTCAATGAACGCCGCCGCGCCGGAAAAATTACCCTTCCCCCCAGCCAAACCCCGCCCCGCCCGATGACAATGGCAGAAAAACTGCTGGCACGCGCTTCAGGCAATGAATTTGTGCAGCCTGGAGAAGTGATATTTGCAACAGTCGATCTGGCAATGTCGCACGATGCGATCGCCGCTACGGTTGGAGAACGCTTTTATCAGGAATTTGGCGCAGATGCAAAAGTCTGGGATGCGAATCGGATTGTGTTTGTTGCGGATCACTTTATCCAGATCAACGACATTCGATCGGATGCAGGCGCGATTCAAATGCACAAGCAGATGGTGCAGTTTGCCCAAGCCCAGAATTGCCGCTTGTTTGATGTGGTTTCTCCTGGTGAAGCGGCGGGAATTTGTCATGTGCTTCTGCCCGAACAGGGTTTGATTCGCCCGGGTATGGTGATCGCCGGAACTGATTCCCATAGTTGCACCTACGGCGCGTTTGGCTGCTTTTCGACGGGCGTGGGCACAACGGATATGGCAAACCTGTTCGCAATGGGCGATTTGTGGCTACGCGTCCCGGGAACGCTGCGGTTTGATCTGTCGGGAACCCTGCCGGATCACGTCAGCGCGAAAGATATCATGCTGTTTATTCTGGGGCAGATTGGCTGCGATGGGGCAGTGGGTAAAGTAATGGAGTTTTGCGGCAGTATTGTCGATGCGCTTGCGATCGATGAACGCATGACTCTAGCCAATATGGTGATCGAGTGTGGCGCAATGTGTGGCTTGATGGCGGTTGATGAAACCACCCGTGCTTATCTGCGCGATCGAGGACAAACGGAGTTTCTCGAAATCACAGCCGATCCAGATGCCCAGTACGATCGCGTTTATTCTTTTGATCTTTCGAACCTGGAACCGCAAATTGCCTGTCCACCCAAGCCCGATCGCGTGATCAGCATCAGCGAACTGTCGGATGTGTCCATCACCCGCGCCTTTATCGGTTCCTGTACGGGCGGTAAGTTCCACGATTTGCAGCAGGCAGCTGCCGTTTTGAAGGGACGCAAAGTTGCCCCCGGTGTCAGCTTGTTTGTGGTTCCCGCATCGCAACAAATTCGTCAGCAGGCAAAAGCATCAGGAGATCTGCAAATTCTAGAACAGGCAGGCGCGCAAATTCTGAAATCGGGCTGCGGAGCCTGTATCAATGCTGGATTCGGCGTGTTAGGTAAACAGGAAACAGGCATTTACGCCACCAACCGTAACTTTAAAGGACGTAGTGGTGACCCCACGGCGCACAACTATCTGGCATCTCCCCGAACGGTGGCGATCTCTGCGGTGCGCGGCAAAATTAGCGATCGGCTGGAAAACGATCGATGAATACCTAAGCTGTTGTTTCATAAACAGTGCTTTTAGTAAAGCTTTCCTCACAAAATTTTGCACGAATTAAGAAGAATTGTTACAGTGCAGGAAACCTTGCTCCTTACCTCCTGCCTGTATGAATCTTCTTTTCGGCATTATTCCAACTCCGTCACCGCTGCAAGCCAAGTCTCGTGTTTATGACCTGAAAGCCCGATTAGATTGGGGCGAGCCTGCCCTGACGATTATTGATGTCCGCGATCGATCGGCGTTTCAGCTTAGCCATTTGCTCGGCGCGATAAATATGCCGCTTGAAGAATTACTCGATCGGGTACTGACCAGCCTGGAACGGACGCGGGACATTTACGTGTACAGCGATATAAACGAAGAAGCCGCAGAGGCAGCAGCGATTTTGCGAACTGCGGGATACCTCAATGTGTCTGAGCTTCAGGGTGGGTTACCTGCCTGGAAAGCAGTAGGCTATCCGATCGAGTCGGGCTTCTTCTGGCTCGCACTCTAGGATCTTGAGTACAGGATCTTGAGTACGCCTCAAACATCCTCCAAAGATTGTTTAGCCGCAAAAATTGCTCACGCTCCATTTCCTCAAATCGCTGATGCTCGAATCTTTTATGATCGAGAGACAGAGTGGGGTCAATGCAATGCGTGCAGGAATAATTTCTGGAATCTCTTCTGAAATTGCTCAGCTTGGGCGACGCTTTTTGGCGATGCGAAGCAGGTTTCCCCAGGGGGTAATCGGGCTGGTGCTGATTATGGCGATCGGGCTGTCGTCCTGTAATCCGAGCGAACTACGATCGCAGGCAGCCAGCGTGCCCCGGTTAGTCATCAGTGAACTAAGCGAACCCAAGACATTTAACCCCGTGACCAGTCAGGAAACCACCAGTGTTTTTGGGCTGATTCTAGACAGCTTGCTGTCTACCAACGGCTTGAACGGGGATCTGGAGCCTGGATTAGCGGAAAGCTGGGAAATTTCGCCTAACCAGAAGCAAATTACCTTTACCCTGCGCGAGGGGCTAAAGTGGTCGGATAGCACACCGCTCACAGTAGATGATGTGCTGTTCACGTTTAACGATGTGCTGTTTAATCCCAAAATTCCCAGCAGCTCAGCAGATATTCTGCGAGTGGGCGAACAGGGCAAATTTCCGACGGTTGAGAAAGTAGACGATCGCCGCGTTCGATTCACTGTTCCCGAACCCTTTGCGCCGATTTTGCGGTTTGCGGGCGGTGTAGAAATCCTGCCCAAGCACGTTCTAGCCGAGTCTGTTTCGACTCTGGATGGAAACAACCAGCCCAAGTTTCTTTCGACCTGGGGCACGGGTACCAATCCTGCGGAAATTGTAGGCAGCGGTGCTTACAAACTCACGAGTTATCGGGTGGGAGAGCGCCTGATCTTCGATCGCAATCCCAACTACTGGCGCAAAGATGCTCAGGGCAATCCTCAGCCGTATATCGATCAGTTTGTGATCCAGATTGTGGAATCGACCGATGCTCAGTTGACCCAGTTTCGGTCGGGCGGTTTGGATACGGCTGCGGTCACCCCAGATTATTTCCGACTGATCAAACGCGAAGAAAACCGGGGCGATTTCACAATTTATGAGGGGGGTCCTGCTCTCAGCTCCCTTTTCATGGCATTCAATCTCAATCAGGGCAAACGTAACGGTAAACCCCTCGTTAACCCAATCAAGTCACGCTGGTTTAATACGCTGGAGTTTCGGCAGGCAGTGGCTCAGGCGATCGATCGCCCCACGATGATCAACAATATCTATCAGGGTTTGGGCGTTCCGCAAAATTCGCCGATTTATATCCAGAGTCCTTACTATCTTCCGCCTGAAAAAGGATTGCCCACCTACGAGTACAACATCGAGCAGGCAAAGGCTCTGTTGCAGCGTGCCGGATTCAAATACAACGCCCAGGGACAGCTTCTTGATGCAGACGGCAATCGGGTGCGCTTTACCATGTCTACCAATGCGGGCAACAAAATTCGTGAAGCCAGCGGTTCTCAAATTAAGCAAGACTTGTCAAAAATTGGGATTCAGGTCGATTTTCAGCCAGTCGCCTTTAACACGTTGGTTGGCCAAATGACAGACAGCCTGGACTGGGACACGATGATCATGGGCTTGGGCGGCGCAGGAATTGAACCCGATGGCGGTCGAAATGTTTGGTCGCCCGATGGACAGCTTCACCTGTTTAACCAGAAACCGGGTGAAGGAAAAACGCCGCTCGAAGAACGAGTCGTGGCAGACTGGGAAGCCGAAATCGGACAGCTCTATGTCAAGGGAAGCCAGGAACTAAACGACGACAAACGCAAAGCCATCTACGCCGAAATTCAAAAGCTGGTTCAGCAATACGTGCCAATGGTATATCTGGTCAATCCACTTGCCCTCTCCGCAGTCCGAAACGAAATCGAAGGCGTGAAGTTTTCTGCGCTCGGCGGTTCGCTGTGGAATTTGCATGAGCTGAAGCTGAGCGAGGAGTAGGGGGGAGTAAGGGAGTAGATGAATGATTACTCCCCTTCCCTCAACCTTTACTCAACCCCACGCTGATCGATCGCCTTTCGAGCTTTTTCGGCTCTGGTTTCGGCTTCTGCCATGACTTCAGGCAGCTTTTCTAGCATTTCGCCAGGGTAGTTTTCCAGCACCTTGGTGGAAAGCGAAATTCGCCGCTTCACCGCATCCAGATCGATAATGAGGGCTTTAATGGGCTGTCCGATTTCAAAGACCTGGTTCAGGTCCGCAATATAGTTTTTGCTGATTTGGTTGATGTGAAGCAAGCCTGTGGTGCCGTCAAATTCAACAAAGACTCCAAAGGGCTTCATGCTGACGACCTTGCCCTCGATAAGTTGACCGATCGTAAGCTGGCTGAGGCTGACTGCCTGGGAGGCCATGCGCTGCGACAGCACCAAACGGCGGCGATCGGGGTCTACTTCGAGCACTGCAACGTTTAAGGCTTTGCCGATCAGAGCTTCTAGATTATCGCGCTCGACCAGATGCGATCGGGGAATAAACCCGCGAATGCCCTGAACTTCTGCGGTCACGCCGCCTTTATTAATGCCGCTGACTCTTGCCTGCGTTGTTTGCTGATCTTCTTGCAGGGCTTGCAGTCTTGTCCAAGCTTGCTTGATTTCAAACTGGCGCAGCGATAGCGTTACTTGCCCGTCGTCGTTTTGCTCACGGATGATCAGGTACTCGCGCTCCTCGCCTTCGGGAAGAAATTCAGGCAGGTTAGTCACGCGCTTAAGGGAGGCTTCTTCGATCGGTAGAAATGCAGCCGATTTGCCGCCAATATCAATATAGGCTCCGTCTGAATCGTAGCCCGCTACTTTGCCCCGCACGACCTGACCTCTCTGAAACTGATAGTCGTGTTGTTCGAGGGCTTTAGCAAAGTCGTCAGTAGAAAAGGACAAAGTCAGCCTCCTAGAAACCAAGTTGAATTACTCAGACTGAGATTACTCCGGCGATCGCCGATTGATTTGCCAATCGATCGAATGACGATCGTGATCGAAGCGATCCAGGCAATGATCTTAGCGAGATCTTAGCGATCCTCTCTGAGCACTACTTCCTGACCTATGGTACTCTCTCCATCCTGGGAATGACATCTCTCGCAGCGAGATCACTGGCGGATCTGCCAGCACCCCCAGGGGCAGCCTCGCAGCAGCGCGTTAACTCATTCGCTTGAGGGCAGACAGCAACAAATCTTGAGGTTTTGGATTCGTTTCAGCCGATGCTTACAGCCTTGTTCAGGCGATTGAAGTACAAAAAATGGGGCATAGCCCCTGCACTCCCCGTACCTTACGGGAGTGAAAAACGCTGTATCCAGTTTGAGCTGGCTGGGTTGGGGGCAATTAATTTTTCTGGAAATTCCCCCATTTAACGGGTAGCGAAAATCATCATGTTAAGCCCTTGGAGGAATTTACTCGCGCTTACACTGCGCCTGAAATAATTTCCTCCCTTGGGGCGGATTACGAAACACGCGATTCTAAGCAGCAATAAAGTATCCGCCTCACGAATCGTCATTACTACCATCGAATCTAAGTTCCAATGCCCATGAACATGTTCCGCCTCCGAATCCAATGCTGGAAGATTAAACATCTGCCCCTCATGCCCCACATGAGACGACTTTATCAGTCGCACCATTTAGAGAAATGCCTGAAGATGAGCGAACTTTCTGAACATCGCTTCTGAAACGTACTTTCGAGGTGTTTTCAAGGTACAGCCTTTGAGGGGCAGAGCAGCCTTCGAGCAGAGCATCTATCGAAACGCGACGGATAGCTCGATCGCTGTCTCTAGTCGATCGCACGGTGGCAGCAGCGTCAACGAGTCTCTGGTGTTTAGCGCGTTGCGTGGGGCACTCCAGGGTTCGAGACAGTAATAGTCTTTTCCTTTGACCGTCCAGAAAACCAGCGTGGAAAACAGGGGATCGTAAGCGAGGGTCAGGTCAATTCGACGGGCAGCATCGGCAACGCTTGCAGACTCGCGAGAAATCTGGCGAAAGGCAACGTCAATTTCATCGCGATCGAAATCAAACTGTCCTGAAAACGGATGCACGGTTTGAGTCTGCTGATCCTGATACGCGATCGCCGGAATCTCGAACTGAAGCTGAGCCTTGTCATTGACTGGAAAATAGGGATGAAAGCCGATCGAGAAGGGCATCGGTTCAGCGGAACGGCTGGTAATCTGCTGCTCGATCCGCAGGCGATTGGGCAGAAGGCGATAGGTAAACCGTAACTCGAAGTCAAACGGGTACTGCGATCGAGTCAGGTTACTGCTGCTTAGCACAAGCTGGATTGCGTCAGCTGGGGAAGGGTTAACCACTGTCCAGGGCAGGTCGCGGGCGAAGCCATGCTGTTTCATTAAGTAGGACTTGCCTTGATGGGTGTAGGTGTTGTTGGGCAAGTTACCGCAAATGGGAAACAAAATGGGAATTCCGCCCCGGACGCTGAGGCTGGGATCGGCAAAACGCGCTTCGTCTAAATAGAGAATGTCTTGCCCCTGCACTTGCCAGCGTGTGATGATTCCGCCCCGTTCGGGCACGACTTCCAGGCGAGTTGAGGTTGCCTCGTCGGTGAGAATGCAGGTGAGAAACTGGCGTTGCTCGATCGAAAAAGCCATAACAATTACTAAGCTTACGCGCTAGGGTTGGGTCGGGTCTACGGTGAAGGGTTCGGAAAAGGGCTTATCGGAGTTGGGCGCGGCAGGAAGGGTCAGGCGAATTCGGGCATCTAGCGTTGTGGGCGATCTCAACGGCTGACGAAATAGGCTGGAGGCTTGCTTGAGGTAATCCAGGATCGAGGTTCCGGCTTCGGCAGTGAGAACTTCGGTTTGTCCGCCGCTGACGCGCACAGGCAGGAGTTCAAGCTGCATCTGCTGCTCCTGAAGGCTGAGCTTGAGGGCAAGGGTTTCGTACTGCTGGTTCAGCGGCTCGGCATCCTGCGCTTGATACGGGTCGAGCAGGGAACCCAGCGAATAAACGATCGCCCGTCCGCCGTAAACTTCTGCCCCTTGCGTCACCGTCGGATGGTAGCCAACGACCAGATCTGCTCCATGGTCGATCGCGGCATGGGTGATATTGATTTGCCAGTCTTCCGGGTACGATCGCAAATTCTGGTTCCAGTGATAGCTGACGACGACCCAGTCCACCTGATTGCGAATTGATTTGATGTCTGCTTCAACCTGTTCATTAACGCTGGTGTTGAGTCCAGCAGCATTCTGTGCCGCAGTTTGCAGGCTGACATCGGAATAGCCTAGATAAGCGATCCGCTTACCCTTGATCGAAAAAATTTGCGGACGACGGGCACTTTGCTGATTGGCTCCTGCCCCGATCGGATAGATGCTGGCTTGGCTGAGCGATTTGATTGTCTCGTTGAGCGCGTCGCCGCCGGATTGAATGAGCGGGTTGCTTGCCAGGTTGACTACATTGACCCGATTTGCCTGGAGCTGTTGCAGTGTCAGTGGCGGCAAATTGATAGGAGGCGGTTCTGCAACTGAATCTGTTTCTGCAGAATCGATCGAGGATTCGGATAGGTCTGCTTCGGATGAAGATTCGGATAAATCTGATTCAGACAAGTCAGAACCATCCGTCATTGCTTGAGGAAAAGGTCCAAAGGCTCCGGCTGAATCGGCTGAAGCAGATTGGTCAAACTCAATCGCTGGTTGAGTCGCAGCTTCAGGCGTAGTCTCAGAAGGACTGGTCAAAGGACTGACCGAAGGAGCTACAGAAGGATTTGTAGAAGAATTGGCAGAATGCTCGGTTTGAGCAGCAGTTCCAGCTAAACCAGCTAAAGGCGCATTGAGACTGGAAATCAGCATATCGACGTTTTGCTGCGCGGCGATGCCTGACTGACCTGAGGCTGAAGTGAGCGTGACAGCATTGCTAAACAGCAGAGTAATGGCGGGATCACTGGCATTCGCAGCTGGCAGCTGAACCACCGGAACTTGCTCGAGCGCCGTTTTTACCATGCCCTCATAGCGAGCTCCTGCCGCCGCTTCGGGATTTTGGCTTTTGGCAGTAAAGAGAGTCACTTGATAGCGCAATAGCTCAAAGCCACAGCCCAGCAAAAACGCTGCGATCGCAGAACCGCCTAAAATGACTGCCTTTTGGCGCGGTTTTTGCCGCTGAAACCACTGGATCGATTGCTCAGTAGTCTGCCGAAGCTGACGACCGCTCTGCTGCATTTGCTGCTGACTGTGCTTCAGCCAGTGAGCCGTTTTTCGCTTGAGCGATTTTGGTTTAGACGATGCTCCCGGCTTCGTTTCCGGCTTCGTTCCCGGTTGGGTTTTCGGCACCGTGGGCTGAAAGGCGATCGTGGCAGGCATACTGCCAGAAGCAGCAACAGAAGCGGCAGCAACCGCAGGCATTTGCTCTGAAACTGGAGCCACAGAGTCTTGTAAGGCAACGTTTGAAGCAGTCGAGGCAGCAACCGCGATCGGCACAGGCTGCAAGGAATTCACATCTTGATGTCCCGCTTGGAGAACTGTGGAGCGATGTCCCGCCTGGGGAACTGTCCCACGATCGGCTGCTTGGGCTGTCAGCCTTGTCTCTGTCCCTATTGGTTCTGCCACATTTGGGAAAGGAGAAACGGGGGCAAGATGGGCGGTTTGGGTCCAGAGTATTTCTGCCGAGCCGACAAGCTGCACCTTAAAGTGAACCGATTGAATCACAGGGGAATAAAGCTGGCTCAACCGCTCACCAATAAAGTGAACTAAGCGATCGCGATCGGGAGCTTGACGGCAGAGAATTTGTAGGGTGAGATGTCCGGGCTGATTGGTCGTCGCCTGGACACAAATCCCCTGCGCTACCAGATCGCGGTTCAACCAGAATGCGACTGCTCGCAAATTGCCCGCCCGCGCTAGCTTCACAACCGTCTCTTCCCAAGAGCTTTCTAAATTGGACATCTGCTTCACTCCTCCCGATCAGTTGCTCTGCCCTTACCATCTGCTGATTCATCTCGCTTCAGCGATACCTGCTGAGGATGATCTCAGTCCAGTGCAGCAGCTAAGTAACTTATTCTATTGCCATGCTTTGAATTTGAAGAACTTTACTGCAAGAATTTCGGCGAGAAGCAAGATTATTTTGCTCAGAAGTCGCGGCTATCCTATAAGTTGAGTCCTATCAGTGGTCGGCAAGTCAGCGGTCAGCAAGGGTTGCTCTGCGGTCTGCCTCTGTAATCCATAGCTGTGGTGAATAACTGCGATTCATGCCTTCAATTTTCAATTCTTCCAGCAATCCAGCTCAATCAGAAGATCAAGCCTCTGCTGTGTCAGGGCAACCAGGGTTAGAGCGGCAAGTCGTCCAGGCTTCGAGTATATCGGCTCGTCAGCCTGCTCCGGTAGACGCTTTGATGCCCGATGCCCTGCTGCTCAATGAAGCTTCTGCAATGCCCATCTCGCTGTCGATCGCCCGGCGCGGTCAGGTTCAGCCTCCCTTAGGGCTAATTATTACGATCGCGGTCAGTTTGATGGTTGCAGGGCTATGGTTCAACGCCTTTTGGCTGGGATTTTCTGGGGCAACCGTCGCGCTTCTGGTTTCGCTGCGTGTACTGTGGGTGGCAACCGCAGATGTCCTGATCGAACTGCTTTCTCCGCAGCAGCGCACCCTCTCGATCGGCATTGTGGGACTGATTGCAGCCGTGATCGGCTTTGTTTACCTCACGGGTGGAGCCGATCGGCTGAGCGAATTCCTCAGCCAGCTTAACTGGGATGCGGTGGGAGCGGCGGGAGAAGTAATCGGAGCCGTCGGGCAAATCTTGATTGCACTGCTGGCGGTTTACGTAGCGTGGCGGCAGTATGTGATTTCCAAAAATCTGACGATTCAGCAAAATTTAATCACGCAGCAGCAGACGATCGACACTTATTTTCAGGGAGTTTCTGACCTGGTGCTTGATGAAGAAGGGCTGCTCGAAGATTGGCCCCAGGAACGAGCCATTGCTGAAGGACGCACGGCTGCTATTCTCAGCAGTGTTGATGCCAACGGCAAAGCAAAAGTGCTGCGCTTTTTGTCGCGATCGAGGTTGCTTACCCCGCTAGAGCGCGATCGGCGATTGGGTCGTCCGATTCTGGATGGACTGGGCAGCTATGCCGAAGATCGGGAGTTGGGGGTGCGCGTAATCGATCTGGGGGTAATGCTGGCAAACGCCGATCTAGAAGGAACGGATTTGCGCTGGGTGGATCTCAGCGACATTAACTTAATTCGGGCAAACCTGAGCCGCTGTGAACTGGTGCGCGTCAACTTATCGCGAACGATCCTTTGCGGGGCGAATCTGTCTGAAGCCGATCTACGCGGAGTGCGTTTATTCTACGGTTCGGTAGAAACAGCAACGCCTCGATCGCTGACCGATTTACCCAACTACAAAACAGGTGAATTTACGGGGGCTGTCGTGGAGGGAGCCGATTTCACCGGGGTTCAGCAGTTGTCAGCCGAGCAGCGCTATTACTGCTGTGCCTGGGGCGGGTCAGCCACGCGATCGACGATTCCTGGCGGCTGCGAAGGCATCCCAAACCGATTAAATCGCTAGGGCGGCTGCAAATCCTTGCGTTTAATTCGGTGCAGTGTGGTTTGTTACAGAACGAGTTCAGCAAGAGATACAATCGCCAAATTGCTAATTCAGAAATTAATCGAAATTAGAAATCTTGAGTATTGAAAATCGGCGATTCTGTTGGGAATCCTTGTGATATTGCAATCCCATAATTTTCGATCGACCCAAACTAAATCTCAACCAAAATAGTGTTGAATATAAAAGTTGAATATAAACTTGTATCGCTTGGCACAAAGCTTTTAGTCGCTTCATAACAAAATCTGCAAAAAGCGACCGTTTATTGTTTAGTAATTTCAGGCTGTATCTGAAACCTTTGCTTGTAACTGGGCTTTTATAAAGTCTTTAGCCCTTGCCAGAGGGTCGTCCTGGAAATACAAAGCTTCCTTTCTAGAACTATCCTGTCTTTGCTGTCCCTTGTCTAAGACCTAATCAACTAGCCACTGTCCTATCAAATACCCCATAAACAAAAAATACAGCCCTGCGAATAGCACAAGCCCTAGCCCTACATACGTCCCAAGCATCACAATCAATACCATCCACCGGACTACTTTTGTCCCTCGCAGCTGTTGTCCAGCAATATCTACTGTATTGAAGGGCTGGCTCAACTGCCATAGTAATAGAACAAGATTGGTTGACAAGAGTCCTGCTAACCCTGCTGCTCCCCAGAGCCAGTAACTCTCTTGCACCTGTCGCACCCCCGGAATGAGTGACCCAGCATTGGCACTATTGGGTTGAAAGGCGGGGTCTCGGAGCGGGGAGACCTGATAAACAAATACGCCGCTGGCAATGGTGAGCAGCAGCAACAAGCCCAGGCTGACCCAGGCATAGAATGCTTGATGGCCGAGCGGCCCGTTGAATGGAGAATGGTTTGACTGCCTGCGGTTTCCGGTCATCTTTACGGGGACGGAATCGGGTTTGTTCAGGAACTAAGGGCTGGGGGCAAGGCACTGCTTGTGATCAAGGCTGACGCAATGGGAGGGAGCAAAGTGCCCTACCGAATGAGAGACATAATTCAGGACGTAGATTGCGCTTGCCTGCTTGACGACTCAGACTTAACCCATCGCTCGCTTTGATGCCCTGCTGCTATGAACCGTCCTGCACGGTCACAAAGGACACCATTACACCAGAGCAGAAATACCCGAAAAGCGATCAATCAGAGCTGTCATCTTTCCTTCATTTCCTAACAGCCTCAGAGACCTCGGAGATCTAGTGTGCTGTGCTGACGCATTTGTTAATTTAGCTCGTTTAATTTTGACTGGAGGTCAGCATCGTATTGTTTAATGCGGACGTTATCACTGTGCATTAAACTCTCCCGCAACTGCCTAACCAAGGTTTCAATACCCTGACGAAGGTTCCGAGCAAACTGCACCCCAAAATCCAGAGCTGCCTGCTTCAGTTGTTGCTCCCCCTGTAATATTAAAGCTTCAGCACGATTGAGCTTCTCCATCAGTTCTTGAGCCATAATGCTACTCCAGAACTTTGAAGCGTTACGAGATTTGTGTTTTCCTCGCCATAGCACTTAAACTTGCAGCAAACAGAAAAGCCAAACAGAAAAGCCAAACAGACAAGCCAAGCAGACAAGCCAAAGTAAAGGAGTAGATTTTCTGAGTTCGTTGGGTCGAGTCAGGGTGTTTTGAGTTTTAAGTAGGTTTCTCATGAAAATCATCGGAACTTCATTGCTGTTGCCCGTTCCAACTGGCGTCCTTTGTATTGCGGCTCAACCTGCTGCATCCGAGAATTTGCAGAAGCATAAGGGCGGGTTAATCGGGGGTGCTCAAAAACTCAAGTTTTCGCTCATTGTGCCGACTTATAAAGAAGCGGCGAATGTTGAAGCGATCGTTCAGCAATTGACCCGGTTGCTCAATCCAGTTCTGGGCAATGATTATGAGATTATCCTGGTCGATGATGACAGCCCCGATCGCACCTGGGAAATTGCTCAGTCCCTCATGGCAACCTATCCGATGCTGCAAGTGATGCGGCGACAGCAGGAACGAGGGCTTTCGACGGCAGTGATTCGCGGCTGGCAGGCGGCACGAGGCGAAATTTTGGGCGTGATCGATGGCGATTTGCAGCATCCGCCGGAAGTGCTGTATCAGTTGCTTAAGGCAATTGAGGAAGGAGCAGATTTAGCGGTTGCCAGCCGCCATGTAGACGGGGGTGGCGTGAGTGATTGGAGTCCGACGCGCCGATTTTTGTCACGCGGAGCGCAGGTGTTAGGGTTGCTGATGCTGCCAAATGTGGTGGGGCGAGTGTCTGACCCGATGAGCGGGTACTTTCTCGTGCGGCGATCGGTAATTGCAGAACGACCGATGAGTCCGATCGGCTACAAGATTCTGCTTGAAGTGCTAGGGCGAGGCACGATCGGCGAAGTGGCAGAAGTGGGCTATGTGTTTCAGGAGCGGCAGGAGGGCGAAAGCAAAGTCACCTGGCGACAGTATCTGGATTACGTGGGTCACTTAGTCCGGCTGCGAACCAGTCAGGGCAGAATTGGGCGGCTGCGGCAACGCTTCCCGATCGAGCGATTTGTGCGCTTTGGGCTGGTCGGTTTGAGCGGGGTCTTTGTCGATATGGCGATGCTGTATTTGCTGAGCGACCCAACGATGCTGGGCTGGAACCTGACGCGCAGCAAAATCCTGGCGGCAGAGGTCGCAATTCTGAATAACTTTTTGTGGAACGATCGCTGGACGTTTGGCGATTTGTCGAGCTATCAGCACGGCTGGCAAAAGCGGCTGAAACGGTTTCTGAAATTCAACGCGATTTGCTTATCTGGACTGGTTCTCAACGTTTTGATTCTGAATGTGCTGTTCAACGTCTTCGGAATCAATCGCTATATTGCAAACCTGATGGCGATCGCTGCCGTAACGTTCTGGAATTTCTGGCTCAATTTGAAGTTGAGCTGGCGCGTGACGGATGCGAAGTAGGGGGTAGATGAGTGGATGGGTCAGTGAGTGGATGAGTCAGTCAGTGAGCGGGGGAGCGAATTATTCCACTTCGATCGTTTCTCCGATTTCTGCTGATCGCCTTGCTGCATCTGCAACTTGAAGCGCGTAGAAGCTGGAGTCCAGGCTGACGTAAATGGGGGTCCCGATCGTTAGATAATCCAGCACCTGGGCAGTATCTTTGGCAAAGAGTCCGCGCCGACTGCCAACTTCCAGTGAACGATCGCCTGCTGCGGTGGTGAGTTTTCCCTGTTCGCCGTCGATCGTGAGCGCACCTCGATCGCCTTGAATGGTCAGGGTGCGATCGGTTTGCCAGATCGCTTCGCCTTTGCCGTAAATCACTTCGGCAAGCAGTCCACTAGTAAACCGCAGGTGAGCAATGCAAAGGCAGGAAGAGAAATAGCCGGAGGCTTTAGAGCTATCCCAGAAGCGAGTTTGACAGCTCACGGTTGCCACTTTGCCAAAAAGATCGGTCAGGCGATGAATTCGCGAAACGGCTCCGACTAGCGGAAAGCCAAACTGCTCTCGGTGATAGCTCCACTTCTCAGGAGCGGGCTGCTGCGACATCAGGCTGGCAGAGCGGACATGAAAAGGAATCCCGACTTCGGGCAGGGCAGCCTTGATCGATTGGTGAATGCCGCTCAGCAGTTCGATGTGCTCGACGTGCAGCAGTTTGTTCTGACGCTTTGCCAGGTTGATTAGCTCAAATGCTTCGATCGCCCCTAGCGCAAGCGGATATTCCACCACAACGTGCTTTCCGTATTCCAGCGCAGTCCGGACAATTTTTTCATGCTCATAATTGGCAGAGCAAATCACGACCAGATCGACATCCGATCGCTCCACTAGCTTTTGCCAGGACTTAACAGCAGAAACACCGTGGGTTTGAGCAAAAGCGGCGATTTGATCAGGCTTGTGTCCAGCAATGGTAATGAGCTGCGATCGATCGTCTGCCTGAATCGCCTCTGCTCGTCGTGTCGCTGCATATCCAGTACCGACGATTCCAACTTGGATTGTTCTTGTTTGAGTGCCTGGCATAAGTTTTTCTTCAACGCGCTCCCCTCGGTCATTATTGCAGGCGATTACCCACAAAGGAAAACAGCTCATCGATCGGAGTTAAACTGATTTCTTGCGGGTTTCTTGTGCGTGAGGAATTGTTCTGGTTAAGGCTCAACATTGGAGGACGGCTCGATTCAAAATTGTCCAAAAGGCAATTCAACAATTCTGCGTTTTCGGGCTGGCGATCGTCTGTTTCCTGGGGGGTCAGTTCGGGATTGGGGTTTACCAGGCTGCGGCAGTTCCCTTACCTGCAACGTCGATTGTGGAAACCTTACAGCGA
This sequence comes from Leptolyngbya sp. ST-U4, assembly GCF_039962215.1. Lineage (NCBI taxonomy): Bacteria > Bacillati > Cyanobacteriota > Cyanophyceae > Leptolyngbyales > Leptolyngbyaceae > Leptolyngbya > Leptolyngbya sp. ST-U4. The sequence goes on from NZ_JAMPKZ010000023.1 coordinate 42,016, forward strand.
ACCCCCCTGACGCTCGAACTTTTGCAGGAACGGCTAAAAGCTCCTACTGAAACTGAGGGAACTCGCCTGGTCGATCTGCGGCGATTAGAGATCGACTTGCGTTCTGAAAATGCTACGTTTCGCGATCAGTTTTACCGCCTGATCCAAACTCAGCTCCAGCGATCAACCCTTCCTCTGGGGCTAGATTTGAGCTATTCCCTGGTGCGGGGCGAACTGAAGATGAGTGATCTGGGAATTCGCACGCCCTTGTATGGGCAAACCCTACCGCCCTTTTTCACCGAACGGGAGCAGGCACAGCTGAATCGCGATCGTCGCCGTCTGTCTCAGGTCAACCAGCTTTCCCAATCATTGCTGCTTCAAACTCAGTTACCGCCTTTGCAGATTACGGTGCTGCGCGGTTCGCTCAATCTGGTGCAGACGCAGTTCGAGGGCTTTGTGAATTTTACAAACACTTTCTTTTTGGGGCGGGTCAACGCTCAGGGAGCCAGGTTTGAGCAAGAGACTGATTGGTCTGAGGCACGATTTAGCCAGCCTCTCACCTTGAGCAATGCCCTGTTTCTGCGTGAAGCTCGCTTTCGCAGCATTCTCTGGTTCGATCGCCTGCGGGCAAATCAGGTGCAGTTTGGCGCGAGCGTCACCTTTCAAAACAGCGAATTTCGAGCGACCGGAAGCTTTCACCAATCCGTTTTTCAGCAGACGGCAAACTTTACCCGAACCCTGTGGCAGCAAAACGCCGACTTTGCCCAGACGCGCTGGCAGAGTGCTGCTTTTTTCGATCGCAGCAAATTTGCTCAAGCCCTTTTTCTGACCGAATCCACGTTCGAAAAACTGCTCAGCTTCCGGCAGGCGCAGTTTGATCGATCGGTCAATTTGCGCGGAGTCAGTGTCCTCGATCAGGCAGATTTTGGCGATGCAAACTTTGCGTCAGGTGTACATCTGAATGTGCCTGACCTTCAATTTGATCCTCGCCATGCTTCGATCCTGGGAAATCCAGGACAGATCGGAGCGGTGCTGTCCGTCCCTACGCTGCAAGGCAACGAGACGCTGCTGCGAAACCTTGTGCAAAACTTTCGTCAGATGCAGCAAATTAGCGATGCGAATCAGATCGAATACACGGCGCAAAAACTTCGATCGCGCCAGATCTGGCAGCGCATTGTGGGCACGGATTTGAATACAGCAAGCACAGAGCAGCTTCAGCGGGCGGGCTTTTCAGCAAAACAGGCAGAAGCAATTCTGCAGGTCCGCAGCCAAACGCCGTTTCGCACAATTAACGATGTGCTGCGCCTCGAAGCGGTCGATCTGGCAACCTATGTTAAAGTGCGTGATCGCATTAGCGTCGGACGTTTTTCTTCTGCAACAGGCTGGCTGGGCGATGGCTTAAAGTGGCTGGGTCTGAGTTTGTTGCTACTGCTAACTCGCTATGGCACGAGCTTCTGGCTAATCTTCGGCGTGGGCATTGTCGGAGTTGCCTATTTTGGGCTGGTATTTTGGCTGATTGATCGCGTTCGTCGTCGCTACCCCAAACCGATTCTGCCTGACCGGATCGAGGTAGGGTGGATTTTGAGCGGGTTTAGTGTGATTACGATCGGCGGACTGGTTGCCATGTTTCGCAGTGCCGAACAGCCAATGCTGACGCTATTTTGTCTGGGATTGGTGACTTTGCCCATCCCGCTCGCCCTGGTCGCGCTCATCTATTGGCAAGGACGCTACCACGACCTGATGGATGTCAGCTATTTCGTTGAAGATGCGACCCTGCGCCAGTTGCGCTTTCTCATCGGCAGACTGCCCGTGATCCCCGCCTACCCGCTTTTTCGCGAACGCTATATGCCTATCCTGTGGAAACGTCGCTGGGGTTGGCTCAACTACTTCGATTTCAGCTTAAATAATTTGCTGCGATTTGGATTCAACGACATCCGCCTACGCGATGAACACGTACCCGGACTGATTACGACCCTTGCCTGGTATCAGTGGAGCCTCGGACTGCTTTATCTTGCGCTGCTGCTCTGGACGCTTTCGCGGACGATTCCCGGATTGAATCTGCTGATTTACTTTAAATAAACAAGTAGGAAATAGGCAAGTAGGCGATCGCCTTTCACCGATAGTCGATCGGCAGCTTTTCAACAGGGGGAGTGAACTGCGATAAAATCACAGAGAGTCTTAACAATTGTTCACCTTCACTCCCATTGCTAATTCGATGGCACTTCCTCCAGCCGATACGCCACTCTACAACCATCCTCTACCCGATATCGAATCCTGGCTTCAGTCAAAGGGCTGTGAGCAGGACGAAAACGATATTCACCGCTGGCATATTCAGCAGCCCGCCTGGACAGCAGAAATTTCAATGGAGGTCGATTCGCTGCTGGTTCGCTACCTGGAAGCTGCTCAAGACGGAGGGGATATTCAGCGATCGTTCAAATATTCCCTGAGCCGTCAGGATCTCGATGAAGCCATCTTCTCCGGTCCCTAAACGGCTATAAGGAAATTAAACCTTGCCAAACCGCCGATCGCGCTGTTGATACGCCGAAAGTGCCTGGTGAAACTCTGCCCGGTTAAAGTCGGGCCACAGGGTGTCGGTGACGTACAGTTCTGCGTAAGCAACCTGCCACAGTAAGAAGTTACTGATTCGCATCTCGCCACTGGTTCGGATCAGCAGATCGGGATCGCTGTTGCCTGCGGTGTAGAGGTGTCGCTCAAACAGGGCTTCGTCGATTTCACTAGGGTCAATTAAGCCCTGCTGGACTTTGGTCGCGATCGATCGGCAAGCCTGAAGAATCTCCTGCCGTCCGCCGTAGTTGGTTGCAACAGTAAACTGAATTCCCGGATTATTGCGGGTTGTTTCGACTGCTTTCGTAATCTCGTCTTGAAGCGAGGAGGGCAGGGCTTGCAGATTGCCGACAAACTGGATGCGGACGTTCTCCGACATCATTTCCCGCAGCTCTTGCCGCAGAACTCGCTCAAATAGGGTCATCAAAAAATCGACTTCTTCCAGGGGGCGACCCCAGTTTTCCGTGGAAAAGGCGTAGGCGGTGAGTGCCTCAACGCCCCAATCCCGACAGCAGCGCAGCAAATCCTTCAGCGTATCGACTCCGCGCCGATGCCCCATGATTCGAGGCAGACCGCGCTGTTTTGCCCAGCGACCGTTACCGTCCATAATCACCGCAACGTGCTTGGGTAACCGTGCCCGATCAAGGTCAGGCGGTAAAACTTGCAGGTAGGTCTGTTGTGCCGTGATCGATTGTGCCGTCATTTTTTCTCCCGTGAAGCCGATGATGAAAAGCGAAACAGGCGTGAAACCAGCGCGGCGATTCGAGTACCGAGTTGACGACCAAGGCTCCGCAACTGCGGCGCGACCACTTCGCGATCGACCGTTTGAGAAAATTTCTGCCTGAGCAACTCCCTCAGTTTACTGCTGGTTAAGGGTCGATTGAGGATACCCCGTTCTGCCAGGGAAATTGACCCCGTTTCTTCAGATACAACGACGCAAACGCAATTTTCGACTCTTTCCGTAATGCCCATTGCAGCTCGATGACGAGTGCCTAACTGGCGCGAAGCCGTTCGCTCCGAGATAGGCAAGATTACGCCTGCCGCAACGACCCGCGACCCACGAATCAAGGTCGCGCCGTCATGGAGCAGCGTCGAGGTCTGAAAAATGGTCTGGATCAGTTCCTTAGAGACTTCGGCATTGAGCCGCACCCCCGGAACAGAAAAATCGCGCTCGTCGATCGTCCCATTAGTCTCCAAGATGAGCAGTGCCCCGGTTCGGTTTTGAGACAATTCTTTGACCGCATCAACAATTTCGTCAATCACGCTGTCCGCCTTAGGAACGGCTTCCTTTGCAGGACGGATAAGCTGAAGGACTTCACCCCGCCCAAGTTGTTCGAGCGATCGGCGAAACTCCCCCTGCAAAATTAACGCCATTGCCACCGCAGAGCCAATCACCAGCTTTTCTAGCACAAAAGTGAGCAGCCGTAGCCGCAGCGCACTTCCCAGCGCAGAAGCCAGCATCAGAATGATCAAGCCGCGCACCATCCAGAGCGTTCGCCGTTCGCCGATAATCACCAGGATCATATAGGTCAATACCAGCACCAAGCCAACATCGATGACGGGCAGCAGCAAGGACCAAGCCCAGCTAAGGTGTGTCAGCCATTGCCTCAAAAAAGAACCCATCGGATTGATTCTGGTTTACCCTTCTCCAAGTGACCTTAGGAACCGGAAAGACGAGGGTGAGGCGAAAAAACTTCATGGGTCTTTCATGCCTCAGCCTGATTCTTGTATTTCGCTTAAACTAATCTCTCGAACAGACTAATCTCTCTGGCAAGGAATCCTGTCGGATTAAATCCTGATAAGTTTCCCGTTGCAGAATCACGCTGGCTTCACCCTGGTTAACCAGGACTGCCGCCGGACGAGGCAACCGATTGTAGTTGGATGCCATGCTGTAGTTGTATGCCCCAGTCGCCATCACAACCAGCACATCCCCTGCCTTAGTTTCGGGCAAGCTTGCCTGCTTGATCACAATATCCCCAGATTCACAGTGTTTGCCTGCAACCCTAACCGTCTCTGTCATCAGTGCAGACATCCGGTTTGCGACTGCTGCCCGGTAAATCGACTGATACGTGATCGGACGTGGATTATCCGACATCCCGCCATCCACACTAACGTATGTTCGGATACCTGGGATCACTTTTTGACTACCGATCGTATAAGCCGTGACGCAGGCAGAGCCAATCAGCGATCGCCCCGGTTCAGCAATTAGCTTGGGCAAGGGCACCCCTTGAGCTTCACAAGCTTTCACCACGCCTTCACACACCACTTTTACCCATTCATCAATGCTGGGCGGATCGTCGGATTCTGTGTAGCGAATGCCCAAACCGCCGCCGATGTCGAGTTCCTGAACTGGTAAGCCGTACTGTGCCGCCTTGCTCATCCACTGTACCATCACGCTACCCAGATCGCCGTGGGGCTGGATTTCAAAAATCTGAGAGCCAATATGGGCGTGTAAGCCGACACAGTTCAGCTCCGGCTGCTGGCTAATGTACTGAAAGACAGATTCAAGCTGATCGGGGTCAAAGCCAAATTTGCTGTCGATGTGCCCGGTGCGGATGTATTCGTGCGTATGGCACTCAATACCAGGCGTAATCCTCAGCATGATTCGAACTGAGGAGCTCGGCTTGAGGGCAACCAGGGTTTTGAGTTCGTGCCAGTTGTCAGCAACGATCGTACAGCCTGACTCGATCGCATACTGAAGCTCTTCGATCGACTTATTATTGCCGTGGAAATAGGTTACCTCAGGTTTCAATCCGGCTTTGAGTGCTGTGTACAGTTCGCCGCCGGATACCACGTCAATCCCTAAGCCTTCGCTAGCGACGATCGCGTTCACTGCCAGACAGTTCCAGGCTTTCGAGGCGTAGATCACCAGCGACTCTGCCGGATAGTATTTTTGGAAGGCTTGTCGATATTGCTGGCAAGCGGTGCGGAGCGTTTCTTCGTCCAGAATATAAAGCGGTGAGCCAAAGCGTTTCACTAGATTGACAACATCACAGCCACCAATCTCTAGATGGTCTTGCTCATTCACGCGTGCCGTCAACGGCAGCAAAAATTGGTTGGGTGAGGCGTTATTAGAAATCTCAGTCATCACATATTGACGACCGGATTGAACAACCTCGACAGTCGGAGTTGAAACCATTCCTATATCTCTATCCTTAAACTCGCTGAAACTTGCCTGAAAGTCCTGGCTGAACTTGCTTACCAAGGTAAGGGGTGCAGTCTTTAGATCGCTGAATGTCGATTCGCGTTCCTGCCTCACCTAATACTCAGTGTACAATTGGGGGCTGTGCATCCTGAAACTGATTTTCAAAGACCTTTGTGAATTTCCTCAAGTTAGAGCTGCTGACTGAAGATCTGTTACCCGATGTGGTTGAACTCGATCGCCGCTGTCTAGGTGGTTTGTGGTCGATCGAAGGCTACCGTCGCGAAATTGAAAGTCCAAACAGCGATTTGCTGGTTCTGAAGCAAGAGGCGATCGAAGGGGAGAGTTTTGATGCTGAATCAGAGCATTGCCCCGCCCCCCAACCCCTTCCGAGCGGAGGACTTTTGAGCCATCAAAATCTTTCCCCATCTCAAAGCTCCCCCTGCATGGGGAATTTAGGGGGTGATGCAGGACTTCCAACTTCAACTCAGCAGTCCTCAACTTCCCTGATTGGCTTGGGCTGCCTGTGGGCGATCGCTGAAGAAGCACATATTACCGTTCTGGCGATCGATCCCGCTTATCGGCAACTGGGACTCGGCCAGGCAATTCTCTACGCGCTCCTTGTTTCGGCAAATAAACGTGGCTTGGAGTGGGCAACGCTGGAAGTGCGGGCAGGAAATGCGGCAGCAATCCGGCTGTACGAGAAATTTGGCTTCCGAGAAGTGGGGCGGCGCAAAAGGTATTACTCCGATGGTGAAGACGCGCTGATTTTGTGGCGAAGCGGGCTGCAAAAACCGGAGTTTCGGCTGTGGGTTCAGGAGGGCGATCGGGAGGTGCGCGATCGATTACGAGAGTCTAACTACGAAATTTCGCTAGAACCTGCCCTGCAAACCTCTTTTACTGAAATTTCCTAAATTTTCCGCTTGACTTTTGATGCTGTTTTTAATAAAAATCCCCCTTTGGAGGTAGCTTCTTAGTTTTCTCTCTTCATCGGCTAACCCATCAGGATTTCAGGGGATCAGCAGCCCGCTTGATTCGGAGATCCCTACCTTGGACGAGCTGTTCATCAGTGACAGCTTGAGAATTTTCCTATGCTAAAATCAGCGTACCGGCACGCACCAGGTGATAAAGGAACGCCATGTTTGAACGCTTCACAGAAAAAGCCATTAAGGTGATTATGCTTGCCCAGGAAGAAGCCCGTCGCCTGGGACATAACTTCGTGGGTACAGAGCAGATCCTCCTGGGTCTGATTGGAGAAGGGACCGGCGTCGCCGCCAAAGTGCTGAAATCTATGGGTGTCAATCTTAAAGATGCCCGGATTGAAGTTGAAAAAATCATTGGTCGAGGTTCCGGCTTCGTCGCAGTTGAGATTCCCTTCACGCCTCGCGCTAAGCGGGTTCTAGAGCTATCGCTTGAGGAAGCTCGACAGCTTGGACACAACTACATTGGTACAGAGCATCTGCTGCTGGGACTCATCCGCGAAGGCGAAGGGGTTGCTGCACGAGTGCTGGAAAACCTTGGCGTTGACTTGTCCAAGGTTCGGACGCAAGTCATTCGAATGCTGGGCGAAACCGCCGAAGTGTCTGCCGGAGGAAGTCAAGGACGCACCAAGACTCCCACCCTGGACGAGTTTGGTTCCAACCTGACCCAAATGGCAGCCGAAGGCAAGCTCGATCCCGTAGTCGGTCGCCAGAAAGAAATCGAGCGCGTAATTCAGATCCTCGGTCGTCGTACCAAAAACAACCCGGTGTTGATTGGAGAACCCGGTGTAGGTAAAACGGCGATTGCAGAAGGTCTGGCACAGCGCATTTCCAACAACGATATCCCCGATATCCTCGAAGAGAAGCGTGTCGTCACGCTAGACATCGGTTTGCTGGTAGCAGGAACCAAGTATCGGGGTGAATTTGAGGAACGTCTTAAGAAAATTATGGATGAGATCCGCCAAGCGGGTAACGTCATCCTGGTGATCGACGAGGTTCATACCCTGATTGGAGCAGGTGCAGCCGAAGGGGCGATCGATGCTGCCAACATTCTGAAGCCTGCTTTGGCACGGGGCGAACTCCAGTGTATTGGTGCGACGACACTGGACGAATACCGCAAGCACATCGAGCGGGACGCTGCCCTGGAACGCCGTTTCCAGCCTGTCATGGTGGGTGAACCGACGGTTGATGAAACGATTGAAATTCTTCACGGTCTGCGCGATCGCTACGAGCAGCACCACAAGCTGAAAATTTCTGACCTGGCCTTAGAAGCTGCCGCGAAGCTGTCTGACCGCTACATCTCCGATCGCTATCTGCCGGACAAGGCGATCGACCTGATTGATGAGGCAGGCTCTCGCGTTCGTTTGATCAACTCCCAGCTGCCCCCGGCCGCGAAGGAACTCGACAAAGAACTGCGCCAAGTTCTGAAAGAAAAAGACGATGCGGTGCGTTCTCAGGACTTTGACCGGGCAGGCGAACTGCGCGATCGGGAAATGGAAATTAAGGCGCAAATTCGCTCGATCGCTCAGAACCGCAAGACTGATTCCACTGAAGGTGATGATTCACCGGTTGTGGATGAAGAGGATATCGCTCACATTGTTGCTTCCTGGACAGGTGTTCCGGTGAATAAGCTGACGGAATCTGAATCCGAGAAGCTGCTGCACATGGAAGACACCCTGCATACGCGCATGGTTGGTCAGGAAGAGGCAGTCAAGGCAATTTCTCGCGCTATCCGTCGTGCCCGTGTGGGTCTGAAGAATCCCAACCGTCCGATCGCAAGCTTTATCTTCTCGGGTCCAACTGGGGTAGGTAAAACTGAATTGGCGAAGACGCTGGCTTCCTACTTCTTCGGCTCTGAAGAAGCGATGATTCGTCTGGATATGTCGGAGTACATGGAGCGGCACACCGTTTCTAAGCTGATTGGTTCGCCTCCAGGCTACGTGGGCTATAACGAAGGCGGTCAATTGACTGAGGCTGTGCGTCGTCGTCCCTACACCGTCGTTCTGTTTGACGAGATCGAGAAAGCGCATCCGGATGTGTTCAACATGCTGCTGCAAATCCTGGAAGACGGTCGCCTGACCGATGCGAAAGGACGCACAGTGGACTTCAAGAACACGCTGCTGATCATGACCTCGAACATTGGTTCTAAGGTGATTGAGAAGGGCGGCGGTGGTCTGGGCTTCGACTTTACTTCGGAAAGCCAGGACGAAGCGAATTACAACCGCATTCGATCGCTGGTGAACGAAGAACTGAAGCAGTACTTCCGTCCTGAGTTCTTGAACCGTCTGGATGAAATTATCGTCTTCCGTCAGCTCAAGAAAGAGGAAATCAAGCAGATTGCCAATATTCTGCTGAAGGAAGTTACGGGTCGCCTCACCGAGCAGGGCATTACCCTCGAAGTGACCGAACGCTTCATGGAGCGTCTGATCGAAGAGGGCTACAACCCCAGCTATGGGGCACGTCCGCTACGTCGGGCAATCATGCGCTTGCTGGAAGACTCGCTCGCAGAAGAAATTCTATCCGGTCGGGTCAAGGGCGGCGACACCGCAGTGGTGGACATCAACGAAGACGGACAGGTGCAGGTTCGTCAGGGCGAGAAGCGCGAACTGTTGCCTCAAGCCGTTGAATAGTCGTTGAGTCTTGAAGGCTAACAAAAGCTAAATTGAAGGACGGTAGTTCGGTCAGGCGATCGGGCTACCGTTTTTTTATTTCTGGACTAGATATAAAGATCCTGCTGCTCAGTTGCTAGGGCATCAAACACCACTTCAAATTTGCATCCCGGATCAAGACGACGCAAAATTTTGGCGTAGCCGTCCGCATCGGAGTAGTGATAAAACCAGCCCACGTCAACTCGCCGCATCTGGGGCAAAAGGCGCACGACAGCCCACCGCTTCCGTAAGCGATCGCTATAAGTCATAATAGGTTGTCTCCTAAATTAACAATGGAGCTTGAGCCAGTGCAGAACTTCTCAGGGGACGCACTGGTTTTTAGCTATGAGCACTGTACCACACAACGTCACCTTGTATATACAAGGTTAGACCTTTAGAAGCGATCGTGCCTGTTTGAGATTTAGAGCGTTGACAATCCGGTGGCGACTGAGGGAAATTATGGCTCGGCAACGCATGACGAATAAGCGTTTAGCCGACTTGATGGGCGTTCACCCAAATGCGGTATCCCATTTAAAGAATCAGGACATCATGCCGCGCATTGGCGCAGAAACACTAGACGCACTCTGTAAGTTTTTGGACTGTACTCCGTCTGATTTGATTGAGTATGTGCCGGATGAAGAATGATGAGGGCGATCATTAGGTGATCGGGCTATAGTTTTCTGTTGGAACTTCCTGATCCAGCAACTTCTTGGGTAGCGACTCTATACATTCTTCCTGATTCACCCGCCTTTTACAGGTAAGCTTACGCAGAGCAAGCATAGGGTAAAGCCCAGAAAGATATTGAGGGATACCCTGTAGGGTCTGCGAACCTTAGATTAGAAATGGCAAGTATTTTAGCGGATGGGTATGATTTTATAAGTTGAGAGGTTAAGCATATTGGTAGGCTAAGTTGATAATGGAGCCCTCAAACCGGATAAAAATAATTTCAGAAATTGCGCGTAGCCTAGACTCTGAAGAGTATTCGTTAATAGATTTAATACTCCGACAATTTGGGCTTCCTTGGGCAGACCAATGGAATGGGGACAAAACCAGCTACGTTATTGAAATGATTGAAGGAGGGGATGATCAAACCCTATTGAGTTTGGCATCTCATCTCGGAATTAACTCCGTAAATAATCCTGGCGTAACAAAGTTTACCCGTGCTGAGATAAAAGACCTTTTACAGAACATTAATCAGCAAAAAGCTGTGATGATTAATGTTGCCACTGGCGGTTCACGTATCCAAGAAGTAAATGAGGAATACAAAGAAAGAAGAATTTCAGTAATGTCAAAATTACAAACGATGGGTCTTCAAGACCCTAATCCATTTTCAGATCTATGGAGTTGGTATAACAAATGGAGTGATGGGAGCTTGCCAACTTATGGATCTCGGCGAGAATATATTTCTAATTTATATCAACAACTTGTTGATAATTTAATAGTTCTACTGCAACAAGTAGAATCTCAACAGCTCCTAGAGCCTACAGGTTGGGCTAGAGTTGATCGCAATATAGACAAAATAGTAAGAGCATTAGCTAATGCTCATAATGAGGAGGATTACCAAGCAGCAGGATTACTATGTCGAGAGACAATCATATCTCTAGCGCAAGCAGTATATGACCCAGAGAAGTATTCCTCTTTAGATGGGGTGGCTCCAAGTGAAACTGATGCAAAAAGAATGCTTGAAAGCTATATTGCTGTTGAATTAGCTGGCGGTTCAAAAGAGGCTTTACGGAAGTATGTTAAGGATGCTTATCAATTAGCTGTTACCCTTCAACACAAACGGAATGCAACTTTCCGAGAGGCGGCTCTCTGTGTAGAAGCTACTCGTTCGCTTGTAAACTCCATTGCAATTATTTCTGGGCAGAGAGAGCTATAGTGCAGGCTAATAACCCCGGTGCGGCAGGTTGATCAAAGCCGCTTGTGGTGTTGCAAAAGTTGTCGCAACAGCTGACTGGGAACGCTACTTAGCGGGAGGAAGCAATCGCCCTCATTCCCCTTGAGCCAGCCTAACCTCGAACCTGCCAGCATTCTATCTGTTACCATCAGAACAAAGTTAACCCAAGTGTTACCAACGCCTTTAGCGATCGAGCCATCATTTATCCAGAGATTGTAATAAAGGAATGAGTTTCGATTTCTCAACTACATAAACTTTTTGGACTTTGTTCGATCGAATTGAAACTTCTGCATTTGAGAAAGCGACGATCGCAGTTACATAACCCAGGTTCTTTTTCTTCCTAACCTGCAAAGCCTGCTTCGTCGCCTGCGTCAGGAAATCCTTCTCGAACGGGTAAGTCATTTTTCCCATCTGACGCTGGAGCTGTTTTCCGTCCGTGATGACTGTGCCGCGATGCGATTTGACATCAATGACAAAAGCTTTTTTTTGAGGAGAAATGCAAACGATGTCAGCATCTCCTAGTCGATTTCCTAAATGCATTCCGTACTCAATCTGCCAGCCTGCCTGCTGGAGTGGAAGCATCGCTTGAGCCATGTCTTCCTCACCTTTAGCCCCCTGGTCAGCATGATTAGCACGCTTCCACAGATAGATTCCGTTTGCCATTGAGCCTATCGCGATCACAATAAGGAGAGCGTAAAGGGCTGGTGGCAGATTTAGCGAGGGCTGAGTTTGAGTAGGATTCAGAGCGGACATCTGTTTCAGGAAATTTTCGAAAAGCCTCTCCAGAAGAAATGGAAAGGCAATGGCTAAAGCGGCTGAGGAAAAGGAAGCGATCGCCTTAATCCTTCTTCTGATTGCAAGCTGGCGGACATTTTGTCCAGCTCCTCGTTGAGATTGCGGCATTGGATTGGCATTGAGTGAAACTGATATAGAGTGCCCAGTATGAATGAGCAATTGCCGCAGTTTATTTCAGGTGTAGTCGATCGCCTACAGTCGATTCCAGGGCTTTTTTGATGGTTTCACGTTTCTCACAACAAGTCTTTCGGCAGAGGTTTATACAAACTGTAGCAAGTAGCTTGCGATAAGCTGTATCCCAAAAATGGGATCGTGATTCGCTTGGAGATTAATAATGGCAACCCTCACGCTTTACGGAACTCCGATTAGTGTTTATGTTCGTGCGGTTCGGCTTTTGCTGGAAGAGGCAGGCGCGAACTATGACCTGAAGGAAGTCGGAATTTTTGACGGTCAAAACACTGCGGCTGAATACCTGGCGAAAAATCCTTTTGGTAAAGTTCCAACACTCGATATAGACGGAACTGCGCTGTACGAAACAGTCGCGATCAATGAATATCTCGATGAAGCTGTCGCGAACGGCAAATTTAGCCCGTCTGATCTTCTCCAGAAGGCGAAAATGCGGCAAATCATGGCGATTGTGGATAGCTATTTGTATGGACCAACTATTCGATCGATCGTCATTCAGCGGGTCATTGTGCCAAGTCAGGGCGGCAAAACGGATGAGGAGGTGGTGAAAGGGGGAATCGATCCTGCGAAGAAAGCAATGGAGGCGATCGAATCAATTGCGATTTGTAGCCCCTATCTCATGGGTAGTGAACTCACTTTGGCTGATTTTCACCTGATCCCAGTTTTCGTTTATTTTGCGAACACGCCTGAATTTGATACAGTGACGGCTCAGACTCCGAAGCTGAAGGACTGGTGGCAGAAGGTTAGTCAGCTTCCGTTAGTGCAGAAGGTTTGTGGATAGGTCTGAAAGGTTTTGCAGCCCCCTAAATCCTCTAATTTCGAGCGACTTTGAACCTTAAAGAAGGTTTGCGATCGCGTCTGATGATTCTTAACCTTGCTGTAAGCAACAGTCGATCGAATCAGAGATACCGTAGTAGGGAAAGGGCATTCTGCTGATTTCAAAGTCCCGCATTTATGGGGGATTTAGGGGGCAGTGCAGGAGCCCTGAGACTTCTCAAATATCCTCTAATCAGGCTCAAACCTGGCACATTTCCGATTCTCAAATCTATGTCGATCGTTTTGACGCACCGCATTTCTAAAGAGTCTCAGGCTATTTCTTCTTCTGTCCCTCAATTAATGTTGAGCTTAACTGCGGAAGAGCGAACGCGATCGCGCTACTATTTCCAAACTCTAGAAGGCGAAGGCGTTTATCTGCGGCTCGCTAGAGGAACGGTGCTGCAAAACGGGGATCTGCTTTACTCTGAAGACGGTGAGACGATCGTGCAGGTTATTGCAAAGCCCGAGCCCGTGATGACCGTGCGGGCGCATACGCCTCTAGAACTGCTGCGGGCTGCTTATCATCTGGGAAATCGACACATCGCGCTTGAGGTGACGGAAACTTATCTACGTCTTGCCCCTGATCCCGTCCTCAAAGATTTGATTCAGCGTATGGGGCTGCATATCACCGAGGAAGTCGTTCCCTTTCAGCCTGAGGCAGGCGCATATACTCAAGAGTCTGGACATCACGCTGCCCATCACACTCATCAGGCTGCTCATTCCCACTGATTTTGCTTTTTTCCTTCCCCTCTTGCTTCAACACTCATGTTCACCCATTCATCTCAACCTTTGCTGCGATTGTTGCAGCTTGTGAGTCCTGCTTTGCCTGTAGGCGCATTTAGCTATTCTGAAGGGCTAGAAACGCTGGTGCAGGCTGAAAAAATTACAGGAGCAGCGACGCTTCAACCGTGGCTCATGCAGGAATTGCAGTATGGCGCGGTGCGGGTAGAAAGTGCAGTGCTTTATCAAATGTATGAATGCGCGAAACAGCAGGATCTCCAGCAGCTCAACAACTGGAATCAGTGGCTTTCTGCGTTTCGGGAAACGGAAGAATTGCGCGAACAAAGCTGGCAGATGGGACGATCGCTTGCACGCTTGCTGATCGACCTTGATCCTCAATTCCGGGAAGTTTTAGCTGAAATCAAAGAACCCCATCACTTTGTAACTGCCTTTTCGATCGCCGCTGTCCACTGGCAAATTGATGCCTTTTCTGCTGTATTGGGCTACCTCCAAAGCTGGAGCGCAAATCTAGTCAATGCTGGAGTTCGGCTCATTCCGCTCGGACAAACGCAGGGACAAAAGCTGTTGCTTGATTTGTATCCAGCAATTGAATCGACCGCTCAAGACGTTATCCAAAGTTCAGCAGATTCTCTGTTCTGCTGTAGCTGGGGCTTAGCGATCGCCAGTATGAATCACGAAACGCTATATTCTCGTCTTTTTCGCAGCTAGGCGAAGCTGAGCAGTTTTGAGAATGAGAACTGTTTTTTCTGCTGCGATCGAGATACTTCCTCAGTTAGACGCTTTGCGTTTATTTTCTGTCTAGAGTCTCTTCTATCAGAGACAAAGACTTGGCTAGGGAAAGTATCGAAAATATGAATCAAATCTGGTTTGCGATCGGCTGTTTGGGGATGGCACTGGGAGCATTGATCTTTGGCTTCGGCGCACACAATGCCCAGAATGAGCGATGGCGTATTCTTTTTACTCTTAACTTTTTTATTGCGGCGATCGCTTCCGTCCTGTATCTTGCAATGTGGACAGGGCATGGTCAGAGCATTGTCTACGATCGTCCCACCTATTGGGTGAGATACGTCACCTGGATTCTCTCAACTCCATTGCAAATTCTTACGGTTACTTATCTGGGCGGAACCAGTTTGGCATTCACAGGTGCAGTGGTTGGCGCAGATATTTTGATGATTGCCACGGGCTTTGTGGCCACAATGTCACCCAAACCTATCAGCTATATCTGGTACATCGTGAGCTGTGGATTTTTTATCGGCATGTTCTACATGCTGTTTAATCAATATCGATCGCAGGCAAATGCAAAACATCCTCGATCGCGTCGTGTTTTCACTAAACTCATCACCGTACATCTGATCCTGTGGCTAATCTACCCCGTGATCTGGATCTTGGGCGGAACAGGATTCAATTTAATCAGCAGCACGGTGGAAACTGCTTCCTACACCATTCTTGATCTGGTTGCCAAAGTTGGTTTTGGCTTCCTCGCACTTAATTCATTTAAGCAGCTCGACCAGGCAGGCGAAGCACCACGACTGGAGCGCGTTCTCTCCTAGCGACTGCAACGGGTAGCCATCTTTATAATTTCAAGCTTTAAGAAAAGGTGAACTCAGGTTCATCCTTTTTGCTTTTAAGGCATCAGCACATACACCGTGTTGCCTGGCTGGAGCAGTTGCCATTGATTAACTGCACTACGTTCAACACATCCATGCTTTTTAAGCAAGGACTGTTCTGCATTGTTTGATTGGCTTGTTCTCGGTGTCTCAAGCTGAGATGGACGCGAAGCAGTTTCGTACCAGAGCGAAAGATGAAGATAAGCTAATGTTTCCATAATTCCTCGTCCCAAAGGGGCAATATCAGCAGTAAAGCAGTAAATCCGAGTTAGGAGCTAGCTTCCCGGATACGGTTCTTCAAGCGTCACTTCCCTTAGACAAGAAAAATGCAGTTTTTTCTCCTCAAATCTGAGAAAATTTTTCCAGAAGGGTGGACACTTGCCCAATTGACCCGTCTTCTTTAAGCTGTACTGCTGAAGTTGGACTTCGCTTCGATCGTCCCGCTGGGGAAACTGCTTCGATCGCAAGATTTAAGCAAAAGAAACTCAGGAAGAGTTTAAGGAAATCACAATGCACACGCTGCGAGTTGGAATTGCTGGACCGGTTGGCTCAGGAAAAACTGCCCTGGTAGACGCGCTTTGTAAGCTGTTGCGAGAACAATACAGTATCGCCGTCGTCACCAACGATATTTACACTCAGGAAGATGCTCAATTTCTGGTGCGAAGTGAGGCACTGGAGCGCGATCGAATTGTGGGCGTTGAAACAGGGGGCTGTCCCCATACGGCAATTCGAGAAGATGCGTCGATTAATCTAGTGGCGATCGAGCAGCTTGAACGACAGTTTCGTCATCTAGATCTCATCTTCGTAGAAAGTGGCGGCGACAACCTGGCTTCCACTTTTAGCCCAGAGTTAGTCGATTTAACGATTTATGTGATCGACGTAGCAGCAGGGGACAAGATTCCTCGTAAGGGAGGTCCCGGCATCACGAAGTCAGATTTGCTAGTGATTAACAAAATCGATCTTGCACCGCTCGTTGGCGCAGACCTGGGCATAATGGAGCGCGATGCCCGCAAGATGCGAGGCGACAAGCCGTTTGTCTTTACCAATATCAAAGCAAGGCAGGGACTTGAAAGCGTAATCAATCTTATTGAGCTGCACTTGGGTAAAGCTGTCGCATAACGAACTGATTTTCGCGAGGCTTACAGCGTTTTTCACTCATGTAAGGTATGGGGAGCACAGCCCTCACACCCCATTTTTTGTACTTCAATCGCCTGGATAAGGCTGTATAGACTCAAGCAAACCGAAGAAAAGCAACTTCGGCAAGTGGAAGGATAAAATCCCCAACGCGAAACAAAATAAAACTTAAGAAACAATTAAAAGTTGTTGAAAAACGTGAGGGGAGGACAGACTAAGCATTGCCCTACCCTTTGCCTTGTCAGCAGTCTACGCCTGGTATTGGCTGAACTATCACAATCCACCAAGTTTGTTATTTGAACGCAAAGGACTTTTGCGACGGATATCAAATGGCTAAGGAGTAAAATTATGTATCCCTTGATACAAATTATTATCTCTCTAAAGACATAACATCACAAACTATTGGAGTTTCTTGTGATGTCTCTCTGTGGTGTTTTGTTCCTGAAGTAGGAAGTGGTGAATTCATGTCAAGGCAATTTGGTCGGCGTAAATTTCTGGTCTATGGTTCTGCTGCGCTGGGAACCAGCATTTTGCTCAAATCCTGTGCAAACTCTGGCACGACGACTTCTTCAACAGCAGAGTCTCCCGCAGCAACCACCGCAGCATCTCCCGCAGCTGCCAGTGGAGACACAATCAAGGTTGGTATTCTGCACTCGCTGAGCGGCACGATGGCAATCAGCGAAAAGAGCGTGGTTGATTCCACGCAATTGGCGATCGAGCAAATCAATTCAAGCGGCGGCGTATTGGGCAAACAAATTCAGCCCGTCCTGGAAGATGGAGCTTCTGACTGGCCCACCTTTGCTGAAAAAGCCCGCAAGCTGATCGAAGAAGATCAGGTCGTGGCAATCTTTGGCTGCTGGACTTCTGCAAGCCGCAAAGCAGTTCTGCCCGTGTTTGAGCAGAAGGATCACATGCTGTTCTATCCGGTTCAGTATGAAGGGCAGGAGTGTTCCAAGAATATCTTCTACACCGGAGCCGCACCCAACCAGCAAATTGAGCCTTCGGTAGACTGGCTGTTGCAGAACAAAGGCAAGGACTTCTACCTGGTCGGCTCGGACTATGTGTTCCCGCGTACTGCAAACACCATTATCAAGGCTCAGCTTCAGGCGAAGGGCGGCAGAACGGTGGGTGAAGACTACCTCCCCCTTGGCAACACTGAAGTTGCACCGATTATTACTAAAATTCGCACAGCCCTTCCAAACGGCGGCGTAATCTACAACACGTTAAACGGCGACAGCAACGTTGCCTTCTTTAAGCAGCTTCAGGGTGCAGGCTTGACGGCAGACAAGTATCCGGTCATGTCAGTCAGTATTGCAGAGGAAGAAGTGAAGGCGATCGGCACAGATTTCCTCAAGGGACAGTTCGCTGCATGGAACTATTTCATGACCGTTGACAGCCCTGAGAACAAAGCATACGTAGATGCGTTTAAGGCGAAATTTGGCGGCGATCGCGTGACCAATGACCCTATGGAAGCAGGCTATATCTCGGTCAACTTGTGGAAGCAAGCGGTTGAGAAGGCAGGCTCCGCCGGAACTGCCACCGATCTCAAAGCCATCCGGGCTGCCGTAATTGGACAGGAAATGGATGCGCCAGAGGGTCCGGTGAAGATGTTTCCCAACCACCACATCTCAAAGACGGTTCGCATCGGTGAAGTGCGCGATGACGGCTTGTTTGAAATCGTTTTCTCGACGCCGAAGCCTGTTGATCCCGTACCCTGGAACCAGTTTGTGGCTGAGACCAAGGGCTTTACCTGCGACTGGACGAGAACGGATATTGATAATCCTGGCAAGTTCAAGGCAAGCTAAATTTCCTCTAGCTCGAAGTTAGCTTCAAGCGCAAAACTCCAGCATGGACTTAGACGGCAGACCTGCGGCTTCGATCGAGGTTTTCTGTCTAGTCCATCATTGGCTGTTCAATGCTTGTTTCTATTCAATGCTTGTCTGTTCAATGTCTGCTCGATTCCATCTCTATTTAATTTCATATACGTTCCTTGTCCGCTCGACCCGGAGGTAAGCACTTGTTTACAGGAATTCTTGACGGACTGTTCAGCGGTCTTAGTATTGGCTCTATCTTGCTGCTGGCATCGCTGGGACTGGCGATCGTCTTTGGCTTGATGGGCGTAATTAATATGGCGCATGGCGAACTGATGATGCTGGGTGCCTATACCACTTATGTCGTGCAAAACGGCTTCAAGACATTAGGCGAGCCCTGGCAAGGCGGCTATATTTTTGTTGCCCTGATCATGGCATTTCTGGTGGCGGCCTTGGTGGGGCTATTGCTGGAGCGAGGTGTAATTCGCTTTCTCTACGGGCGACCACTCGAAACCCTGCTGGCAACCTGGGGTGTGAGTTTGATTTTGCAGCAGTTTGTCCGTAGCGTGAACTGGGTAATGATTGTGGGTCTGCTGCTGTTTTCGCTGCTGTTTTTTGGCGGACTCTGGCTCTTGAAGCGACGACCTGATTTTCAACGGATTCGGACTGGGGCGATCGCGATTCTGCTTCCTCTCGCGCTTGGCATTACTGGAGCAGTTGGATCACTGCTGAGTCAAACTTACCAGCTCGCCATAACCAAACCTTGGTTTGGAGCGCAAAACGTAGATGTAACGGCTCCCAAATGGCTGCTCGGCGGTTTACCTATCGGTAACTACCAGCTTCCCTACACGCGCATGTTCATTATGGCGCTGACGATCGTTTGCGTGCTTGGCATTTACTGGTTCTTGCAAAAAACGCCCTGGGGTCTACGAATTCGATCGGTGACCCAAAATCGCAACATGAGTGCTTGTCTGGGAATTCCAACCCAAAAGGTTGATGCGCTCACATTTGCACTGGGATCTGGTTTGGCTGGAATTGCGGGCTGTGCAGTCAGCTTACTGGGATCAGTCGGTCCGAACACCGGACAAAACTATATTGTGAACACCTTTATGGTGGTGGTGGTAGGTGGCGTTGGCAAATTGGTAGGGACGATCGCAGGTGCGCTAGTGCTGGGCGTTTTAGACTATGTGCTGGGTTCAGGGGTGCTGGCAATGCTGCTCACGCCTGTCAAACCTCTGTCAGACTTCTTCACCTTCTTTGCAACGACCAGCATGGCAAAAGTAATGGTCTTTTTCCTGATCGTCGTTTTCTTGCAATACCGTCCTGCTGGTTTGTTTCCGCAGAAGGGACGCACGGTGGACGCTTAACTGACCTTCAAGGGAGCATTGGGAGAATAAAATGACGGCACAGGCGATTGAACAACACAAAATTGATTGGACAAAACGGCGATCGCTTTTAATCGAAGCCGGAATCGTAGCAGTCGTCGTGCTGCTGCTGATCTTCCTAGTTCCGGCGGTTTTGTCCGTTTTTCGTTTGAGTTTGATGGGGCGTTTCCTTGCACTGGCGATTGTCGCGCTGGGCATCGATCTAATTTGGGGATTCACGGGATTGCTCAGTTTGGGGCATGGCGTATTCTTTACGCTCGGCGGCTACGCGCTGGCAATGCACTTAAAGCTGCAAATTCCACCCACGGCAAGCAGCCCGCTTCCTGAATTCATGTCCCTTTATGGCGTGACCGAGTTGCCCTGGTTCTGGAAACCCTTTTATTCATTCGGCTTTACTGCCTTAGCAGTGGTAGTTATTCCGGGTATCCTGGCAGCAATTCTGGGCTACCTCTTCTTTCGCAATCGGATTCGCGGAGTCTACTTCTCGATTCTGACGCAGGCAATGACCATTATCTTTTTCAACTTCTTCAATGGTCAGCAAAAACTATTTAACGGCACAAATGGTCTAACCGATTTTCAAACCTTTCTAGGTGCAAAGGTCAATGCGCCGGAAACTCGGTATACCTTCTATATTCTCACTATCCTCTTCCTGGTAATTGCCTACGCTCTCTGTCGCTGGCTAACGAGTGGCAGATTTGGACGAATGCTAATAGCAATCCGCGATGATGAAAGCCGTGCCCGATTTACAGGCTACAATCCTACAACCTTCAAGCTTCTGGTCTTTGTGATCTCGGCGATGCTAGCAGGGGTTGCAGGAGCGTTTTACACGCTACAAAGCGAGATTGTTTCACCCAACTCGATGAATATTGCTTTTTCGATCGAAATGGTGATTTGGGTTGCAGTCGGGGGGCGTGCCACGCTAATTGGGGCAATCTTGGGGGCGATCGTCGTTAACTTCGCTAAAAGTCTTCTCAGTGAGCGGTTCCCCGATATCTGGCTATTCTTTCAGGGCGGCTTGTTCCTGATTGTGGTAATGGTTCTCCCGAATGGTGTCGTCGGTTGGATACGCACCGAAGGCATGAATCTATTTCGTCAGTGGTTCGGTCAGCACAAACGTTCCGTAACATATCCCAGCTTGGAGCAAGATCCAGAGGTTGAACATGAACGCCAAAATTTTGGAGATTGAAAACTTGACGGTAAGCTTTGACGGCTTCAAGGCTCTCAACCGCCTCAACTTTTCAATGGATACAGGTGAACTGCGCGTCATCATTGGTCCAAATGGGGCAGGTAAAACTACTTTCCTCGACATCATCACAGGGAAGGTAAAGCCAACTGAGGGGCAGGTTCGATTCAAAGGGCGAAATCTGCGATCGTATTCCGAACACCAGATTGCCCGGTTGGGAGTAGGAAGAAAGTTCCAAACGCCCAGAGTCTATCTCAACCTCACCCCTCGCGAAAACCTGGAGCTAGCCTGCAACCCTCGCAAAACTGTCTTCAAAACTCTATTTAGACGTACTCCTGCACTGGAGCGGCAAACGGTCAAAGAATTGCTAGAGACGATCGGACTGTCCGCCAAAGCAGACCTGAAGGCAAACCTCCTATCCCATGGCGAAAAACAGTGGCTCGAAATTGGAATGCTGGTTGCCCAGTCCCCTGATCTGCTCCTAGTGGACGAACCTGTTGCAGGGCTCACCGATGAGGAAACCTATCGAACAGGCGAACTGCTGGTTGCACTCTCCAAAAGCCACTCCGTTATCGTGATTGAACACGACATGGAGTTCGTTCGCCAGATTGCCCGCAAAGTAACGGTGCTGCACGAAGGCTCAGTTCTTTTTGAAGGCAACATTGAGCAAGTGCAAAGCGACCCGCGTGTAATCGAAGTCTATCTGGGACAGGAAATCGAATCCGAAGATGACCTGCCTTCTGCGACTGCCTTCTCAATCTCTCCTTCCTTGACTCCCTAATCTGCAATGACTCAGACTTACTCTGATTCGATCGCCTCATCTAGCAGCGCGGCTCAACCTTTGATGCTGCAAGTCTCCGGCTTGAACGTCTACTACGGCGAAAGCCACATTCTCCGCAATGTCGATCTCAGTGTCCCTCAGGGTCAAATGGTCTGCCTCATCGGTCGCAATGGCGTAGGCAAAACCACCCTACTCAAAACCATCATGGGACTTCTCCCCGCTCGCAGCGGCATAATTTCTTTTGAGGGGCAACTAATCAACCACTGCTCACCCGATCGTCGTGCCCGTATGGGAATTGGTTACGTGCCTCAAGGGCGAGAGGTTATTCCCCGTTTAAGCGTCAAGGAAAATCTGTTGTTGGGGTTGGAGGCGCGATCGGACAGATCCCGCAATCTCAAAGAAATTCCTGAAGAAATCTTTGCCCTCTTCCCAGTTTTGAAAACCATGCTCTCTCGTATGGGAGGCGACCTGAGCGGTGGACAGCAGCAGCAGTTGGCGATCGCCCGCGCCATCATGGGTAAACCCAAACTCTTAGTACTCGACGAGCCCACTGAGGGAATTCAACCCTCCATCATCCTGGACATCGAAGCAGCAATTCGCCAGATTGTTGCTGCAACAGGAATCTCAGTCCTTCTAGTCGAGCAACACCTTCACTTCGTCAAGCAAGCAGACTCATACTACGCCATGCAGAAGGGTGGCATCGTTGCTTCAGGCTCAACTAAAGAGTTAAGCAACGAAGTAATTCAACGCTTCCTCTCCGTCTAAACCTTAGACTACTCAAGCACTCTCAAGACTTTCCAAAAAAGTAGCCAAATAGGTTGACAGTGAGGAGGTAGGTTAGTTATATTGATAAAGCGGTGGAGGGAGCGAGGCCAAAGCGAACGAGCTAAGGCGACGTTTCTGAGACCAGAACCTCGACAATTAGATAG
>NZ_JAMPKZ010000024.1:0-64254 GCF_039962215.1 Leptolyngbya sp. ST-U4
TATGGTACGGTGGACCCACCCTGACCCATCCCGAACTCAGGTGTGAAACGCTGAAACGGCGACGATAGTTGGAGGGTTGCTTCCTGCAACAATAGCTCGATGCCAGGGTAATTTTCTGAAATCTCCCCCTTGTGATTATGCTTGGGGGAGATTTTGTTTCGCTCGATTTGAGGCTTAGGGCGTAAGTAAGTATGATCACTTTACTTTTTTAACCCATACCTAACGATCGACGAGAACAAGAAAACAGATAGGTTATGATTCCCTCAGAAGTGAGGACATTGAAAGATGCGCTATCTGAGAAATCTTATGCAAAGCAGTTGCGGTAAAAGAGTTAGCTTCTTGATTGGTGGGCTGCTTGTTGCGCTACCTGTGATCCCGATTGTAGCAGCAGCACAAACGCCTGGGATTAATCCCTGTCCACGTATCTACTACGAAGAGCCATTTAACAGCACTCGCCGTGTGCCGCAGGGGTGCCCACCGAATGCTGCTACTCTTCAAGAGACTGGACAAAGTCCAGCTACCTCTGCTCCTGTACCTGGTCAAATTTTTCCGGGAACTGCGCCAGAACAGGCTCCTCTGCCAGAAACTGTTCAGTCGCCAAGCGCGTTTGTTACGCCTATTAATGGAACAGTTAGCATTGAGTTAATTAATAATACGAATACTAATGTAACTTATGAGGTGCTGGGGGTAACTGATCAGCGATCGCTTGTGGGTGGTTCGCAAGTAACCCTTCAGGGGCTACAGGTTCCAGTTAATATGACCTTTGTGCGTCCTGATGGTGGATTTGTTACAGTGACACCTCGCCAGATTGCTCCAGGAGTTCTAGAAGTTACCCTTGTTGAAGCAGTTGATGTTGATGCTGGACAGGGTGCATTGAATATTCAGCGCGACGGAGGGGTATTTCTAAGTTAGATTTCTGTATTTTGCGAGTGCTAGTGTTTTGAACAATTCTTTGATTTATTATGGAGTGAGTGGGTGAACGATTTGATGTTTAG
Organism: Leptolyngbya sp. ST-U4; assembly: GCF_039962215.1. Classification (NCBI taxonomy): domain Bacteria; kingdom Bacillati; phylum Cyanobacteriota; class Cyanophyceae; order Leptolyngbyales; family Leptolyngbyaceae; genus Leptolyngbya; species Leptolyngbya sp. ST-U4. The sequence goes on from NZ_JAMPKZ010000024.1 coordinate 996, forward strand.
GCACCCCTCACATTTTTTGTTTAAATTTGCGTTAATCAGGTTGTTATGGAATTGAACGCAGAAAGATCTGCGTGACCCAATAGGAGTTACCAATACGCCAAACTCCGATGCCTGTTTCCCGATACTCCGATCGCAGTATGTTTGCTCGGTGTCCTGGGCTATTCATCCACCCTTCAATTGCCGCAGGAACGGGCTGAGCGATATTAACACTCCGAAATAAGTTTTCACCTACTATCCAGTAGAAGATGTTGGCGGAACGAACGCGATCGGAAACAGAGTCTCCATCGGGGCTTGTGTGGCTGAAGAACTTGCGCTCTGCCATCTTTTGGCTGTATTTCCTAGCGACAGAAGCAAGCCGATCGTTATGATTCAGCTCGGTTAAGCCTTGCTGTTGACGAATTGCATTAATCTCTTGCCAAATTTGCTTCTCCACTATGGCAATGGATGAAGATTGAGCCGGAGTTGGTGTAGGTTGCGAAGCAATCTCTTTTAGGATAGGAAGTTTCTGTGAAGCTTCCTCTAAGAAATTTTGAACGGACTGACAGCCTGAAAACACAAAAGGCAGCGTGAACAGAAGACTGCTTTTGATAAACCAATTAATTATTTTTTGAGGCAGACGGGAAGGAAAGGGCGATCGATTCATGGTTAGGAGGGGAAGAGAAATTAACAGCTTAGCAAGACAGGCTAATACTTGCTTGGTTAAAGGGATTCCGTCAATAGTAGGATGAAGCAACGGAAACCGATCGTTTAGAAAATAGAGGAAAGAATTATGAGGTTTTCGTCATGGCAAAAGCAAATCCGATTGAGATTCAGAAAGACCTAAAAGGGATCGACTATCCTGCGACTAAGGAGGATATTCTCAAACACGCGAAAAAGAACGGCGCAGATAAAAATGTGCAGCAGATTTTAGAACAAATTCCGGATCAGGAATATGCGAAGCCAACAGATGTGAACAAAGCGATTGGCGAGTTGGAATAAGCTGAGATTGCTATTTGCAAGTGTTTGTTTGTAATTATTCTGCTAGGGGTGTTGAGGTAATGCATTTTATGTGTCTCATATAGGAATGCCATTCCTACACCCCGTTTTCGATTCGCTAACGATCGCTATATTTGCCGTTGAATATAGCTTGTTATTCAGCTTTGTCTTGCCAGAATTGCTCCAACAATCAGTGCGATTAGAATTGGAAGAAAGCTGGGAATCGCTACCAAGAGACCCCATTTCCCGAATCGAATTGGTTGATTGTCTGCCCTAAGCAGCGCAATGACAGCAGCAATGCCAAGGGCAACCCAAATTACACCAAACCAGATGAAGATCAGATAGGCTGAATCACCGCGCATCGTTTGATTTTCCCTGCCCTTGTTCGTTACGTTGATTAAACCGTTGTGAACTGTTGTGAAACATTTACTTGCACTCAAAGCTGACGATTGCGCATTGAAATTTACAACTCATTCACGTTAGCAATTTTCTGGCTTGTTGTGTTTTTATGGTGTTTCGCGCGATCTAACTTAGCGATTAAGCTTAAGTGATTTAGCTTAATGGATGCAGCGGCAAGCAAATTATAAATTTTGCACCCTGTCCAAGAGAACTGCTTGCTGTAATATTGCCGCCGTGCGCCTGAATAATGCGTTGTGCGATTGCTAGCCCTAATCCTGTGCTGCTTCCCTTTCGCGATGGATCGCCCGTGTAGAATTGTTCAAAAATTCGTGGCAATGTGTTTTGATCAATGCCTGGTCCCTGGTCTTGAATGGTAATGATGGCTTGCTGACTATTCCGTATTCCAGCGATAAAGACTTGAGAATTTTCTTTTGAATGTTTGATTGCGTTGTCTAGAATGTTTAATAACGCTTGCAGAAGTCGCTCCGGATCGCCGGTTAGGGAAACTTTTGTAACTTTCAGGTGCAGCGACATTCCACGGCTTTGCATTCGCGTTTCTACCGCTCGAACTGCACGATCGATTAATTGCTGGAGATCGATTGTCTGTTGCTCTAAAAGGGTTGCCCCTGCTTCTAACCGCCCCAAGTCCAGTAGATCGTGAATCAATCGGGCTGATCGTTGCGTTTCATCACTAATCGTTTGAAAGAAGCGATCGCGCAGATGAGGTTCTTCTACGGCTCCATTTTGCAGTGCTTCAACGGTGACTTGAATATTGCTAATGGGGGTACGAAGTTCATGCGAGACATTTGCTAGAAAGGCACGACGCTCCTGATCGAGAGAGGCTAGCCGTTCACTCATTCGATTCAGTTCGATCGCTAACTCATTTAATTCATTGCTTTGATGGATACTCAACTCGTCGCCAAAATGACCACCCCCTAACCGAATTGCAAAGTCTCGCATGGTTTGAATTGGAATTGCAAAACTTCTGGCTAACCGATCGCTAATCACCGCGCAGAGAAACATCGTCAACAGCAGGGCACCGATCACAGTCCACCACAGCAAGGAGAGCTGCCGCTGAAATTGTTCTAGCGTCACTGACATTCTCAGCACTCCTAGAAGCTGCCCATTGCGCTGAATTGGTCGCGCCACGTATAGGCGATCGTCGTTTGATAATATGCCTTTCGCTGTTCCTTGAACGGTTTGATTTTGTAGAGCTTCCCGCACCCCTGGCACTTCTAGCCAATTTATAATACGACGGTCTTCGGTAGTAGAAGAGGCAAGAAGTTGACCCTGAGAATCAAAGACACGCACTATTACTGTTTCGGCTTGACCATGGAGTTGCATAAGCTGCTGAACGCGCTGAAGATTCTGCTGTTCCAGCTCGTCTGCCACACTTTCACCGATCGCTGTTGCCCAATTTCCTAAATCGGTCTGCCGCATCTCTATGAAATAGGTGGAGAGCGATTGCAGTAGGAAACCAGCCATTAATGAAGTTCCTAACCCAGTAAGCAGCCAATAGGTCACTAGCAGCTTTGTGTGTAGAGAATTCCATTTGATTGAGCGGAACAGTTTAAGCTGCATTGTTGCTAATCTACCTATCGTAGGTCCTCTCCTGCCGATTGCGGTCGCAAAACTGCTTTGATCCGCGCTAATAGTTCACCAGTATTAAAGGGTTTTGTAATGTAGTCGTCTGCTCCAGCATTAAGTCCCCACGCTTTATCGATATCTTGATCTTTTGCAGTCAGCATGACGATCGGAACATTGGAAAAAGCCCGAATTCGCCAGCACACTTCCATGCCGCTCACCTCCGGCAGCATTAAGTCCAGCAAAATTACATCGGGAACCTGCTTATGAAATAGTTTTAATGCAGAAGCACCATCTGATGCGGTTGTGACTTCGTACCCCTCTTTCTGCAAGGCATAAGTCAAGCTATCGCGCAGCGGTGCTTCATCATCAACAAGTAGAACGTGAGGCATAACCAATTCAATTACTCTACTAGCAAGATTATAATTCTTGTGTCTATTTTCATCCTCCTGTTTGAGTGTACAGCTTACTACGCGGTTCTGAAACAACGTCTAATCAGGTCGTGAATCGATACACTGAAACACGAATTTAACGAATTTAACGATCGCCCATTCTTCCTCACATTGAAAGCCGCCCATCATCCCGCAACCCTGATGCGCTGCGAGTTCTAGTAAAGCCGAAATAAGCAGCAATGAGGGCAGTTACAGCGTGCAGCCAGATATCATGACCAAAGATGGGAATTAACCCAAACGTTGTATTCAGTACGGGGAGGAAGCCCATGATCGTGAGCAATCCATAGAAAATCGCCAATCCCCGGCAGTAAGTTCTTGCACTGCTATATCGGCGGTAGGAAAGTAGTCCCCAAAACCCAACTGCTAAATGCACAATGTTATGCAAAACGTTGATTGGAAAGAGACCCATCAGATAGCCATAGCCTGCATTAACAGCCAGTTGAGGAGCAGCACCGGGAGTTGCAACCATACCAGGAATGAAGCCGAGAATTCCAACCAGAACGTATACGATGCCGCTAATAAAGCGAAATATCGTGCTCCCATAGACGCTCCTTTGAATTGGAAAAAGAGGTTTCGTAAGATGTGGGCTCTGTTCACTTTTCTACTCACCTTTTTGCTCACTATGATGAATAGTAAGTGTGAGGAGTGTGAATTGCTTTATCTTCGAAAGCCGATCGTCTTTTCACCTCAACCTTAAGTTATGGCTAGTACCATAATTCCTCTATCTATAGGAACAAATTCTTAACACTGCAAGGTTATTTATTCAACAACTGTTGAAAAAAATAGTTTATGCCAGCGCTCTAGGGATAGAGAATAGGAAAAAGCAGCATAAGGTTGAACAACATCAGAACGAGATTTAGTTAATCAAAAACCGCTTCTATCTTAAGATAGAGAACGATTCCTACCAAAGGGGTAAATGATTTTGGTATGGTGTCGGTTGTATCTATTGCCTATTATGAAAACCTCTGTTCAAGCTGTTTTGCTATCGATCGGCGACTAAGATTCTAAGCAAAGCTTTAAACGGAAATTTATCCATTTCTACAAAGCTCCTTGGGCAATTGCTGCATCACTCGCTGAAACGGAGCTGAATTGTTTAATGCTTGAGATAAAATCAATGCTCCTTGAATAGCGATCACTGCATTCTCTCCTCGCTGGTGAGCCAGGCTTTTATTCATTCCCGCTGCGGTAAGGACATTGGCGATCACATCGATCCAAATTTGATAGAGGGCTTGGACGCGATCGTGAAACACATCACGGGCAGAACCTAATAAGAGAATGGCTGAGAGGCAGGGCTGTTTTCCTCCGTCGTACACTTCACTCAGGCGATCGCACATCTGCTGTAGTTGAGCTAGCGGATCGCCTGGGGTTTTAAGCTTTTGCACAATGTTTTGATCCATCCAGCGTTCCAGGTAATCCAGTACCGTTTCAACCATTTCATCTTTGCCGCCAGGGAAGTGGTGGTAAAGGCTGGCTTTCCCCAATCCGGTTGCTTCAGAGATTTTGGCTAGCGTTGCGCCATCGTAGCCGTGTTGCCGAAACAGACATAACAGGGATGGAATGTAGGTTTCTTTCGGCATTGGTTTTTTTGGACATTGAAGGGTTGGCGTGAAAGGTTGGCGTTGGCTGATTGACATTATACCGAACGAACGGTACAGTTAGTTATACCGAACGAACGGTACAGTTCAACTGTATAGTTTTTGGAAAGAATCAATTAGGCAAACCATCATGATTCAGCTTTACGGTCACGAACTGTCTGGCAACAGCTACAAAGCCAAATTGATGCTGTCGCTGCTGGGTTTAGAGTCTGTTTGGATTAAAGTCGATTTGCTAAAAGGCGCACGCAAACAGCCTGAATTCCTGGCACTCAATCCGTTTGGACAGGTTCCGGTTCTGGTAGATGGAGAAATGGTGCTGGCAGATGCTCAAGCAATTTTGGTGTATCTGGCTCGGCAGTATGGCGGCGAATCCTGGTTGCCGTTAGATCCAGAGGGGATGAGTCGCGTGATGCGCTGGCTTTCCACCACTGCCGGAGAAGTGCGTCAGGGTCCAGAATCGGCTCGTCTCTATCACTTGTTCAAAGCCACCAGCATCAATCTGGAACGGGCAACTCAAAAATCAGAATTTATTCTGACGCAGCTAAACGATCGTTTAGCAGAACAAAACTGGCTGGAATTGGGACATCCTACGATCGCCGATGTCGCTGTGTTTCCCTATGTCGCGCTCGCACCAGACGGCAAGATTGATCTTACGCCTTACCCCAATGTGCTCGCCTGGATCGATCGCATTAAACATCTTCCCGGTTTTGTTGGCATGACTGGCATTTCGGAACCCGTTACCGCTTAGGAGAACATCATGTCCCGCAAGTTTGGCGAAATTGCCTTTACGCCCGAAGTGAAAGCGGCACAAGCAGAACGCGGCTCGCGTCAAACCTACGAAAAATACATTGCGAATGGTCCTGCAAACGATGCGATCGCTCCAAAAGTTGCAGATTTTATTGCACAGCTCGATGGCTTTTATTTCGGAACGGTCAGCTCTAACGGCTATCCTTATATCCAGTTTCGCGGCGGTTCACCAGGATTTCTAAAAGTGCTGGATGAGAAAACGCTGGGCTTTGCTGACTTTTCGGGCAATGTGCAGTACATCACGATCGGGAATTTATCAGGGAACGACAAAGCGTTTTTGTTTTTGATGGATTACCGTCATCGTAAACGCATCAAGATTTGGGGCAGAGCCGAATTTATCGAAGGAGAATCAGAATGGACTGAACGACTGCGCGTTCCCGGTTATCCTGCGGTAATTGAGCGATCGATTCTCTTTCATGTAGAAGCCATCAGCGAAAACTGTCCGCAGCACATTCCCATCCGTTATTCAGAAACTGAAGTCGAAGCAATGATAGCTCCTTTGCGCGATCGAATTGCTGAGTTGGAACAAGAGCTAGAACGTAAGTTAGAACATGAGCTAGAACATTAGTCTGGAGCAACCGCCTGGAGTAACCGCCTGGAGTAACCGTTTAGACAAACGACTTCATAACCGGTTATTTGAACAGTGGCAGTGATCCTGCATCGCTCCCGAATGCTGCTTTATGTTTAGCGAGTTATGTCTCGTGAAGCTGCTGTCGTAGTTCCTGCTTGCGTTTCTCTGGAATGTCTCGCCAATCGATATTCAGAATTACCCCTTTTAATGCCCAAAGCAGGTTGAGCGAAACAAGCGGATGATTTTCACGAATCAACTGAAATGCAGTTATTGCGCCACACTTCTGTAAATCATCTAATGTATCAATGTCAATTTCGTAAAGCCATTGACGCGAAACCTTACCAATATTTCTGATCTTCACTACGTCAGCGTTCTCCTTCGTTGTATTCTATTCATTTCAACTGCTGGGAAAAATTTAACTATGTCTGATTCAACTCATCGTCCTCCCCTGCCTCCATTCACGCTGGAAACTGCAAAGGCAAAAGTGCAAGCCGCTGAAGATGCCTGGAACACGCGCAATCCTGAACGAGTTGCTTTGGCATACACCGAAGATTCTGAATGGCGAAATCGAGCGGAGTTTATTCATGGCCGAGCGGCGATCGTGGAGTTTCTCAAGCGCAAATGGGCAAAAGAACTCGACTATCGTTTAAAAAAAGAACTTTGGTGTTTTATGGACAATCGAATTGCGGTGCGATTTGAATATGAATGGCACGATGACTCTGGCTTCTGGTATCGCTCCTATGGCAACGAGAATTGGGAATTTGCCGAAAATGGATTGATGATGCGGAGATATGCCAGCATTAACGATGTGCCGATTCAGGAATCCGATCGCAAGTTGCGCTGGGAGCGTTCAAGCTAAAGAGGAAAATCATTGCAAACTTCCCTCCTTTTCACCTACCTGGCTGATTATCCTCACTTCATTGGGACGATCGCCGCATGGCTGCATCAGGAATGGCACTCGTTTTACCCCTCAGAAACCGAGGCGCAACTTACCGCAGAGCTAGAGACGCACCTGAATCGCGATCGATTACCTTTAACGATCGTTGCTCTAGAAGAATCGCCGCAGCCTAAACTCATTGGCACAGTGACGCTGATGCACGGCAAAACAGAAGCTCCACCGAAGTATGCAGGGTGGTCGCCCTGGCTTGCTTCGCTCTATGTGATTCCTGAAAAACGGGGGGAGGGGATCGGTCGTCTGCTGGTGCAGCGTGCGCTGGAGGAAGCCGATCGGCTCAAATTGCCCTTAGTTTATCTATGGACAGAGCAGACCGAGTTAATGAACTGGTATCGACGGCAGGGCTGGCAGACGATCGCCCAAACAAAATTTCAGCAGCAGCCCGTTCAAATCATGCGATACGATCGAAAGGTTTTTCAGGACATTGGCTTGCCTGGAATCGCACACAGGAAATAGCGCATGGCTTTTGCTAAACGGCATCTCGCATTTTTTGCCCTCGTTGCGCTGGCGATCGTCTGGGGCTATAACTGGGTCGTGATGAAAATCGCGCTTCAGGATGCGTCGCCGTTTGACTTTGCCGCGCTGCGAGCGTTTTTTGGGGCGATGAGTTTGTTTTTGGTGCTGCGGGTGCAGGGAAAATCGCTCAAGCCGGAGGTGCTGCCAGAGACGATCGTGTTTGGGCTACTGCAAACCACCGGAGTGATCGGACTCATTCACTGGGCGTTGGTTGGTGGCGGGGCGGGCAAGATTGCGGTGCTCAACTACACGATGCCGTTTTGGGCGTTGCTGTTTGCCTGGATTTTTCTTAAAGAGCGGCTGCACGGTAAACAGTGGCTCAGTGTTGGCTTTGCGCTGGCGGGACTGCTGCTGGTGCTGCTGCCCTTGAGTTTCACCAGCGATTTATTCAGTAAAGGCTTGGGCATTTTGTCGGGAATTTGCTGGGCAACGAGCGCAATTTTTCTGAAGCGGTTGACCCAGCGGCGATCGATCGACCTGGTTTCATTTACCGCATGGCAAATGCTGATCGGCAGTCTGCCCCTGATCCTGATTGCGCTCACGGTGTCCGATCGCCCGGTGCAGTGGACAGGCTCTTTTATGGCTGCCTTGCTTTACAACATTATTCCGGGAAGTGCAGTGGCGTGGCTCCTATGGTTTTACGCGCTGCGGCAACTGCCCACGGGGGCTGCCAGCTTAGGGACACTTGCAGTTCCGGTCGTCGGAGTCTTTGCAGCTCGGACTCAGCTTGGCGAAATCCCCTCAATGAGCGAGTCGATCGGCATTGTGCTGATTTTGCTGGCACTGCTCCTGAATGCAGTTCCGGGGCGATCGTTCAAAGCCGCCTCAAAGGCTTAGCCTGGATTGGTTAACGCTTAGAGTAATGCTTGGAGCAATGCTTAGCGCAATGATTGCGATCGTCTGTTCTAAAACAAAGGCATTCCTCCCGTTCCCAGGAAATCGCTTTCGCTCAATCCATAGCTGCGCTGGGCATCGGCGATCGCACCTTCGGTCGTGGGAGTCATTACTCCGCTTAGATCTCCGGGATTGTAGCCGTTTGACTGAAGCCGTCTTTGCAGTTCGACGGTGCTATAGCGTCCTTCTTGCAGGTTTTGCTGATAGACCAAACGCGCTTTTTCGGCTTCCAGACGGGCTTGCTCTGCCTCGCGGCGGGCTTGTTCTGCGGCAATTTGCGCCTGCTGCATCTGCTGGATATATTGCACTTGAGCCGGACTGTTGGGCTGAGTTGCGGCTGAGGGATTGGTTCCCGTTGCGCTGCTTAAAGTGGCATTCACCTGGGGTCCGGCAATGCCATCCGCGACCAAACCCCGCGATCGTTGAAATGCAGTGACGGCGGCTTCGGTCTGGGCATCAAAAACGCCCGAAATCGTTCCCACGTAGAAGCCAAGCGACTGAAGCTGAGTTTGAAGGGTACTTACCGCCGCCCCGTTAGAGCCCACCCGTAGCAAGCTTCCTTCAGGAGCGACAGAAGAACCGATCGCCGCTGGTGCAGGGGAAGTTGGCGCAGCCGGAGCAGATCCAGCCGGAGTAGATCCAGCTGAGAACGAGCCTTGCCCCCCAGCGCGACGCAGTGCCGCCGTCGTTTCTGCACCCACCACGCCATCGGCAGTTAAACCATTTGCCTGCTGAAAGCTAATTACGGCAAATTGAGTTGCCCCATCAAACACGCCAGAAGCAGAGCCGCTGTAGTAGCCCAGGGCTGTCAGCCGACGCTGCAATTCTGCGACCTGATCGCCAGAATCGTTGAGCTGGAGAAAATCACGGGGTGCGCTGCTAGTCGCTTCCGATGCCGAACTGCCTTGCCCTAATGCTGCCTGCGTTGCGGCTCCTGCAATGCCATCGGGGGTCAAACCATTTGCCTGCTGAAACTGGCTCACGGCTGCCTGGGTCGCAGTCCCAAAAAATCCAGTAATTTCATCGCTAAAAAATCCGAGCCGCGTCAACTGTCGCTGAAGGTCGGCAACTGCATCGCCACTATCGTTGAGCTGCAATACCCCATCTCCTGCTGGAACTGCCTGTGCCAAGTGAAACGGGGCAACTTGCCCCCTGGCTGTGGGATCAGCAGCCAGACCTCGCTCTGCAAAACTTCCTGTTCCCAAGCCGAGTGTCAGTGCCAGCAGCAAAAACACGCGCCGCGCTGTCGATCGATCACTTTTCTGCGGCTTGGACGATCGTTGAAACAGGCATAGTCTGAGCATCGCGGAACGAGGAGACGAACGAGCAGGCAGGGAATGGGTCATGAAAAGCCTCCTTGAGATCAGGCAAGAAATGCAGTAACCGAGTCGTGAAAAGCAGTGCAGGAGCAGAATCTAGTGAAAGTGCGCGAAATAAAGCGAAAGAGATTACAGACTTAACCGATCGACTAAAGACGGGATGCAGGGGTGCAACCCCCGACCAGAGGCACAGCCCCCACCTTGGATAAAAGAACCCGACGAGTGACAGCTATAATACTAGCGGTAGAGTGGAAAATCGGTAAATTTCCCGCTTCTTCTTTACTAATAGCGTAAGGTAACCAATAAGCCGCCTCAAGCAAATTATTCTATGCGATTTCTTCTAAATTGGTTTAAAAGCAGAAAGCCAACCTCCGAAGAAGCTGGCTTATTTGCAAAGAAGTATGATCTAAGATGACAGGAAGAAAATAACTCAGATACCGAACCGGAGACAGTCTGCTCTGGAAGTCTTTTGAACAGAATTCTGCTTAACAGTAGTGATCAATCACGAGAGCAGTGACGATCGCACAACCCGTAAGCACTAGAGCGATGAGGGGATTTTGACCCTGGCTTACGGCAAAAGTGGCAGGAATGCCTGCGCCAATTCCGGCAGTTACTGCGGCAGCGACCCAGTCTTTTTGTGTGTTGTTATCGTACATATTTCGAAAGGTTGGTTATCTGTGGCTGTTGTTGTTCACGCTACCACTTTCTACCTATGCCTTTTGGAGAAGACTTTTGGATTGTAACCAAGCGATAAGTTCAGATACCTTTCTTCATTAAATAAGCTTAATAATACTTAAAGTGTTGTATCTGAGCAGGGGGTGAACGTTGCACATCGCCTCGATCGCTCCGACGATTTCTCTTTCTGATTCCCACCTTTCTGATTCCCAGCTTTGGCAGACTTTATGCTCCTTATCATGCCCTTTATCATGCCCCTCATCTCCCCACCCTTTATCCCCGGTCTTCTCCTTGAGGGTTGGGAGGCATCGATCTCGACTTCTCAAATCCTCCCTGGTAAGGCTATAACCGGGTAAGGCGATAACAGGCTGGGACATTAACGCTATTAAGCCCTTCAGGAATGAAAACGCTCGACTTACTGCAAACTGGACAACTTGCTGGAACCCGAAGACTTAATCTTGCTGCCGAACTAACGGAATTTCCAATGGAGATTCTTGAGCTAGCAGATTCTTTAGAGATTTTGGATTTGTCAAATAATCATCTGAAGCGATTGCCTGACGAATTTAGGCAGTTGAAGAAACTGAAAATTGTTTTCCTTAGCAACAACGATTTTGAAGAAGTGCCGGAAGTGCTTTCTCAGTGTCCCCAGCTTTCAATGGTGGGCTTTAAGTCGAACCGGATTACCGCACTCCCTGAAAATGCCTTGCCGCCGCTGGTGCGCTGGCTGATCCTGACGGATAATCGGCTTCAGCAGCTTCCCGCTTCGATCGGTCAATTGTCCAGGCTCCAGAAGCTCATGCTTGCCGGAAACGAGCTGCGATCGCTCCCCGATGAACTGGCAAACTGTCAAAATCTAGAGCTAATTCGTTTGGCAGCAAACCAGCTCACTGCACTGCCCGTCTGGCTATCGACGTTGCCCCGGCTATCCTGGCTAGCTTATGCCGGAAATCCGTTTTGTGATTCAAGTCGATTGTCTTCGCTGCCTGACACTGGTTTACCCGATTTCGATTCGTCTAATCCTGATTTGCTTCATATCAAATGGACAGATTTAATGCTGGGGGAACCGCTGGGACAGGGAGCTTCAGGCATTATCTATCAGGGAACCTGGAATTCTGGTGTTCATCAGAGCGTAGAAGTGGCGATCAAGCTGTTTAAGGGAGAAATTACGAGCGATGGGTTTCCCCTAGACGAAATGCGTGCCTGTATTGCGGCAGGAACCCACCCCAATCTGGTGCGAGTTTTAGGAAAGGTGATTCACCATCCGACCCACAGCGCAGGGCTGGTGTTCTCATTTATCCCGCCGCGCTACAAAAACCTGGGTGGACCGCCCAGCCTGGAAACCTGTACAAGAGACACTTATCCGCCTGACACGGCGTTTACTTTGCCTGTGATTCTTCGGATTGCTCAGGGCATTGCCGCAGCCACAGCACACCTCCATGCCAGGGGTATAATGCATGGCGACCTTTATGCTCACAATATTCTGGTGGACGAAACCGGGGAAAGTCTGTTGGGAGATTTTGGCGCAGCCTGCTTTTATGATCCAGCTGATCGCTTCCTCAGTCGATCGCTGCCCTCCCTGGAAGTTAGAGCATTTGGCTGCTTGCTCGAAGATTTGCTGGATCGATGTCGCCCTGCCCCCGATCATCCCGACCAGATTAAGGCGATCGAGCACCTGCGTCGTCTTCAGCAGGACTGTATGAACCCGGTTCCCGCTCTGCGTCCGCTGTTGCCCCAAATCTGCGCTGCTTTAGCGGCTTTCAACAATGGTTCATGAGCTACTGAATACTCATGCCTACTTTATATCAGGCTTCATATCAGACTTAATACCAGACTTAATATCGGAAAACGGTAGAGAAATGGTAAAGACACTGCCCTGATTCAGCTTGCTCTCTACCCGAATGGTTCCTTTATGTGCCTGCACGATCGATCGCGTGATTGCTAGTCCCAGCCCGGTTCCTCCTTTGTGCCGCGATCGTTCTTGATCCGCTCGATAGAATCGATCGAAAATATAGGGCTGTGCAGCAGCAGGAATTCCAATTCCGGTATCTTTCACCCGAATGACTGCCTGAGATTGTTCAGTCGTGAGTTGAATTGTAATCTGACCTTTTGCAGGCGTGTAGTGAATTGCATTACTGAGCAAGTTTGCAACAGCACGATACAGTTGCTCTGCATTTGCCAAAACATGAATTGTCGAAGAATCAATTTCTGTTACCAATGTAATCTCTGCTGCGATCGCCAATGCTTCAAACTCATCGACCAAATCCGTAATCATTTCATTCAAAGAGCAAAGCTCAAAGGCAGTTAAATAGCCTTGTTGCTCCATTTGAGTGAGCATCAGCAAATCCTGCACTAATTTAGTCAGGCGATAACTCTGACGACTCAAAATTTGCAAAGCTTCCTTCGAATCTTCCAGGGTTAACTGGTCAGAACGTAATGCGGTTTGGACGATCGCCTGTAAGGCAGCCAGGGGTGTCCGTAGCTCGTGGGCGGCATCAGCTGTAAATTGCTCCATCTGCTGATAAGAGTGCTGTACAGGACGCATGGCTAATCCTGCCAGCCACCAGCTCGCAAAGCCAATCAGTCCAATGGCTAATAAAGTGATCACGACCAAAGCAATTTCAATCCGCATGAGGTAGCGATCTAAGCTGCTTAGCGAGCCAGCCATTTGCATCGAACCCCACTGAACCCCGTAGCGAGTCTGCAAGGGAAAGAAAGAGTCATGATAATATCTTCCCTGACTATCTCGTTGCGTTTTCCAAAAATTTGGTTCTTGACAAACTGAATTGTCGATCGGCACGGAGAGATAGCCAACCACTTGCCTGGAATTAGTCCAGAAGCGAATGCAATACGGCTCTTCGGTTAGCCTGGATAACATATCTGCTTTACTCAATGCGGCTTCTGATTCGAGCAACTGCGATTGATTCAAGAGAGCAATATCAGACAGACAGTTAACCGATGTGCTGCACAAACCGGGCAACTGTTGGTAGGTGGCTGGCTCAAATGCTCCAGCTTGTTTGAGAGTTGGCTCCATCAGATTTTCGACGTCTCTGGCGAAGTCTGCCATGTTTCCCACCAGATTTAGCCATCGAGCACGAACGACCAGGCGATGAACGACCAGCCCGGAAAAAACAACAATGAGCGTCATGATCACGGTGTGCCACGCTGCCAACCGCCGTCTCGACAAGTAGAATGATTTGTTTTGTAATAATTGATTCTGCGATGGTTTATTTTGCATAATCCGGGTGCAGCCGATAGCCCATACTGGGTAAGGTTTCAATAAAGTCAACACACCCTTTTTCTGTCAGCTTCCGTCGCAGCAGGCGAATTTGAGCCGCAACAACATTGCTGCCGACCTCAGCATCCATTTCCCAGATTCGGGACAGAAGCTGGTCTTTGGTTACGATCTGATGGGGATGGTTCATAAAGTATTCTAAAAGCTGGAATTCTTTGTTTGTGAGCAGGATTGGCTCCAGTCTGCCATCGGGCTGCTGATAGTAAACGGTGCGATCGGTGTAGTTGAGCAAAATCTGCCCAATTTGAAGCTGCTGCACTGGGATGGCAGGCGATCGTCGCTGGAGTGCCCGCATCCGAGCAAGCAGTTCTTCCATCTCAAAGGGCTTGACCAGATAATCATCGGCTCCCGCATCCAGTCCCATAATCTTGTCCTGCAACCGATCTTTGGCAGTCAGCAGCAAAACGGGCAAAGGATTGTGCCGCTGGCGGAGTCGCTGGCATAGCTCAATTCCGGTGATGCCGGGCAGCATCCAGTCAACCAATGCGATCGTGTACTGGGTTCCTTGATTTTGGAGATATTCCCAGGCTTCGTTGCCATCCTGTGCCCAATCGACAATGTATTTTTCTTGCTTGAGCGCCCATCGGATCGCAGTTCCTAAATCCGGCTCATCTTCTACCAGTAAAACTCTCATTGTCTTGTTTAGCGTCGGCTATTTTGACCTTAGCACAGCCGTTCACCCTACTTGTACAGTACTTGTACAGTCGCTTATACAGCCTTTTTCACTTTCGTAGAAACCAGGAATGGAAAAGCTCTTGCGCCTGACCAGGACTTTGATTCTGGGTTCTGGCAGAAACCACATTGCTCGATTTCATACCAATTTTATCGCCGCCTGTCATTGTAAATTTACAAGCTGTTTCATCCCTGATTCAAATCCTATCGGGTTCAAATTTTATGTCGTACCATCTGCTGTCACTAGAACATTACCAACCTTCACTGCGGCGGCTGTTGTATCGCCTAATGGAACTCTTGATGCTGGGGGCGATCGTGACAGGCTACTGGATGTATGACTGCTATGAATCTGGTCAGGCAGCTTTAAAGCAAGCCTTGATCGATCTCGCTCATGCAAACTTCACCGGGTCAAACCCGAAGTCGGAACAACCTTACTAGCCTGTACTGCGGCGGGCATTGCATAGTCTGGTCGGGCTACTGGTGCTGGGGGCGATCGTGACAGGCTACTGGATTACGGCCTTAGCTAAATTCCACATGGAGTAGTTTTTGCTGCTGTACCTGATGTTCTCCTCGATCGTGTCTATTTTATTGGTTAATGCCTTTCACTTCAGCAAGGAAACAGGAATGAATACACAGATATGCTGTCATTGGTTATTAGTTGCTGATTATTGATTTTTGATTAACGGTTATTAATTAACAATCATTCATGATGGGTGATTAGCCAATTGATAATGCGTGATCGATCGTTGACGAATAACGAATGACGGATAAATTTAGCTCTGGTTCAATCTGGCTCTCATTAATTTCCGGTTGATTTTATTTATCTATTTACCAACACATTGAGAAATCTGGAGAAAAACGATGGCTTTCCCTCATTCTGCTGCGTCGGCAACGTGGTTACGGTTAAAGGAACTGCTGCTTACAACGGCTCTGGGCTGGATTCCGCGTAAGCCAGGGATCGTGTTCCGGGGTTTTGCCTATCGGCAGTTGTTTAACCAATTGGGTCGGTCGGTGATGATTGACTACGGCGTGGAGTTGCGCCAGCCCAATCAGATCAAAATTGGCGAGGGTGTATATCTGACTCATCACGTTTGCCTTGATGCAAGCGGTAAAAATAATTCGATCGTGCTTGAAGCAGATTGCCATCTTGATAGCGGGGTTCGCTTGAGCACCATGTCAAACAATAGCCAGATTGTGCTGCATCAAAATGTCGGTCTCGATCGCGGCGTTGATATTCGTTCCCTGGAAAATGGATTGGTGGAAATTGGCAAAGGAACTTACATTGGTCCCTATGTGTGCATGGCAGGTCCAGGACACATCAAGATCGGCAAGCAATGTATGATCGCCTCCCACACAGGCATTTATGCCAACAATCACAACTTTGATGATTTGACTTGCCCAATCGTACTTCAGGGCGTGACCACCGAAGGCATTGTGATCGAAGACGACTGCTGGTTAGGGACAGGCGTAAAAGTGATGGATGGCGTGACGATCGGACGGGGCAGTGTGGTCGGGGCAGGGGCAGTGGTGACAAAGGATATTCCGCCTTATTCAGTGGCAGTGGGCGTTCCGGCAAAAGTGATTTCACGCCGGGATAAGGATTTGCAAACTCAGCTTAAAGCAAGCCGCAGTGAATTTGCCATGAATTAGTCTTTATGCTGGGGTCGAAGGGGCTTCCTCTTTCCTTTTCAGAGGAGCGATGTAAAATGAAGCAATCCTGGCAGGCAAGACTGCATGATCAAGACTGCATGATTGAGTGAAGCGGCTGCGATCGAGTGTTCTGAGTGTTCTCTCAAAGAGTACTCTAGCAATGAGCAGGGTTTCGCTGAATGGCAGAAGCTTCTGCACGATCGAAGCTGCCTGGTTCAATGTGCTTGATTTCAAGAGACTTGATTTCAGGATGCTTGATTTCAAGAGGCTTGATTCCATCTGCCCAATTAAATTTGCTGCCCTGGCGCATGCTGCCAAAATTCTACAAGCTTGTAGAACGACTCAAAGTTAAGGAAGGGATCAGCAAATTTGTTGAACTGCTCTACTGCTCTGCGGTGAAGCAGCCCTCGCCCCTTCGCCTTAAACCTTTGCTGGCATGGCAATTCTACACGGCAACTGGATTACTCACCGTTCCTTTCCCAGCGATGCAGCCCCCCAACCCGATGCAGCAGATCAATATTTCTTGCTTTGGGGAGAAACTTGGCGGCGCGTTGAGCCGATGCAAAGTCATTCCTCGGTTGGTGAAGGTCACTCAGGGGCGATCGACTCAGGCGTAACTGATTTTGGCCTCAACCCGTTTTGTATGACCGAGGCAGAGCTGCGCGACTGGCTGCGATCGCTGCACCAAGCCCGTACCCTGAATTGGACGATTGCCGAATTTGCGCTGGAAGTGCTGATCCCAACCGGAAGCCGTTCCCGTAAACGAGCTGCTACGGTTGTAGAACCTGTGTCCTCCCCCCGCTGGCAGTCGGTTTCGATCGCCCTACCCACCTACCTTTTTCCTTCAGAAGACCCTGAACACAATTCGCCTGCGGTACTGCCCCAGCATTCAGTAGCAGATGTCTTGCCCGAAGAATCTCAATCCTCAGAAAATTTGCCTGAACTTCAGCTTCAAACCTGGCAGGTGCAGGGTATTCGCTTAACGATTGATGAAGCCCTCGCTTTTTTGCAGTCCCTTCCACTCAGTTCCGTGAATGACGATCTCACGTCCTGGATGGGAGCCGATTTGCGCTTCTGGTCGCACATCCGCCGCTGGCATTTAGACCTGATGGCACGCGCCAAGTTTTTGCCTTTGCTTCAGCCGCAGGACGATGGGGCGATCATTCACTGGCAGGTGTTGATCGATAGCGCAGTTGATCAGGCGCGCCTGGAGCAGTTTGCCCGTCAGATGCCGCCCCTCTGTCGCACTTATTTCTGCCGGACTGATGAATTGGAATTGTCCTGTGAAGAGCTAGAAAATTCGGTTTCTCCGATCGATGCCCACACGCTGCTGCTGAACTTTCTCAATCAGGCGACTCATACGCGGTTGCGGTCGGTTGCTGCCGTCACGCCGCTGCCCACCACCACCCTGATTAAAGATCTGCCGCTGAAGGAATGGCTTCAGGCATCGGGCACACAGCCAATTTTGACCGCCGATCCGGTGAGGCTCGATCGCCTGCAAAACACGCTGAAACAGTGGCTTGCTCCGGTTCAGCCCTATCTCTCCCAGCAAATTGCCGCCTTTCGCACCTGTTTCTATCTGCATCCGCCGAGGGAAGGTCAGCAGGACTGGACGCTGGAATATTTCTTGCAGGCAACGAATGACCCAGAATTTCTCGTTAGTGCCCGCACCGTCTGGCAGAACCCGGTGGCGCGGCTGGAATATCTGGGACGGACGATTGACGCCCCCCAGGAAACGTTGCTGGCAGGCTTAGGCTTAGCATCGCGCCTGTATCCGTTGCTGGAACCGAGCCTTCAGCAGCAACAGCCCCAGTCCTGTCTCTTGAATCCGCTCCAGGTGTATGAATTTATCAAGTCCACTGCCTGGCGATTGCAGGATAGCGGTTTCGGTGTAGTGCTGCCGCCCAGTCTCTCCCAGCAGGAAGGATGGGCCAATCGACTCGGACTGCGAATTCAGGCAGAAACGCCCAAACTTAAACCCAGCCAGCGTCTCGGGCTGCAAAGCCTGCTGAACTTTAAGTGGGAACTGACGATCGGCGGACAGCGACTTTCCAAAGCCGAATTCGATCGCCTCGTCACCCTCAACACGCCCCTGGTGGAAATTAACGGCGAATGGGTCGAGCTGCGATCGCAGGATATCCGCGCCGCCCAAACCTTCTTTGAGAGCCGCAAAGACCAAATGGCTCTGTCGCTAGAAGACGCACTGCGGATCAGCACAGGGGATACCCAGGTGATCGAAAAACTGCCCGTCCTCGGCTTTGAAGCATCTGGTGCCCTGCAAGAGCTGGTGAATACGCTGACCAAAGGCAACCAGAGCGTCGAACCCATCCCGGTTCCCGAAGCCTTTCAGGGAGAGCTGCGTCCCTATCAGGTGCGGGGAGCCTCGTGGCTGGCATTTCTGGAGCGGTGGGGCTTGGGAGCTTGCCTTGCTGACGATATGGGTTTAGGAAAAACCCCCCAGTGTATTGCGTTTCTGCTGTACCTTCTAGAACAAGACGCGCTGACCGACCCGGTGCTAATTGTCTGTCCCACTTCGGTGCTGGGCAACTGGGAACGAGAGGTAAAGCGATTTGCGCCCGATTTGAAAACTCTTGTGCATCACGGTGACAAACGCTCGCAGGGCAAAGCTTTTGCCAAAGCCGTCAAAGGCAACCATCTCGTCATCACCAGCTATCCGCTCGTTTATCGCGACTTAAAAGATCTGCAAACCGTTTCCTGGCAAGGCATCGTGCTGGACGAAGCGCAAAACATCAAAAACGCGGACGCCAAACAATCGCAGGCAGTGCGGCAGCTCCAGGTGCAGTTTCGCGTTGCCCTCACCGGAACTCCCGTCGAAAACCGACTGGCAGAACTCTGGTCAATCATGGATTTCCTCAATCCGGGCTACCTCGGGCCCAAAAACTTCTTCCAGCGACGGTTTGCCATCCCGATCGAACGATACGGTGATACTGCTTCGCTTAAAACCCTGCGATCGCTCGTTCAGCCCTTTATGCTGCGCCGTTTGAAGACCGATCGCTCCATTATTCAGGACCTGCCCGAAAAGCAGGAAATGACCGTCTTTTGTGGGCTGACTTCCGAGCAAGCCGACCTGTATCAGCGATTTGTCGAGCAGTCGTTGACCGACATCGAATCCGCCGAGGGCATCCAGCGAAAAGGTAAAATCCTCGCGTTGATTACCCGCCTGAAGCAAATCTGTAACCATCCGGCTCTGCTCGGAGACGAGACTGCGATGTCTAAAGCGGCTCACCTCGATGCCCACTCCGGCAAAGTGCAGCGGCTCGAAGCCATGCTCGAAGAAGTGTTGGCAGAAGGCGATCGATCCCTGATCTTCACCCAATTCGCTGAATGGGGCAAACTCCTGCAAGCCTATCTGAAAGACCGCTTCAGCCGCGATGTGTTCTTCCTCTACGGCAGCACCGCCAAGAAACAGCGCGAAGAAATGATCGATCGCTTCCAGAACGATCCGCAGGCTCCGCGCATTTTTATTCTGTCCCTTAAAGCAGGCGGCGTTGGACTCAACCTTACCCGCGCCAATCATGTCTTTCACTTCGATCGCTGGTGGAATCCCGCAGTCGAAAACCAGGCAACCGATCGTGTCTTCCGCATCGGGCAAAAGCGCAACGTTCAGGTGCATAAATTTGTCTGTAACGGTACGCTGGAAGAGCGCATTCATGAGCTAATTGAAAGCAAAAAAGCCCTTTCGGAACAGGTTGTGGGAACTGGGGAAAACTGGCTGACAGAGCTAGATACCGATGCGCTGAGGAATTTGCTGTTGCTCGATCGATCTGCCGTCATTGAGGACGAGGATTCCTAACTGTTCTCCTTCAGGTAAAAGCAAAGTGAGCACTGCTGAATCCAAGGATGAATGGTGGAGTCCCAAACCGCCCCTCACCCCCATCCGATAGGGAACTGCCAGTCCCTTCAATAAGTCCCTCGCCCCCAACAGGAGACTAGCGGCAGCGAGATTGAGGGGGAGGGTTGTAAAAGTGGGATGCTGCCTATGCGGTAGCACATCGTTGTGCGGGTTCTCACTAAAAACCCCAGCTCGATCGCACGTTTTATTGCCTTTTTTATTGCCTTTTTACAGAGCCGCTTTCCCTCCGAAATAATCGGTGAATTGAGGCAATTGGGTCGTGTGCAGGGATTAGCACGATCGATGAATTCTAAGGATTACAAATGAGGAATAGCGATAGTGAAAAAAACAGGCTTGTAAATGCTTTCCTTCAGCACAAACAATGGCAAAAAAAGTTTGAGTTTGAAAATTTTGATGCGTTTATGGGCATGATTAGCTCTAGCAAAGAAATTGCCTGAATCCAGAAATTATTTGATTCCAATCGTTGCTTTCTGACAAGCAGCTAGGGAATTTCTATGTCTTTTTCAGGCGGCTCTGTGTTGCTCAGGCATTAGTTCAGGAAGTTGTTTCCTGGCAGCTTCAATTTATGGATGCGAAGGAAGGTTAAGACCTATGGCGCAAGATTCAGGCTACAAATTTTCAGAGGCAATTAAGGTTAAGCTCGATCAAGGAAAGCTTAATCTTAATGGAGCAATCAGCTCCTCTGGCGAATTTGATATCTATCAATTTAAGCTCAAGCAACGCAGCAAATTTGATTGTGCTCTCAACCTTGACGATGACGATGTTGAGCTAGCTTTATTCGATCGTCGAGGCAATCAAATTTCGGTTTCAGACAATGATGACGGCGACGATGACGACGACAATAACTCAAAGTTTCGTACCCGTTCCAGAGTTCAAAACAGCCCGCTGTCGATTAAAAAAACGCTGAGGGCAGGACTCTACTTTCTGGGGATTCGATCGCTTGAACAAGACACTGAAACCGAAGCAACAGAAATTGAGTATTCCTGTGATTCTTCTGCAATCGAGCTACCCGGACGCACCCGCAAAGAAGCACTAAAGATCAATTCCAAAAAGCTGAAGCTTAAGGGATCTTACCGCTATTCGGGGACGCTCAGCAGCGACAGCCCAGTTGGGTTTTATCAATTTAATCTGACCCAACAAAGCAGTTTTAGCAGCTTCGTGAAAAGCCTCGGCGATGATGTGGAAATTGAGCTGTATGACAGCAATCAGCAGCAAATCACAATTTCTAACAACAGCCTTCAACTTCTGGATACGGGCAAATATTTTGTCAAGCTGAGCCTGAAGGTAAAAAGCGAAAGCGTTGATTATAAGCTGAAGCTGAAGTTTGATGCAGTGCCGATCGACTTTAGCGGCAACAATGTCAGTGCGGCTCGTGTTGTTTCCGCCAGTCCCAGTGTCAGTGTCTTCAAAGATTATGTTGGTGTGCTAGATTCAGACGACTATTACAAAGTGAATATCGCATCGCCGAGCAGCCTCAATCTAGTGCTAGATGGTTTAGCAGCTGATGCCAATTTGGAAGTGCTGGATCAGAGCGGGACGGTGGTTGGCAGTTCAAATGTCCCAGGAACCGCAAAAGATCTGGTCAACCTGAGCCTAAAGGGTGGCACTTATTATGTGCGTGTCACTGCGGGCGCAAACGCTTCAACCAGCTACAATCTCAGCTTTACCTCTGCTCCACTAAAGCTATTTGGCTTGACCAGTGAGGGCACGAATGTGGTTGCGTTTAACCCCGATCGCCCCACCGACACGGTTCAACTGGGCATTACAGGCTTGGCTGCTGGAGAAACGCTAAAGGTAGTCGATTTCCAGTCCTCAACGGGTGACTTGTTTGGTTTGAGCAGTGCTAACAAGCTCTACAAAATCGATGTAGCAACAGGGGCGGCGATCGCAATGACGCTGTCCACGTCCGGCACAACTTCTACCACGCCCTCTACTGGGACATCTACCAATCCACTTGCCCTGACAGGCACAGCCATCGGGTTGGACTGCGACCCCACCAGCGGCAACATTCGGGTGGTCACCGATGCCGATGAACATCGTGTCCTGACGCCAGTATCCGGCTCAACCAATACCTTTACCGTTGTTATGGATACAGCCCTTGCCTATGCAACAGGGGATGCCAATGCTGCCCAAAATCCTAACGTAACGGCTTTGGCCTATAGCAACAATTTCAGAGGTTCGACCTCTACAGCCCTGTATGGTATCGACACTACTCTGGATGCCCTCGTGCGTCTGGCTGAAGTGACTGCTGCCGTTGTGCCTGCTCCTGGTAATCTTACAACCGTGGGTGCGCTTGGTGTTGATTTCAGCCCCAGTGCTGGTTTTGATATCTTCACCGACAGTAACCTGAGCAACACGGCTTATGGAATGTCGGGTTCTGACCTGTATAGCATCAATCTGACTAGCGGTGCAGCAGCGAAGCTAGGAACAGTGGTGGTCAACGGGATACCCACTCAGCTCGTTGGCATTTCGAGTCGCGTTTAGGTCTGAGAAAATCTCCGAACTCAAACTCGCCCGAACTTGAAACGATCGGCGAAAGCGATTCAACAGAAGTTCAATGCAGCCCTGCTAGGAAGGTTTCGCTTTCATTGGCAGGGCACTCTTTCTTGGAGCAGGGCAACTCTTTCTTGGAATAGTTGGGAATCCTAGCCTTAAGAAACCACGCACAATTTTAGTGCCAACTCTATGCTGTCGTTCCCGAATTCTGATCATTCTTTTACTCAAGAAACTTTACTGCTCCGTATTACCAATCGCATCCGGCAATCCCTGGAGCTTCAAGAGATTTTAACTACGACCGTTGCTGAAGTCCGAGCCTATCTGGGAACCGATCGCGTAAAAGTCTATCAATTTCAACCGGATGGGCACGGAATTGTGATCGCCGAGTCGCTGAGTAGTGATCGCTTACCTTCGCTGCTGGGGCTGCATTTTCCGGCGGATGATATTCCTCCTTATGCTCGCGAACTGTTTGTGCGGGCACGCCAGCGTAGTGTTGTGGATTTGAGTACCCATGCGATCGGCATCAGTCCGCTGAATTGCCCGGAAACCGGGGATCTGATCGATCAAACAGATATTCGCTATCGTCCGGTTGATCCGTGCCATCAAGAGTACCTGATGGCAATGGGTGTCCAATCTTCAGTCGTGGTTCCGATCGTTTTAGAAGGCGAAGCGGCAGGTCCGTACCACCCCCCCTCGCTCCAGCCGCCGAATCAGCTCTGGGGGCTACTGGTTTCTCATCATGCTGAACCGCGATCGGTAAGCGAGACAGAGTTGCAGTTCATTCAGGCGGTGGTGGATCAGGTGGAGGTGGTCATTGCCCAGTCGATTCTGCTCGACCACGTTCGTGCCCAGGCGCACCAGGAATCCAATATTAATCAGGTCACTGCGCTGCTGCAAACCTCGCCAATGGTGAACTGGCAAGATGTCCTTCAAGCCGCAGCAAGTTCGCTGGAGGCAGACGGCAGGCTTTATCTCGTTGCCAGTGAACAATTACCCACAGAGTCCCCCAGAGAAATTTATACGATCGGTGAGCAGCCTGCCCTGCTTGATTCCATTCAGCAGCGATCGATCGAGGAAAATTTACTCTGGCAGAAATATATGTGTTCAGGAATGGATACATCTGTAGATGCGACGGGCCATCAGCCCTGGTCAGTGGAATGGATGCGTACCGTTTACGCACTGGGAAAACCCGCTCAGTCGATCGCGACTACGGCTTCCTGCTGGGCAATTCACGACATTTATCAAGAACCTTTATTTCGTACGCTTGCCCCCTTCTTTAGCAACACGACGATTCGCAGTGCCCTGATCATTCCGCTCAGGCAAGGCAGCCAAATCCTGGGCTGTCTCACTTTCTTTCGCCGGAGCATTGATACCGAGACACTATGGGCGGGGTATCACAATCCTGATACTCGTCAGTTAATGGCGCGGCAATCGTTTGAAGTGTGGAGGCAATTGAAGAAAGACCAGGCACAGGAGTGGACAACAGCAGAGATTAAATATGCTCAGGTTTTGGGAGAACGGTTTGCAGCCACGATCAAGCAATATCGTCTGTATCAGCAGGTGCAAGGTTTGAATGCCAGCTTAGAGCGGCAGGTCGAGGAACGCACTCAAGAAGTGAAACACCGATCGGAGCAGTTAGAACGATCAAATACCGAGCTAGAGCGGCTGGTCGAACGGCAGACCATGTTTGTTCAAATTGTGGCAAAAATCCGCGACTCACTGGATATTGAAACGATTTTTAGAACCACAACCGAAGCAGTGCAACATCTGCTAAACACCGATCGCGTGGTGATCTATCGGTTCGAGGCGGATTGGAGCGGGGAGTTTGTGGCGGAATCGGTTGCAAAGGGTTGGGATGCTCTGCTAGAAAAGCAGCTCGACAACTCAGCATCACGCGACAATATCAGCGATTGCACTGTGAAAAAATTGGGTTGTCGCTCGGTAGATACCTATCTGCAAGATACGCAGGGCGGGCACTATGGGCAGGGGTCAACTCAACGAGTGGTCAAAGATGTTTATGAAGCAGGTTTTTCACCCTGCTACCTGGAGGTGCTGGAGTTTTATCAGGCAAGAGCCTATGTAATTGTGCCGATCGTCCAGAGTGAGAAACTGTGGGGATTACTCGCCGCTTACCAAAACTCAGGTCCGCGCAATTGGGAAGATCTGGATATTGCGCTAATGCAGCAAATTGGTTTGCAGCTCGGAGTCGCGCTTCAGCAGGCAGAATATTTATCCGAAATTCGGAATCAATCAAAACAGCTTGCAAATACGTTAGAAGAACTTAAACAAACTCAAACTCAATTAATTCAAAGCGAGAAGATGTCGAGCCTGGGACAACTCGTGGCGGGCATTGCTCATGAAGTCAATAATCCGATCAATTTCATTTACGGCAATTTAGCACCGCTTCAGGAATATACTCAAACCCTACTCGAACTCCTCCAGTCTTATCAACACCACTATCCTGATCCGATGCCCGCTCTGCGCGAACAGCTTCAGGAAAGCGACCTCAGCTACATTCAAGCGGATGTTCCCAAGCTTTGTGCATCGATGCGAATTGGGGTAGATCGAATTCGCAGCATCGTTTTGTCCTTGCGAAATTTCTCGCGTTTAGACGAATCTGAAGTCAAATTGGTTGATTTGCAGGAGGGATTGGAAAGTACACTGCTGATTTTGCAGCACCGCTTGAAGCCAGCAACTTCGGGAACTGCGATTCGCCTTGAGAAACACTATGGTAAACTCCCCCCTATAGAATGCTACGCCGGACAGCTTAATCAGGTGTTTATGAATTTGATCAGTAATGCGATCGACGAATTACAAGCTGCTGCGATCGAAAGGGATGCATCATCTGTAATTACGATCTCAACCAGCTGTATTGATCAGGATTGGGTTGCAGTGTCGATCAAAGATAACGGACGAGGAATTCCAGAGCGGGCTGAAGCCAAATTATTTGATCCCTTTTTCACCACTAAACCCGTTGGGCAAGGCACGGGATTGGGGCTATCCATTAGCTACCAGATTGTGAAGAAGCACCAGGGACATTTACTTTGCCAGTCTCAGCCGGGCAAGGGAACAGAATTTGTCGTAAAGCTTCCTGTCAGGCAAGCAGCAGCACCCTGACCTGAACCGCCCGCTTACCTGTGGAAGTGACATTGGGCAATGCCTGATCTATTTCTACTGAGGGCTGATTGAATGAGCGTTGCAATTTATGATCGCATCGTGAATAAAGACAGCGACCTAGAGGTGGTAGCAGCTTGGTGAGCAGAAATGCGGTGCAAAGCAGTCCTCCCTGGGCAATCGATTAACGTGCGGAGTCTGAGGGAACCATCATGAAGCGCAACGCTCCTCCTGGTTGGATTGGTGTTGGACTAGCGTTTTATGCCTTTATTGCGATCGCGATCGCAGAAGGTGGTTTGGGCGTGCTGCTGCCCTCGATTCTAAACACCTACAACCTAACGACAGCAACCGTAACCGCCCTGTTTTTTAGTCAAATTAGCGGTTATGTGGTGGCAGCCCTTACCAGCAGTTTATTGAGTCACCGCATCGGGCTGGCTCGAATGATTTTGCTGGCAGCCGTGAGTGTAACCACCGCGCTGTGCATTTATGCTTCAACGCCCTATTGGTGGGTCATGGTATTCACCGGAACGCTGCTAGGATTGGGCATTGGGCTGATTGACGCAGGCATTAACACGTTCATTGCCGATAAACAGGACAGCGGCAATCTGATGGGATTGCTTCATGCGTTTTATGGCATTGGAGCACTTTCAGGTCCGGCGATTGCGACAATTTTGCTAACGCAGGGAGTGAGTTGGCGATCGGCGTATTGGGTGTTTGCTGGAATGGTGCTGCTGTTAGCCATTGGCATGGTGTGGGTCGTTTCCCAGCGTCATTCGTTTATGGATTCATCCGCTCTGCCTTCTGATCAAAGCGCGAGAACCAATCTGCATCTGGCATTAAAAGAACCGACTGTGTTAGTCGCAGGGCTGCTGTTGCTTGTCTATGTGGGTACGGAAGTCTCTGTAGGAAATTGGGCTTTTACGGTGCAAACCCTCAGTCGCGGTACATCCGTTGCGATCGCAGGATATAGCATCACCGCCTACTGGTTTGGACTGACGCTGGGACGATTAACAATGGGGCAACTGATAAGACACATTGGCGCAATTCGGCTCATTGATGCGTCTCTCGCCTTGCTCACCGTCGGTCTGCTGATTTGGTGGCTCTTGCCTGGCCAGCTCTGGAGTTTGCCGCTGATTGGGTTCGCGCTGGCTGCTATTTTCCCAGCCACAATTTGGCTGATGCCCCGTCGAGTTCCATCTGCGCTGGTTCCAGCGGCGATCGGCTTTTTAACGAGCGTGGGCAGTGTTGGAGCGGTGAGTATTCCCACCGTAGTTGGCTGGTTGGCAGACAAAATCAATTTGGAAATCATTCCGATGCTGATGGTGCCACTGGCGATCGTCATGATGATCCTGCATCGCTGGCTCGCCAACCATACCGCTCGTCAAACCGCTGAACACCAATAATCAGGAAGGGTGCGGCGGGCGGTTTAATTCTTTTATTAAATCCAGTCGAGTAATATAACTAGCGTCACCTTACTCAAATCTGCCCGATCGCATAATCGTCACGATCAGCCACAAGCCCAGCAGGCTGGCAGCCGCAAAGAAGATGTTGCTGAGCAACTGAAGCTGGGGTGTTTGTTGTCCACTGGCGACGATCGCGGCTCCGATGATCAGCGAACCCACTACGGTACTAAACGAGCGGCGATTGGCAGATTCAGCGATCGTGCGGCGCAAGGCATTGAGATCCTGAATTGAGAGATTGAGCTTGAGCGTTTCGGAGGTGAGACGATTCAGCAGGAAGGCAACCTGGCGCGGCGAGTCGAGAGACAACTGCTTGAATTCCAGCGCGGTTCGCAGAGCAGACTGTAGGGGGTCGTTGCCGACCAACTGGCGGCGAAACAGGTCACTCATGAGCGGACGGACTTCTGCCATCAGGTTGATGTTTGAATCGAACTTGCGTCCTGAGCCTTCTAAGTTGGCGATCGACTTGGTTAAAAGTCCTACGTTGCTGGGCCAGCGCAAGTTGTTGATCCGGGCTGCTTCCAGAATTTGCCCAAACGCTTCGCCCACGTTCAGGTTTTCCAGGCTGAGACTGTAGTATTGGCGCAGGAGGCGATCGTAGTCTTGCTGAAGTTTCGCCAGGTTAATCGGTTGGGTTTGATCCATCCGGTCGGCAAGCTGAAGCGAAATCTGGGCACAGCGCTCGGGGTCGAGATCCATAATTGCTAGCACCAGCTCCACCATGAGCGACTGCATTCTGGGATTGAGGTTGCCCATCATGCCGCAGTCCAGAATTCCGGCTCTGCCATCTTCCAGGTAAAACAGATTGCCAGGGTGGGGATCAGCGTGAAAAAAGCCGTCTACAAGATACTGCTGCAAAAATGCCCGAAAAACTGTTGTCGTAAAGGCGCGGCGTTCTGCTTCTGGGTCGCCGTTAAAGCCAATGCCTTTTAGCTTTGCCTGCAAAATGGGTACGCCATCCAGCCATTCCAGCACCAGAATTCTTTTGCTGGTCAGCTCATGGTAGACCTTGGGAACGACAATTTTATCGGGGTCAAACCAGCGGCTTTTCGACAGGTTGCGGCGCAGATCGTCAGTGTAGGTGGCTTCCTGGGTAAAGTCGAGTTCATTTTGCAGCGATTTACTAAACTCGTCTGCCAGGTCGGTGATGTTGTAGCGTTTGCCAAAGTCAGTGGTCGAGAGCAGTGCCGCAATTCGCCGAAATACGGCAATATCTCGCGCAACGACGGCTTCAATACCAGGACGCTGAAGCTTAATCGCAACGGGCTGTCCGTTCTTGAGTATGGCTTTGTGAGTCTGGGCGATCGATCCGGCGGCGATCGCATTAAAGCTCACCGACTCAAACAGCTCCTCAAACGGCTGGGGAAGCGACTGGCGCAGCACGATCTCAATGTCATCCCAGGGGACGGGCGGCACATTGGACTGGAGCTGGCTCAACGCCTCAATGTAGCGGGGCGAGAGCAGATCGGGGCGCGTGCTGAGCAACTGTCCCAGCTTGACGTAAACCGGGCCCAGATCGGTCAGAATATTGCACAAAACTTCAGGAGCTGGAATCTCAGGTTCGCCGCCCTTGCCCAGTGTGAGAACCTGGCGCATATAGTCCCATCCGTGCCGGATAAAGACTTCGATAATTTCGCGCTCACGAATGCCAGAAGGCAGGATTGCGGTCATAGCTTTAAGCAGGTAACTTTGGCCGAATAACAGATAAAGAGCAA
Source organism: Leptolyngbya sp. ST-U4 (assembly GCF_039962215.1). Lineage (NCBI taxonomy): Bacteria > Bacillati > Cyanobacteriota > Cyanophyceae > Leptolyngbyales > Leptolyngbyaceae > Leptolyngbya > Leptolyngbya sp. ST-U4. The sequence continues at coordinate 30,011 of NZ_JAMPKZ010000024.1, forward strand.
ATCGATCGAGCAGTTACACTTCTTCACGATAGCGCAGCCCGCTCAGCTCAGCAAAAGACACTCGCGTTTGAGAGCTTGCCCTGCTAAACTGCAAATCTCTATCTAGGATGGAAAATAGTTCTGTTTTAATCAAACCTCTGGAGGAAGAGATGAACTTGATTCGCATTATTTGCGCGATTTTTCTGCCGCCTCTGGGCGTGTTCCTGACGGTTGGGATTGGCAGCGCGTTTTGGATTAACCTGCTGCTCACGCTGCTGGGCTACATTCCGGGCATTATTCATGCCATCTGGATTATTGCAAAACACGATCGCGGTAGAGCGATTTACTAGATTCACGAACGGATTGGCTCACTGAATCTTTGTTGATCCGCTGCCAGTTTCTATCAATTCATTAAACCGCTAGCGTTCTGCATAACCTGTTGCAGTTGGGCGATCGGCAGTTGGGCTTGGGCAAAGGGATAAGGATGCGTTCTCAGTTCAGCATCTCTTTTTCAGCTGCCCACTCTCGCTGCTGGCAGAATCGCTCCATTTTTTCTTCAAGGTTGCTTTAAAGGAACCAAAAGTGCTGCATCGTCCCCTAAATCCCCCAGCTTTGAGGGACTTTGGATATTCCTCCGAGCCGTTCGTTTCCCCTTCCAGAATTGGCCCGTTAGAGGGGTGGTTTGGGTCACGATGATGGCTTTTTAAACATCCTCCTATCTCCCGCTCCGTCTGAAATTCATTCAGTTAGCTGCTATTTATAAAAAAATCTTGTGTTCTGGCGTTCTTTAGAGTGACGCAGATTGAAGCGAAAGTTGATCTTAAAAACAATAAAAATTGTTGTGATTGGTTTATCTGTTTGGCTGTGAAATCAGTTGTCAAATGAGTGGTCGACTGTAATCAACGGAGAATGAATTGGGGGATGCAGAGGACGATCGCTTGAGCTTGCGTTCTCTCTCAAAACAAATTGAAGCCACTCGTTTAGATGTCCGTTTGTAAAGAAAGTCTGCCTGGGTGTAATGAGTTGAAAGGAGTATCTAGCAACACCTGTACAAGCTGTGATAAGTGTTATCGTCTTCTGTCAAACGTTCGGCAATGATCTAGAGTCAAAGAGCGTTGTGTTAATTCTTGAACTTTTTAAACTTCAGGTGATGTTATGGAAAAGTTAACGCATTACCCAATGGTGATTGGGAGTGACTTTATCACGACGGGCAGTGAAGATTTGATTGATCCGGCATCGGGAAAGCCGTTTGCATCAGTGGCTTGGGGAACAGTTGCCGATGTCGATCGCGCAGTGAAAGCGGCAAAAGTGGCCCAGAAAGAGTGGGCAGCTCGTTCTTGGGGAGAGCGAAGCGTTGCTTTATTGAAATTTGCTGATGCGCTGGAAGCAAAAACAGACGAATTAGCAAGATTGGAAAGCCAGAATGCGGGCAAACCTCTAAAACTCACACTGGGCGGCGATATCCCATTTGCGATCGACAATCTGCGCTATTTTGCTTCAGTGGTGCGGCGGCAAGAAGGCGTTGCCGGAGGTGAGTATGTAGGCGGATTTACCAGCTTTATCCGGCGAGAGCCGATTGGGGTTGTGGGCGCGATTACGCCGTGGAACTACCCGTTTATGATGGCGATCTGGAAGCTGGCTCCGGCACTGGCAGCGGGAAATGCAGCCGTGATTAAACCTGCTCCCAACACTCCTATTACGACGATCGAGCTGGCTAAAATCGCGCTGGATGCTGGCTTGCCCGCCGGACTGATCAACGTGGTGACGGGCGCAGCCGAAGTCGGAGAAGCGATTTGTATCCACCCTGACACGCGCATGATTAGCTTTACGGGCAGTACCCGAACCGGAAAGCGCATTGCAGAGCTGGCGAGTTCAATGGTGAAGCGCGTCACGCTGGAGCTGGGCGGCAAGGCTCCCTTTGTGGTGTTTAGCGATGCGGATATTGAAGCGGCTGCAAGAGGTGCGATTCCGGCAGCGTTTATGAATACGGGACAGGACTGTACGGCAGCAACCCGAATCTATGTGCAAAATGAGGTATTTGATCAGTTTTTGAGCCGCCTGACCGAGCTAACGCAGCAAATTAAGTTTGGTCAGCCCTTTGCTGAGGATACGGATATTGGTCCGCTCACCAGTGAAACTCAGCGACTTAAAGTGCATGGGTTCGTGGAAGAAGCGCGTCAGCAGGGAATTAAGGTGGCAACGGGTGGCACGCTGCCCGAAGGAGAAGGCTACTTTTATCCGCCAACAATTCTGGTGGACGCGCCTCAGGCGGCAAACTGTGTGCAGGAAGAAATCTTTGGTCCGGTAATTGTGGTGAATCGATTCACCGATGAAGCCGAAGCGATCGAGCTAGCCAACGATATTCCCTACGGACTGGCAGCCAGTGTATGGACGACGAATGTGCAGCGAGCGATGCGGGTCACGGCAGTCCTAGAGTTTGGCACGGTTTGGGTGAACGATCACCTGCCGATCGCCAGCGAGCTACCACACGGTGGCTTTAAGCAAAGCGGCATGGGTAAGGATATGTCGTACTATGCGCTGGAGGAATACACGATCGTTAAGCACGTCATGTTTGATATTACGGGCGATCAGAAGAAGGCATGGCACTCGGTGGTGTTTGATGGCTAATTTGCCGTTGATTCTGAAGGTTGAGTTTTGGGAGAGTGGTTGAGCCGTGTTCTAGGGGCTATATCGCCCCCTAAATCCTCTAATGTTGGGGGCTTTGAATCAATTGGAAGCCTTCTGGTATTGAAGAGTTGAGGGCTGCAAGGTTTCGATTTCGATCAGGAGAAAGGTTTATGTTGTACCGCTTCAAGGCACTCCTTTTAACCGGAGTTCTCAGTTTTTTAGCGATCGTCTTAAGCGTGCCTGCTGCTCAGGCAGAAAATTGCACTTTATCAGCGATCGTCTGGGAAGGTTACACCGATTCGTCTTTTGCTCAGACTTTTGAGCAGCAAACGGGCTGTGCTGTGAAGGCGACCTATGCTGGATCGAGCGACGAGATGTTTGCCAAGTTTCGTACCGGAAAAGGTCGCAATTATGACATTATCTCGGCGTCGGGTGATATTACGGAGCGGCTGTATCGGGCAGGTTTAGTGCAGCCGATCGACCCCAGTAAATTGAAAAACTACGATTCAGTATTCTCGTCGTTTCGCGGCGGCAACTGGAATACGTTTGATGGCACACCCTATGGCGTAACGTTTGCCTGGGGTCCGAATGTCATGGTTTACAACAAGGAGAAGGTTAGCTCGGAGCCGAAGAGCTGGGATGTGCTGTTTGACCCGCAGTATGCCGGGAAAATCTCGCTGCCGGATAACCCGATGACGATCGCCGATGTTGCGCTGTGGTTGGGCAAGCCCGATCCCTATCATCTGAGCGAGCAGGATCTGGCGGAAGTGAAGGCGAAGCTGCTGGAACTGCGTCCCCAGGTGCGAAAGTTCTGGACGACGGCGGGGGAACTGGCGAATCTGTTTCAGTCGGGAGAGGTGGTGATTGCCCATGCCTGGCCCCTCACTTATACGCAGCTCAGCTCTGAAGGGTTTCCGGCTGGAACGGTGAGTCCGGAAGGCAAACTGACCGGATGGACAGATTCCTGGATGATTTCTAAGAATTCGCGCCACGAAGATGCAGCTTATGAATGGGTTGATTTTATCCTCAGCGGCGAGGGGCAAAAAGGTGTGATGGATGTGACCGGATATTCGGGCGCGACCGAGTTAGGGGCTGAGGCGATCGGCAAAGACCGTGCTCACGCTTTATTTATGGATGATTTGTCGCTGCATAGACAGATCAAGATGTGGCAGAGTGTGCCGAACTATGACCAGTGGGTGCAGGTGTGGAATGAGGTTCGCTCTTAGCTTTTAGCCGAATTTGACCCTGCGACAAGCTTCAAAAAACTTCAAATTCCTCTGTTTTTTCCCAATGGATGAGGCAGAGGAATTTTTTAGGCTTTTGCTTTTCGTTACAGGTATCCTGGCAATTCACAACATTGCAAAGAAATGGACGATGCTAATTCGGGATTGGAAACCTGCTCTCAACCGTTTTGCGATTGAGTTTTGCGACTGAGTTGGGCGATCGTTTGCCAATCTAGCTTCCTACACCCTGACACAAACGATTTGACATGCCCTATGCTTCAGCGATGTCCTACCCCCAAACTGCTGTGCCTGTAAAGATGATTGCATTACTATCCTGACAAGCTGCCCCAGAATCAGCCATTGCCTGGGTGACTAGCAGTTGCACCATTTCTTAAAACGTGTCGTAGGTGGCGATTTTAACTTGATATCCAGAATATCCAGCCTGTTTCAATCCTTGTCCAAGGGCAATGAAGGGTTGAATATCCCCTTGGGCTTCTGTTGTTAAAATCGTAATTCTCCGAACGACTTCAGTATGAGTTCCTTAATGGGTTACCAAAGCTGCAAATCGTACTTAGTAAAGATTTCCTCTAAAACAGTTCGATCAGGTGGAAAGCTAGTAATTCTTGCACCAACTTCTTGATAGAATTCGGCAGCGGCAGCAGGTGAAACGATGATCAGAACACGAGCGATCGGGGAAAGCACCTTAAAAGTATGCACAGCATTTGTAGGAATGTGGGTCACTGCACCTGCTGTAACAACATGCTTACGACTGCCTAAGGTGACTTCGAGTTCGCCTTCCAGGATGTAAAACGTTTCCTCCCAAGGATGGCTATGGAGTGGTGGTTCTCCATGCGCCGCATCGATCATCTCAAACACGGCGTACTGACCATTCGTATCATTTCCAGCTAGCTTCCATACGAGTGTGTGAGTCAGCATAGTATGCATATCCCCTTCACCCGATGCAAGGAGTTTAGGTTTAGCGTGCTGTACTGCGGTCGTCATAGTGCTTCTCCGAAAAAACAAATGGGTTACTTGTTGTTGATTCATCGGTCGAACCGAACGGCTTGTTCGATTGGTTACATAGTAGGCTGCGTATTCCGGTTGCAATTCACCCAATTGGGTAGCCTTTTTAGACCGTACTGTATGACACGATGGATGGATTTGTTCATGTTGTGTTGTGCCTGAAGAAGCTAGGCAGGCTGCCAAAGCAGAACAAATTTTGCAAGGAACTTTACAAGAATTTTTGCGAGATGGCTATGCTGTTGAGGTTATTCTGTTGAGACTATTCTGCTAAACACAGGGGAAGTAGACATCGGAGGGCAAAAAGACACAACGGAGCTTGTCTAACTTAACGATTGGCTAGTTTTTGCGACACAATCGAACTTTGTAAATGTCGTATTTGGGGGCAAGCTAGGATGAGGAAATAGGCGAGCTAAAGTCTCTGTTTTATCTTTGCTTTGGTTCACCCAAATTCTTGCTCAAATTCTTGCTCAAACTTCTACTCAAATTCTTGCTCAAACTTCTGTGACTGTTATTCCTGCTCGATCGCCTCGTTCTGCTCAAACTGGACTGTATGCATCTTTGCTGCCGCCCCTGCTGTGGATGTCGCTGCTGTATTTTATTCCGCTCGGATTGCTGCTGGTTTATAGTGTCTGGCAGCTGGAATCGTTTGAGATTGTCAAGACGCTGAGTTTGAAAAATTTTCAGACGATCGCCACAAACGCTGCCTACCGCACGGTAATTTTGCGAACGGTGCTGACTGCGCTGGGGGTGACGCTGATAGATGCGGTGATCGCGCTGCCGATGGGATACTTCATTGCAAAGCACGGCGGACGCTATCGCGGGCTGCTAACGATGCTGGTGATTTTGCCGCTGTGGTCGAGCTATTTGGTGCGCGTCTTTGCCTGGAAGATTATTCTGGGCTATAACGGTGTTTTGAATACGGCGCTGCTGTCGCTGGGCATTTTACACGAGCCGAGTTCGCTGTTTCTCTACAACCGGTTTTCGACGCTGCTGACGTTTGCCCATGTGTGGCTGCCGTTTATGATTTTGCCGATCGTGACTGCGTTTGAGCGGTTGCCCAATTCGCTGCTGGAAGCTTCGGCAGATCTGAATGCAAACCCCTGGACGACGTTTCGACGGATTATTCTGCCGCTGGTCACACCGGGCGTCCTGGCAGGGTCGATCAATGTGTTTTCGCTGACCATGGGCGATTTTATTACGCCGAGTCTAGTTGGCAGTCCGAACGGGATTATGCTGGGCAACCTGATTGCATCGCAGTTTGGCGTAGCGTATAACTGGCCTCTGGGTGCAGCGTTTGCGCTGGTGGTGATGACCATTGTGTTTAGTGGGCTGACGATCGCCCTTCGCAAAGGGGCAAGTTTATGAACAAACAAGCTGTACGGGAATTGCCTCGGTCTCAACCAAAACCCTGGTTGCTAGGCATTTGGACAGTGCTGGTGTTTGTGTTTTTGTATTTGCCGATCGCCGTCCTGGTGCTAATGAGTTTTAACCGATCGCGCATTTTGTCGCTGCCCTTCAAAGGATTTACGCTGAACTGGTATCAGACTGCACTTCGAGACACGGCTTTGCAGGTCGCGCTGATCAATTCGATCAAGGTGGCAGCGACGGCGACGATTCTGGCAACGGTTTTGGGCTTGCTGGCGGCGTTTGCAGTATATCGGTATCAGTTTTTTGGCAGAAATGCCTTTCGGATCGCGCTCAATTTGCCGATTTTGCTGCCGGGAATTGTGACCGGAGTGGCAATGCTGGCGTACCTGTCAGACCTAGGGTTTGAGCTATCGCTCTTGACGGTGATTCTGGGTCATGTGGTGTTTGGGCTGCCTGTTGCCTTTGGTCCGATCGTGACGCGATTAAGTCAGTTTCCCCACAGTCTGGAGGAAGCTGCTTATGATTTGGGGGCACTGCCGGGGCGGGTGTTTATTGACATTGTGTTTCCCTACATTCGCAGTGCGATCGTGGCGGGTGCGCTGCTGGCGTTTACGCTGTCGTTTGATGAGGTAATTGTGACAATCTTCCTCACCGGACAAGATAATACGCTGCCGATGGAGATTTGGGGCAGACTGCGAACCGATATTACGCCGGAAATTGCGGCGATCGCGACGCTGATTTTGCTGGGAAGTGGGGTACTGGTGCTGCTGAGCCAGCGAACCTCCCCCGCGGACTAACCTGCGGCGAATTAAGATAGGGAGAAGTCAGGAGAAAAACATGAAGGCGAAAAGCGTCGTTTACCTGGAGTCGGTCAGCAAGATTTACCCATCAGCAAAGGGTGAAGTTTATGCAGTGCAGGATGTAACGATCGACGTGCAGCCGGGAGAGTTTTATTCGCTGCTAGGGTCGAGCGGTTCCGGGAAAACGACGACGCTGCGAATGATCGGTGGGTTTGAAATCCCGGAATATGGACAGGTGTACATTAGCGGAGAACCCGTGACGACGCTGCCGCCCTATCGCCGCAATGTGCATACGGTGTTTCAAAACTATGCCCTGTTTCCGCACATGACCGTTGCCGAAAATATTGCCTATCCGCTAACGATCGCCAAACTGCCCCGTGCTGAGATTGCGCCCCAGGTAGAAGCGTCGCTGAAAATGTTTCAGATTCAGGAATTGGGCGATCGAAAACCGTCTCAGCTTTCGGGGGGTCAGCAGCAGCGGGTGGCGTTGGCGCGGGCATTAATCAGCCGTCCGAAAGTATTGTTGTTGGACGAACCGCTTTCTGCGCTGGATGCCAAAATTCGAGAAGAAGTGCGGCAAGAGCTAAGAGAGCTTCAGCGTCGGCTCAATCTCACCTTTATCTATGTAACGCACGACCAGGAAGAGGCTCTGGCTTTATCCGATCGCATTGCCGTGATGCACCGGGGCAAAGTCGAACAGATCGGGACACCAAAGGAAATTTATAATCGTCCGGCTTCGCTGTTTGTGGCGCAGTTTATCGGCAAAGCGAATTTTCTCACGGGAACAGTACAGCAGGTGGATGAAGGAATGGCGATCGTCGAAGTTAACGGTCAGTTGCTCAAAGCAAGCCTACCCCGTGACCGCTTCGCTGATCAAAATATCCAGATTAATCAAACAGTGACGCTGATGATTCGTCCAGAACGAATTCAGATCAATCAAAATGCTTCTGCTGATAACCGGGTGAGGGGAACGATCGAATCAATTACCTATATTGGTCAATCGTTGCAGATTCAAGCGAAGACTGATTTGGGAATGCTGATGGTGACAGAACTTTATAGCGGAGGCGATCGATCGGATGAAACGCTAACGCTTTCCTGGAATTCAGAAAATTGTGTGGTCGTTCAAAAGGAGCATTAAACGCAAATGAGCCGTCAGCTAATTTCTTCGGGTTCATCGTTTGAGCGGGAAGTCGCGTATTCCAGAGCAGTTGTGGATGGAGGTTGGGTTTTTGTTTCTGGGACAACTGGATTTGATTATCAAACGATGACCATTTCTGACAATGTGGTTGAACAAGCCGAGCAGTGTTTTCAAAATATCAATGCTGCCCTGATTGAAGCAGGATGTACGCTGCAAGATGTGGTGCGGGTTCGCTACATTCTGCCAGATCGCGCTGACTTTGAGCCTTGTTGGAGTGTGTTTCGGCGGTATTTTGAAAATGTGCGTCCTGCGTCCACCATGTTTGTTGCCGGACTTGCCGACCCGCGCATGAAGATCGAAATTGAAGTGACTGCTCGTAAACTGACCGCTCGTAGATTCTAGAGTGCAGAAGCAATAAGAAAGCAGGGGCAAAACTCCTGAGAATCATGCCCCCACATCTTTTCACTCCTATAGTTGTGATCTGCGGTTTTAGATACGGCGATCGCGACAGAACTAAGCGGCTGCGAGTATCGTTTCAGCTTCAAGTGGTGCTAAAGGGGCAGCAGTGCGGATCAAACCCTCTATCTTGTGAACGAACTTGTTCTCGGTGAAGTAGGCTCTATACGCTTCGCGGGCATTGTGAGCAATCTGCTCTGCCTCGTCAGGATTTGCCAGATAGTAGCGGCACTTCTCTTCGAGATCTGCAAAGTCCCACCGCACCGGAACATAGGTTTTGCCAGGGATAAAGATATTGGGTTCAACATCAATGTGATCGACCAGAGGCTTGATCAGCAGGCATCCGTGGCAGGCTGCTTCATAGTCGCGCCAGGTAATTTCTCCCCAGCCAAACGGGCTAAACGCAATGCGACTCCGCTTCAGATCGTGCAGATATTGCCGGGATGAGATGGTTTGCTCACCCGAAAATTCGCCGCTCACCGAGAGCGTATAGTCAGAAGCCATTCGCTTGAGCGCTTCGACACCCAGCATCCGGTGCTGACCATACCATTCCAGGTTGTTTCTTGGCCCGTAGGACACATGACAAACGACATCGATGCTCTTTTTACTGCCCTGGTTCCAGAACATTGGCTTATGGAACAGTGCTTCCTGGAACCGCTTGGTCAGGGTCACGAACCAGCCCGTTTCGATTCGGGATTCATAGCCTGCCGGAACTTCAGATTGGACAGACCAATCCTTAATGTCGTATCCCAGCTCATTCACTAAATAATCGGTGATGACCGTCCCCCCCTTCAGCGGGTTCAGATATTGGCTGACATCCTTGAGTCGCTGATACTTCAGGAAGCGATCGACATAAGGCAAAACGCCGAAAAAGCGGCTGCTGGTTTGATCGAACGGGTCGATAAAGACAATCAGCGCATTGGGTTGACGATCGCGAAACTTCTCCATCACCAGGGTGACATCGCTCGGATTCTCTCGCCAGCAGGGGCGCACGAAATACGCATCGGCGGTTTGCAGGCTTACCGCTTCAATCTCTTTTAGAGAACGCGCCTCAACATGCTTAAACTCAAAGCCCAGTTCGCGACGCAGACATTGCCGATTATCAAAGAACGGAAAGAGCTGGGAGAACGGAATCGAGTCCGTCTTGATATCTGTGCTGCCGATAACGATTGCTTTCATACTGCTTCTGATGAGGAAAGGAACGAAAAATGGCTGAAACCTGGCAGGAGTAGGGAGGCTTTGGAATACGCGCTAAGACGTAAAAGTCTGCCAGCAATCTATGACCAATTGCCAAACTGGTTTCACTGATAAATCGTGGTATGAGCGACGGTGGCTGTGCTGAGATCTACCCTTCCAGGAAGAAGCAACCTCTCTCAAGAAGCGGCACAATAACTTTGTAATGTGGCCCTGGAAAGTAGTGTTGCACTGATAAATCTTTTACAACTAAATCTCCTGCAACCAGAGACCTCAGCAGATAGGAGCCATCGATAAGCTTTTCATAAAGAAGTTCTACCGTATTTACTCTATCCGTACTGGTGAAATCCGATATGCCAGCATTATCACCAATGTCACCTGCTCTAAGCAATAGTTCATAGGCTGGAGAATGTGAAGAAGGGGGGAAGTTTTATGAAGAAGAGCTAAAGCGACCGAGTTGGACGCCTGGTAGCTCTACTGTATTACTGGAACATTACTGGAACTAGTTATGTCAGTATTATTACTATCCTGCTCGCCTTTCGCAATAATGGATGGACTAGAAAAGGTAAAGAAGCGAGAGAATTTCGTAAAGGAAGTTTAAAGCTAATTTTTAAGGTAAAGCCCCGAAGAGAATTCAGTAAAAGAACTTTATAAAGCTAATTTCTGATGAAAAGATAAGTATCTGGCTTGGACTGATGGCAGCATGATGATGGCACAAGGACGCCGTTGTCCTGGGTGATGATTGCCAGCCTGCCTTACTTGTCCCTTGTCCGATCGATTGAAGCTGCTGGAGAGCAGTGTTCCGCATGGGGAAGCGGTTGAGCAAACTGCCGCAGCGCAACCAGACTTGCTCCACTTCCCAGACTGCCCAGGATGAGAAATAAGTCATTTAACGGCAGCACAGCAACGAGCAGCTGTACCCCTGCCCCCCCTAAGGTCATGCCCCCGTCAAACCCGGCGAGAAAAACGCTGTACACCCGACCGCGAACCGCCTGCGGAGCCGACAGCGACACCACGGCAGACAGCACCGGAAACAGAGAGCCAAATCCCAGCCCATAAACGATCGACCATAGCATCAGCCACTCAGGCGCGATCGATAGCCCTATCAGCGCTGTCCCCGAACAAAAGATGCCCAAACTCACAATCCATCGGCGAGAAAGGCGGTTGCCCCATCGCCCCAGCCCAAACCGAACCAGCACCGCAACCAGTGCATTCAGGCTATAGAAGAGGGCAGCATTCGGCACAAACAGCGGTAGAAAAGTCACGACTGCGCCATGCAGAAATGAATTTGTAAAAAACAGCAGCGTCGCGTCTCGCACCGGATAACGGAGAATCGTCTTCCAGGGAAAGCTACGGTTGACGATCGCCTGACGGTTTGGCGGTGGAGAGGACGATTTCCAGGGCAGCGGCAGACTGAAAACAATGCCAACCAGCGTCAGAGCCCCCATCAGCAGCACCGTGTGGGAAAAGCCGCCCTGCCGAAACACCAGCGATCCCAGCAGCGGACCTAGCGAGAAGCCGATCGTATTACTCATTGCCAGATATCCCAGCAACGCCGTCCGACGCTCTGGGGGAACCAGATCCACCAGCAGGGTTTGAGAAGCTGTGCCAAATGCCGCCTGACTAATACCGTGCAGCACCCGCACCCCCATAAGCCAGAAAGGAGTCGGCGACCAGAGATAGAGCGGCAAAATTGCCAGCATAATACCCAGCCCTATCCAAAGCACTGGTTTACGTCCCCAGCGATCAATTAGCCAGCCAATGGGCGGACGAAAAAACAGCAGCCCGATCGCCATTGCCCCCACCACAAACCCGAGCGGCGCATCCTGCCAGCGTTGGTTTACATAAAGCGGCAACACCGGAAACAGCACCGTTACCTGTGTGAAGTACACCAGCATTCCGATGCAGATGCAGAATAAGGACAAGCGATGAGGCATACCTCATCCTATGGTTTTTCTGCCGTTTCTGCGGGTTTGGGCAGGCTCGATCGCTGCTCCCTTCTCCAGGTAAGGCTATTCTGATTGAGCTGTTCCAGATAGGAATTAGGTTGAGTAATAATGGCTTCTGCGAGATCGATCGCCTGCTGGAGCTGCAATGCGGTGAGCTGTTGGTAGGCGGGAACCTTACCGCGTTCCAGAACTTCGTACCAGCATTGTCCCAACAAATTATCGAGGATGATGCGCTGAAAGCAGTGGTTATCGCTGACGGGAAACCTGCGCTGTTGTGCAAGCTGGGGCAGAGTACGATTCGTCAGTTCAAGATAGCGGCTGCGAAGTTCAAGCAGATGGGTCATGTGGATCAGGCTTAGAAGAATGGGGCGTGCAGGGCAGGAGGTATTCGGTTTGCTGATGGTTAATACGCCAGTCAGCGGCCTGCTGCTGGATTTGCGCCAGTTCTTCAGATGCGATGCGATTTAGGTTGAGCAGAATGTGCTTCATGCGATCGTTGTTTTGGAGCTTGGAATGGTGCCGCGCCAGAAAGTCCCAGTAAAAGAAATTGAACGGGCAGGCATCCGCTCCGGTGCGCCGTTTGGGGTTGTAATCGCAGTGCTTGCAGTAGTCGCTCATTGTGTTGACGTAGTTCGCCGAGGCAGCGTAGGGCTTAGATGCCATCAGTCCGCCGTCGGCGTATTGTCCCATGCCAATCACGTTTGCCTGCATTACCCAGTCGTAGCCGTCGATAAAGGCAGTGTGGAACCAGTCCTGCAATTCCTGCGGTGAGACTCCGGCGATCAGAGCAAAGTTGTTGAGCACCATGAGCCGCTGAATGTGGTGGGCATAGCCGATTTCTTTCACCTGATGGACAACCTGATGAATACAGTGCATTTGGGTTTCACCTGTCCAGTAGAAAGCAGGCAAGGGCTGATGGTGGTCGAAGAAATTGCGATCGGGATACTCCTCGCCCATGTAGTGATAAATGCCGTGCATATATTCCCGCCAGCCCAGAATTTGCCGGATAAAGCCCTCGATGCTGCTGAGCTGCCATTCACCCTGGGGATCGTTGTGCTGGCTGTCGTAATAGCCCTGCTCGGCTGCCTGAATCACCTCGATCGGATGCAGTAGTCCCAGATTGAGATAGGGCGATAGCATCGCGTGCCACAGGGTTTGCTCGCCTGTGATCATCGCGTCCTGGTACGGTCCGAAGTTTGAGAGGCGGGTTTGAATAAAAAAGTCGAGCACTTGCCTTGCCTGCGATCGCGTTACTCCCCAGCGAAAAGGCTCGATCTGCCAGTAGGTGTTGCTCTCTTCGAAGGCGGGAGACTGTTTGAGCCAGTCGATCACGTCTTGGGTAATGGCATCCGGTTCAAACCAGAGGGCTTCGGGCAGCGTTAGTTTTCCTTTGGGCGGCTTGCGATTTTCGCGATCGAAATTCCACCGACCGCCGAGGGGCTGCTTCCCCTGCATCAAGATATTGAAGCGTTGCCGTCCCTCGCGATAAAAGTCCTCCATAATCAGCCGCTTGCGGGAGTCTGCCCACTCCGTGAAGGCTGTCTCTGTCCAGATAAAGCGATTGCTGGGCGTGAAGGTGACCGTGCAGGGGAGATCAAGGGATTGAATCAGCAAGCGAAAGGGGCGATCGGTGGGGGTCATCACCCGCAGTTCGGTAATCCTATATTCCGCAATCCAGGCTTTGAGCGGCGTTTCAAAGTCTTCCTCGATTCGATATGTTACCTGCCATCCGGCTTCGCGAAGCTCCTGAGCAAAGTGGCGCATCGCCGACCAGACCAGGACGAGCTTTTGCAAATGGTAGGGCAGCTTTTGCGCGTGGCGAACAGATTCAATCAAGAGAACAGGCGTTTCCTGCTGACGCGAAAGACAGCTTTGGAGCGCAGATTGTTCTAGCCAGAGCTGATCGCCAAAAATCCAGATGCCGATCGTCATTGAGAAATGAGGGGGTGAGGAATTAAGGAGTGTGAGCGGTTCCATTGTCCCCTAAATTGCCCAGGCTGAGGGGCTTGGACATTTGGAGGAGAGCCTTTTCCTGAATTCGCGATTGTAGCGGCATCGGCGATCGCAATTGAGCCAGCCTAAAGGACTGGAACGAAGCTTACCGCTCAAACAGAACCTTGTAAAAATTTCCTCAAGCCGCGATCGACTTTTGCTTACTTTTCGCTGATTTTCGCTTCGGCTTTTCCGCTTCGGGCTGCAGGGCTGCGGTGTAAGCTTCTAGGACGGCGAGTACGGCGCGTTCTTCCTGACGGAGTTGATATTTAGCAGCTTCCACAGCTTCGATCGCCTCTTCAAGCTCGATTAGCGATTGGGTCAGGTCGAACAGCTTTTCTTCCAGGTAGGCATCCAGAATACTGGGGTGGACGTAGTATTTGCGACAAGTGGCTGGACGATTGCCCAGGCGTTTAGCGGTGTTTTTGATAGCTTCGGTAACGTTCTTTTTTGCCTGCGTTTGAGAAGAAAACAGTCCGATCATGTGCAGTTCTTGCAGGGCATGAACCGTGCCCATCCAGGTACGAAAATCTTTGGCAGTGAAGTTCTCTTGGGTAATCTCGTAAAGATAGTCGTTTACGTCTTTAGAGTCGATCGTCTGACGTTCACCGTTTTCGTCGATGTATTGAAATAATTCTTGCCCCGGTACATCACGACAGGATTTAACAATGCGGGCTAAGCGTCGATCGCCTAATTCAATTTCGTGTTCTACACCGCTTTTTCCGCGAAAGTGAAATACAATCTTCGTGCTGGTGACTTCGATATGCTCATCACGCAGCGTGGTGAGTCCAAAAGAATCGTTCGTTTGGGCATATTCTTCGTTGCCCACCCGGATCAGGGTTTTCTCTAAAAGCTGAACTACAGTTGCCAGCACTTTTTCACGGCGCAGACCGGGCAGGCGCAGATGGCGATCAGTTTGTTCGCGAATCAGGGGCAACGCCTGAGCAAAGCGCACCATGCGATCGAATTTAGTTTGGCTGCGGATTTTGCGCCAGTCAGCGTGATAGCGATACTGTTTGCGTTCTTTTGCATCGCGTCCGGTTGCTTGCAAGTGTCCGTCGGGTAATGGACAAATCCAAACGTCTGTCCAGGCGGGCGGAATAATTAATGCTTTGAAACGCTCTAGTTCTTCAGGATCCTGAATTGGACGACCATCTACGCCAAGATACACAAATTCATCTCCCGATCGTTCTCGACGAATGCCGGGAATCGTATCGCTAACATAGCGTAAACCAACTGCTTTAGCGGACTCGATCGGACTGATAGTAGATTCGGCGCTCAACATAGATTCTGATCCAAAAGATTCTGCCCTAAAAATTAGAAACAGGGCTAGATGCGCGATGCAATCTGCCCCTTTGTCGCTTTTTGGGAGGTAAGTTGAAACGTTAAAACGAGTTTGTGGTACAGCCTCGATCGAACGAATCAGTTTGGTGTTTTTGATGCTTAACCGACCGTCACCTGGCTGGTATCAACATTTGTTGCACCACTTACTCCACGGGCAACAGACGTCATTTTTTGCACGATTTCCTGATTTGGGGCTTTTCCTTTCAGAACAACCGTGCCGCCTGTTTGAGCCACATAAACCGTGTCAATGTCATCAATGCCCGGATCTTGGTCAAATGCCAGCGCAACTCGCTTTGCCAGACCGCTCTGATCGTATTCCCCGTTCAAGCCAACCCGCTCCGGAGGAATTGATTCCTGACCGCCTTGAGCTGCCGTTGCTGCATTACCGCCTTGAGCTGCCGCTGCTACATTTGCTTGAGGCTGAGCCTGAGCTTGATTTTGCTGAGGCTTCTGAGCTCCGAATAATCTTTGTAGCCAACCCATTGGCTGTATCTCCTCAAAATGGTGTTCACTATCCGTCCGCAGACGATACTTTTATTAGAAACAATTCATTGCAGTCAGCAATCGATCTAGAGACATAGGGAGTTTTTACCCCCTTATCTCGCTGCTTGAATCCTGCTTGAATGCTTTTTGATCATGCCTGATCTAAGCAAAGCGAAAGAAAACTGCAAGGCGAAAGAAAACCGATCGCCTTAGTTCGAGCAATAATTAGTTCGAGCGATAATCTGCATCTCGCCAGCAGCGAGGCAGCTCTTCTCCAGAAGGAAAAACTAGCGTGTCTTTCCCAATTTCTTCGGGCGGCTGTTCTTCCTGACCTTCCTGAATTCTGCCTTTAATCGTGTCGTGCGACGGGTTAATTAGCTCTTCTGTATCCATCACTTCGATTAATACACCCGTTTGTTTGTCTTGTAGAATCATTGTTTTAAGTTGAGATCTTTACTTTACTTTGAAAGTAACGAATGAAAGAACGGCTTATCCTCTATCAAGAGGGACAGTTTCCATAAACAGGTACCGAGAAATTGGAGAAATTGGATAAGTCTTAGGAAAGAAATCCGCTTAACGATGAGCAGACTTCCCTCGCAGGAAGGACGGTTGACGAAAACAGAATCCGATACGGTAAGGGGTAAGTTCGGTGAGAAGTGAGTCCCTGCAACGTTCCCTTGCTGAATCGGTTTCTTGCTGAATCAGCAGAACGACTTTGTGAGAACTGCTCTGTGACCAGAAGCTTGCGACTAAAGGCTTAAGCTGGGTGTTTTAGATAAAATTGGCAAACCGCTATGAGTAAACAGGTTATTGATCCACGAATTGCTCGACGAAGTGATCGACGACGCGAAGCCGTAATTAATCCTCATCCCGACCCGATCACCGGAGAAACTGGATCGCACCCGATCGCAACTGGAATTGGGGCAGGAATTGTCGGCACAATCGGGATGCTGGTGGGTTCTGTGACGGGTCCGGTGGGAGCGATTGCAGGCGCGGCGATCGGCAGTATTTTGGGTGGACTAGTGGGTAAGAGTGCTGCCGAAGCCACCCATCCAACGATCGAAGATTACGACGTGCAGGTGATTGAACCGCGCGATGTTCCCCGTGGAAGTGTTGCCTCGCATCGCCGAATTGAGCCTGTTTCTGTTCAAGCGGTTTATGCTTCTGGGGCCACCCCGCCAACGGTCGAGCAGTCCATTATTCATGCGGCGCTGCGCGGACGGAATTCTCTGGTTGCTAACGAAGATCAATACTGGCAGCAGCATTACACGGCACAGCCTTACTATCAATCGGGGTTGACCTACCGGGATTACCAGCCTGCATATCGTCTGGGCTACGAAGGCTACACGCGCTATCACGGCACAGGCATGAGCTACGACGAAGTTGAACCCGAACTTCAGCAGCAGTATGAGCAAGAGCGGCGATTGTCCTGGTTAGGTTGGGAGCAAGCCCGTCCTGCGGTGAGAGCAGGCTGGCATCGACTCGAGCAGGCATTTCGCGGTCGCTAATCCTTAGGACGAGGCACTTTCAATCGGGGAACTGGGGGACGATCGAGCAACTCTCGCCAGAGGGTTTCGTAGCGGCACGTCATCGTTCCCACTGTGAAGTGAGCCAGAGCCGTATCGCGGGCTTGCTTGCCGAGCTGATGCCGAAATTCGGGATTGTCTCGCAGGCGTTTGAGCGATCGAGTTAAGCCGTCTACATCGTTTTTGTCGATCAGCAGCCCTGTTATCCCATCTTGAATCGCTTCCGGCATACTGCCAACTCGGGTTGCAATCACCGGACGCGCCGCCAGCATGGCTTCGACCATTGCCAGGGGAAACCCTTCCGATCGTGAAGGCATCGCCACCACGTCAAACTGGGGCAAATAAGACTGCGGGCGATCGACCCATCCTGGCATTTCCACTCGATCGCGAATGCCCAGATCGCTTGACAGCTTTTCCAGATTCGATCGTTCGCCGCCATCTCCCAAAATCACCGCCCGCACCTGGGGAACCCGTGCCACTGCTCGTAGCAAAATATCGTGTGCCTTCATCGCATCGAGTCGTCCGATACTGCCGACGGTGATTTGTGCTGGGTTCTGATATGCAGGCAACTCCGGTTCGCCCCCATCCGGCACCCCATTAGGGATGGAAATCACACTGTTTCTGCCCAGCGCGTAGAAATCTTCCATCTTAGTTGCGCTTGCCTGACCCACTGCCACATGAGCATCCGATCGCAAACCAAGGGCACGAGTTCGCCACAGGGTCAGCATATCCGTTGTCCGCAGGGGAAGCTGATCGACCCGCACCACCCGCACCTTAGGTAAGGACAGAGCTGCAGCTAAACCGATCGCCCCCGCCCAGGGTGTACACAAGTTGCAGTGAATAATATCAGGATGTAGCTGTTGAAATGTGCGGCGATGTTCTAAGAATGCTCCTATACCAGAAGCAGGAAGAATAAAGCGATCGATCTCTGAACGACTCGCAGCAATAAAATGAACAACCTTTTCATCAACACCCACAACAGTCAGATGAATTTCTGAAGAAACGGTTGCAGCCAGATGCGATAAACTGATCTCCGCGCCGCCAATTCCCGCAGAGTCGGTATAAACAGTGACGCGCAAAGTTGAAGTCATTTCTCTTTCAACTCACATCGCGATAGATTTGCAAATGTTTCTCAGCGATATCTGACCAGGAAAAAGACTGGCTGAACTCACAACCCACCTGAGCAAGATTTTGACGCAGTGAAGCATCAGACAGAATATGAGTAAGCGCAATCGTTAATTCTTCAACGGAACGGGGAGGGATAAAATAAGCGATCGAATCTGGCAATTCTGGATCAGGTGGACTTGCATAAGTCGCAATAACAGGAAGTTGATGCTGCATTAATGCCAGAAGCGAACCGCTCTTGAGCGTCACGCCATGATTAAAAGGTAAGACTCCGATATCTATACCTGATAAGTAGTCGGATACCGATCGCTCATCTAAATATCCGGTCATGTGAACGCTTGGTTGAAGTTGAAGAGAAGCAATGTGAGACTCTAATTTTTCCCAGTAGCGATCGGCTTCTGTACCTCGCAGTGCCAAACTTTCTACACCGCCGATCAGAAGCAGTTTTGCTCGCGGAATTTGAGTGATTACTTGCTGAAAAGCAGACAGCAGCGTTTCCAGTCCTTTTACCGGGTGCAGGAAGCCGAAAAACGCCACAAGCAGCGAATCGTTTGACCAGTTTAACCGCTGAAGAATTCGTAATTTTGCGTCGGTTTTATTGTGTTTTGCTTGCTCGATGTTGGGGGCGATCGGGATGCGATGGAGCCTTTCTTTTAGGGCAGGAAGCCGTTTAACGATCACTTGTTCTGCATCATGGTTTGTCGTAATTACGGCATCACTCAACGTGAGCAGAAAGCCGTCTTCCTCATCCCACCAGCCGCGCTGCTGTCCCCATTGCTTGAGGCGATCGAGCCACTGGGCAGGAAAATAGTCTGGCTCCCAGTTCCACCAGCCGTATTCGTGAATGGTGGTGACAATCGGCTTGTGCCAGCACGTAAGCCGCAGCAGCAAAGGCAGCAGAAAAATCGATCGATCGAAGCCGTAGGTTCCCGCTGCGTGTTGCAGGTGCAGCAGGTCTGCGTCGGTTTGATGAACTGCCCGAACCAGGGAAAAAAGTTCGGTGATGTGCCAGCGATCGATCGCGCCTTTCACGGTTCGCTCACTGCCATTTGCAACCGATCGAGTGGTAAGGACGATCGACTCAACCCCGGATAGAGCCAACCTTTCGCGCAGATGCTGAGTGTAGTGTGCAACTCCGCAGCGATCGGGCTGGTAGGTTCCGGCAATCAGGGCGACACGCATCAGCAATTCTCCACAAAGGGAAGTTCAGATTCCAGAACAGGTTCCAGGACAGGTTTCAGAACAGAGAGGGCAGCCTGCACGATCGCTTCTGGCTCGATATCCAGACACTCCAGGTGGTAGGGACAGGCAAAGGCATAGCAGGGGCTACACACCGTCGGACGACGCAGCAGCCGAGAAGGACTATAGCGGGGTTGCCACTGGCACTCGTATTCGGTTCCGGCAAACATGACGACATTGGGCACTTGCAGCGCATCCACGATATGCATGGTTGAAGTGTTGTTGGTCAACACCAGTTTTGCGTTGGCAATCAGGGCAACCAGTTCCGGCAGGGTTGTCATTCCCATCAGGTCAACCGCTCGATCACCCAAAATCGATAAAATCTCCTGCGATCGATCGCGGTCTTTTTCAACGCCGGTGACAATCACTGACCATCCGGTGAGGTCGCTGAGACGACGGGCAGCTTCCGCAAAACGATCGGGGGCATAGTTGCGCGACTGGCAAGTTGTCCATGGATTGAGCAGCAGGTAGGGTGTTTCAGCAGGGATGCCTCTGGTATGCAGCAGATGAGCGATCGCGGTTTGTGCTTCTGGAGAAATGTGCAGCGACAGGGCGCGATCGGTGACGGTAAACCCGATCGACTCGACTAGCCGCAGATTGCGATCGACCTGATGAATTTCGTCGGGAGCAGGCGGAACAGCATGGGTGAGCGTTCCCAGATCGGTTTCTTTGGATTCGCCCAGTCGTAGAGGAATGCCTGCCAGCGCACAAATGAGAGCTGCCGGATGGGGACTCTGGCTAAAGCTAGTGAGAATGATGACAGCATCAAATTGCCTTTGTCGCAGCCTGTCGATCAAGTTCCATTCTCGTGCCGGGTCAAAGTCCAGCCGTCCGAGATCCTGCCACAGCACCCGCCAAGGCAATCCTGCATCAATCCAGGGCAGCAAAGGTTCCGTGAGCATTCCGCCTGGACTTGCCATCAGCGTAATCTTTGCATCAGGCAGATTTTCCCGCAAGGCACGTAGCGTTGGGGTTGTCATCATCACATCGCCGATGTTGTCCAGCCGCATCACCAGCAGATTCTTCACCGATCGCCAGTCAGAATTTGACTCCGTGGGGGAGGGGGGCAAGGGCGTTAAAGAGGCAATGGCTCCTAAAGGGGAACTGCTTCGCCTTGGATCAGGAGCTATTTCTTTGCAACGGGACAGCAGCGATCGCGCAGCCTCCAACACTTGCGCCGGAGTAATTTCATCCAGGCAGGTTTGCCATTCCAACGGACAGTTGCCGCTATACCAGCAGGCTTGCTCGGTGAAATTGTGAATTCGACGATCGCCGCACTGCGGATAGCCCTGAAGATTTACATGGGGTTCCGGCTGCCCATAGCGTCCGTGCCAGGAAGGTCCAAATAAGGTGATAGTGGGCGCGTTGACTGCTGCCGCAATTCGCACGGGTCCGGTATCCGCTCCGATGACCAGATCGGCAAACGAGAAAGCGGCTGCTAACTGCCGCAAACTACCCCGCTCCCAAAGTGAAACTTTGCCGTCTGAACCATTGCCACCTATTGCCTCTGCGATTTGCACTGTCTGATCGCGATCGGCTCCCACCACAATCTGAATCGATGCGCTGTACTGCTGCTGAAGGGCTTGCCCAAGCTGCACAAAATCAGCCTCCGCCCAGCGTTTGATTGCCATTCCCGCATCAATGCAGAAGAACACCAGTGGACGATAAGCTGCCCCGAGCTGCCGCTGTGCCTCCAGCTTCTCCGATACCGTCAGATGAAGCTCTGCCTGACGCTGCATCAACGCTGGCTGGATCAGTCCCTCTTGCTGAAGGATCGCCAAAAATCGATCGCTCACCAATTCATTCTCAGGCGGCGATCGCCAAAGATTCGTGGCGACCTGCTCCGCGTTTGACTGCTGTACCGCTTCTGCAATGCCGTCATAGGTGGTATCCGTGACGATAAGATCAAACGATTCGCTGGCAAGCAGGCGATCGAGCGAAGCTCTTGCCTCGCCCCGTGGTGCAATCACAACCTGATCGATCAGCGGATCGGTCTGCAAAAGCTGATCCCCAGGAGCAAAGGTGAGAACCGTGACACGAGCTGCTGGATGGGACTTTGCCAGTGCATGAATTGCAGGCAGCGCAATGATCAAATCACCAATGCCGCCCAGGAGTTCGATGAAGAGGATGCGGTAGGTGTCACCCATAGATCTAACACCAATTAAATTGAAAGCAACTGTGGTGCATCATTATGCCGATCGTGAATGGTTGTAGGAATCTCCTGGTGATACACGCCGGAGGGCATCACACCACAGCCACCGTAGGTAGACATGACTCGAAGCTGCGCCAATACGTCTTCGCCGCAGTGGTTTTCTGGCAGGTCACGCCAAAACTCGAAACTGCCCACGTTTAGCAATTTGGCCCGATCGTATAAAACGCAGCCGCCGATCCAGGCAACGCGATATTTGCGGGGGCGATCGGGCGTAATGTTATGCTGCTGCTGGACGTGATAGAGATTTGCGGCGTTGTGTAGTTTATATCGCTCCCATTGGGGCGTTCCCGATCGCACGATTTCTGGCTCAACTGCTCCTTCCCACCACTCCAAAATTTGCTGATGCGGACGGACATCCTGCTTGAAGCTTAAACCGATCACCGCCGAGCCGACAAAACCACACTGCTCCTGCTGAATCGTCTGCATGAGTAGCCCGATGACCCACGGTTCTAGAATGAGATCATCGTCCAGAAACAGCACATAGGGAGCCGTTGCCTGATCGAGGAGAAATTGCCGATGTTCTGCGAGGCCGCGCCGAGGTAGATGCCTGTGGGTGGCGATCGAATGTCCGTGTGCTTCCAGAACGCGCAGGGCTGCAATCACTTCTCCAGACTGGAATGTGTTGTTCGTTTCGGTTTGATCGGAAACAATCACACGAAAATTAGTAAACGTCTGAGCGCACAGACTGGTTAACGTGACTGCTAAGGCAGCAGAACGATTACAGGTTGGAATCAGAACATCTAAAGCCGGATTCATAAAGACAATACAGAATGATTTCTAATTAACCAGCAAGAATACGATACTAATAATTTGAAACTAACAAGGAATTAAAGAGCCAGTATCGATCGCAGGAGATATATCTACCTCAGAGAGCAATTCGATCGCCGCCTTAACGACATCATCGGGATCAACAAGTCGCAAACAGTGGTGATGTTCTTCAGGACAAACGCTCTTATAACAAAGGCGACAGGGAACTTCATGATACAGAACACGATTGGGAACACGCCAGGGAGTATGCTGAAGATTCGTTAGTGCATATAGGTCTACCACAGGCGTACCCACCGCAGCCGCCAAGTGAGCGGGTCCAGTGTTATTAGAAATAAGCAGTGGGGCGATCGACAACAACGCTGCCATCTCCGATAAATTGAGGCGATCGACCAGCGAAACAGAATTTGCCTGCATTTCCGTCTGGATGAACTGCACCAGTTCCCGTTCCGGCGTGGTTCCCGTCAAAATTACCTGCAAGCCGAATTCCTGCACGAGTCGCCGCGCTGCGATCGCAAACAGCTCGGGTGGATAGCGACGCGAAGGAGCCGTTGCCCCTGGATGAATCACGACCCACGGCTGCTGTAAATCTACCCCCTGAGCTGCTAACAGGTGGCGAACGCGATCGACTGCTTCTGCGGGGATCTGGAGCTTCATGCGATCGTCTTCGAGGCTGAAGCCAACACTGCTGACCAGATCAAGCTGTCGCTGTACCTCATGGCGAATCATCTGTTCCGGTTCCGGGTCTTTGATCCAGTTGGTGAGCAACTGATAGGAATTTTCGTGACAGTGCGCCAGCCGCAAAGGAATATCTGCCATGTAACACAAAAACGCCGACGGCAAAGGATTTTGGCTGTAAACGGTAAAGATAACGGCAGCATCAAACTGCCTCGATCGCAGCCGCTCGATCATTTGAAATTCAGGCTGGCTATTGGGTCGTGGTGCGGTCGCTTTGAGCCAGGGAGCATCGTAAACAATCACGTCATCGATTTCGGGGATCAGGGGGGCGATCGTTGCACCGGCCTGAGAAGTCATTAGCGTGATTCGGCGAGGAGAATCAGAAGATGTTTTTAAGGCACGCATTGCAGGCGCAGTCATTAACACATCGCCGATCGAATCCAGCCGAACGCAGAGAATATTTTGGGCAGTGTTCCAGGAAATAGACATGGGAATGGAGTCAGGAATAGAACGGGGAATGAGTTAGCGATAAAGCTGGGGTGGAGATGGGGCAGCAGAAACAGAACGAATTTGCTCGATCGTGCGCGTGGTCGATCGATTTTCTACAAACGAGAGAATGTGAACAACACCGCCCAATTGCTCAACCAGGGGAGCTTCCGGCAATGTTTCTCGCGTATAGTCTCCGCCTTTAACAAACACATTGGGGCGAATGATTTCAATCAAATGGTGGGGAGTCAATTCAGAAAAAGGAATCACATAATCCACGGATTCCAAAGCAGTTAAGACGGTGAGGCGATCGTCTAACGCATTCACAGGTCGCCCCATTCCCTTAAGCTGACGCACGCTTTCATCGCTGTTCACGCCGACAATCAGCACATCACCCAACGCTTTTGCCTGCTGTAGGTAAGTGACATGACCGGAATGCAGCAAATCAAAGCAGCCGTTGGTAAACACAATTCGTTTTCCAGCAGTGCGGTGTGCTTCAAGGCAGCGAACGATTTGAGCGCGATCCAGGATTCGCTTGTTTGATACCGCAGGACGATCGGGCTGGAACTGCTGCCGTAATTGATTCGCTGTGCAAACGCTGGTTCCAGTTTGCTGTACCACTATCTGCGTTGCTGTCTTGGCAATCTGAGCCGCGATCGACACCGAAGCCTGCGCCGCCAAACTCAATGCCAGAGCTGTAATAAACGTATCACCCGCCCCAGAAGTGTGATTCGCAGGCACAGGCTGAGCTGGAATCTGAATCGGAGAACTCCCCGTCTGAAATAAAACTGCGCCTTCGCTATCCAACGTTACCGCAACGATTTTCGCGCCTGTGAGTTCCAACAATCGATCGCCACAAGGCAAAACTTGAGCCACCCGATCGCCCTTCTGAACAGGCAGTTCGAGGAGGCGGATTGTTTCCCCATAATTCGGCTTGACTGCCGTAGGTTTGACGCGCTGATAATTCGCAAGCTGCTTGGAATCGATCACCAAAGTTCGATCGTGCTGTGCCTGTAATTGGGCGATCGTCTCAATTAATCGCGGCGTGAGAATGCCATAGCCATAATCGGAGAGAATCACTGCATCCACTTGCGGAAAAAGCTGCGTCAGGCGATCGATTATCCCTGTTTCCAGCTCTGCTGAAATTGCCGCCGTGCTGCCCTGATCAAACCGCAGCAAAATCTGATTTTGTGACACAATCCGCTGCTTTGCCAGCGTCGCCCGATCGTGCGAAACGATCAAATGATTTCCCTCAAGCGATCGCTGCTGGAGGCTGTGCAAAAGCCGATCGCCTTCCGAGTCCTGCCCAATCACTGACAATAAAACTGGACGTGCCCCAAACGCTGCCACATTCGCCGCCACATTTGCCGCCCCGCCGGGAAAATCCTGTCGCTGATCAATCGCCACAACCGGGACTGGAGCCTCCTGACAAAGGCGATTCGCATCCCCAGCCAAATACGCATCCAGCATAACATCGCCAACCACCAGGACGCTAAATGACGACCAGCGATCGATCGAAGAAAGCAAATCGTTCATCGGCAAATCGGAGGGAGAGTGGATGGAAAAGGGAACGAAAGAGAGAAATCAGAACGATCGATTGCGAGAATCACACGAGCAGCCGCACCCAAATCAGAAACAAGATGATGCGGTAAACGCTGTGGAGATAGCTGCCACTCGGTTTCATTACCGTTATCGATCAAGATAGTGCGACAACCCGCGGCACGTCCGGCAGCCACATCATGCAAAATATCGCCAATAAACCAGGACGTACTCAGATCAATCTGGTGATCCGCTGCCGCCTGAAGCAGCAAACCCGGCTCCGGCTTTCGACAGGAACAGTTTATCGTATACGGGGCGATCGTTCCGTCTGGATGATGCGGACAATAATAAAACCCCGCTAACGGAATCCCAAACCGAGCAAGCTCCCCGGTGAGATGCTGTTGGACGATCGCCAGAGCCGTTTCCTCAAAATAGCCTCGTGCAATTCCTGACTGGTTCGTAATGATAAACAGCTTGTATCCCGCCTCATGGAGTCGTTGCAAGGCTTCGATCGCCCCTTCGCACCACTGAATTAAAGCCGGGTCAACGTTGTAGGGAACGTTCTCAATTAGCGTTCCATCTTTATCGAGAAAAACCGCTTTTTGAGGGAGAGTTTGCATTGGCAGGTTGCTTTTTTTGATACTGCTAATTGAGTGAGCGGTTTGAGTCAGGGTTCCGGCGTTCCAGATTGCCCCTAAATCCTTTAATTCCTGGAGGGCTTTGAAGTGGCTTAGCTTGCTTGGCGAACTCATAGAAGTGCCTTGTTGGGGGTTAGGCAAGAGTTTTCCTAACAGTCCTATTTTCACATTTGCAAGTTGCTCTTCTGAATCTCAAAGCCCCCCCGAATTGGGGGATTTAGGGGGCGGTGTAGAATCTCCAATGCGCTTTAAACAACCGCTTAGGGCCAGGAAGACTCCCGCATCGGAATCACTGTCACCTCTGGAATGACTGTTTCGGCAGGTTGCAGCAGCACATAGCGAATCGTGTCCGCCACATTGCGCGGATCTTGCAGCACATTTGGATCGAGCTCCGGAAATCGATCGAGCAAGAAAGGTGTTCTCATTCCGCCTGCCACGATCGCCGTTACCTTCACCCCATGCGGACGACCTTCAACGTGCAGCGCATGGCTCAAACCCATTAGTCCCCATTTACTCGCATGATAGGCAGATGCATTTGCCCAGGTCCGTTTAGCTGCCGTCGATGCCACATTCACGATATGCCCGCTGCCCTGCTGCTTCATGAGCGGAAAGACCTGCTTTGCCAGAATAAACGGAGCGCGTAAATTCACACTCAAAATTCGATCCCAATCATCGATCCCCATTTCTTCGATCGATACCGTTAAATCCGTTCCGGCATTATTCACCAGAACGTCAATTTTGCCGTGCTGATCGATGATTTTTTGAATGCTGGTCTGAATCTGCTGCTCGTCTGTAATATCTAGCGACAAAGCATACGCCTCTAACCCGCGATCGCGTAGCTTTTGCGTCAACGGCTCTGCCAGATCCATCCGAACGTCCGCAGCAACAACGATCGCCCCCGCTTCTGCTAAACTCTCACAGATCGCAGCTCCCAAACCGCGTCCGCCACCAGTTACCAGCACTACTTTTCCAGTCAACGTTTCCATTTCAATTCACTCCTATCAATTCGTCTCAAATTTATTCATTGCACAATCCACGATCGCCCCTCATCCCTTTATCTCCTCATCTCCTCACCCATCCACCCCCTTATCCACCCTTCATCCCCTCACTCCCCCAGCCTTCAACCCCATCCCTTCTACACTCGCCATCGTTCTCTCGTACTGCGGCGTTTCCCACTGTCCTAATCGAGCCGTTTCATTCGGGGCAGCAGCAAGCAATTGTTCCTCGATCAGTTCGCAGAGCAGGTGCATCACCATCAACTGCACTTCCTGAATGCGCTGAGTCTCGATCGCCGGAACCACGATCGCAATGTCTGCTAAGTGCCGCAGTTCACCACCCTCTCCGCCGAGTAGGGCGATCGTCGTCAGGTTTGCCCGTCGTGCAGCTTCAAATGCAGCAATCACGTTTTTCGATCGTCCGCTGGTACTGATGCCGATCAGCAGATCGTGCGGCTGGGCAAAAGTTTCAACCTGACGCGCAAAGATATTGTCATAGCTGACATCGTTTGCCCAGGCGGTGACAAATGCTGTGTCTGCTGTTAGTGCCATTGCCGGAAGTCCGGCGCGATGGGGACAGCAAAACCGCCCAACCAGTTCGGCTGCCAAATGCTGAGCGTCTGCCGCACTGCCGCCATTACCGCAAATCAGCAGCTTACCGCCCCGCAGAAAGCAGTTGCTCATTGCCTGAGATGCCGCTTGAATTGTCGGACGCAGAAGCCGTTGCGATCGCTGCACTGCTTTAATCACCGTCTCAAAGCCGTGGTCAAGGATTGCCATCTGGTTTGCCTCGATGCCTGCCACGGTTGAAACCCCGCTCAGCACTTCTTCATACAGGGCTGCGACTGCGCTGGTCACTTTCTGCCAGGTGAAATGCTCCTGACTGCGGCGAATTGCTTGCCGTCCAAACAGGTTCCGAAGCTGCGGGTTGCCCAGAAGATGCTGAAGCCGATCGGCAAGGGCCTCAGGCTCATTGGGAGGAACGAGATAACCCGTTTCACCATCTTTCACCGTGAATTTAACGCCGCCCACATTTGCACCGATGACGGGTGTGCCGCAAGCCATTGCCTCGATCGGCGTAATGCCAAACGGCTCGTACCAGGGAGTAGTCACAAACACATCTGCTGCGCTGTAGTAATACTTCAGCACCTCCCGTCCCCGTCTGCCGACAAAGGAGATTCGCGTTGCCACACCCAATTCTTGAGCGATCGTGTTGAGTCGCCCAATCTCAGGTGTTAATTGCGGGTCAGGGGTTTCGGCTTCGCCGCCGACAATAATCAGTCGTGCTGCAACAGGCTGTTCCTGCTGCAATTGCGCTTTTTGCAACTGTTTCTTTTGTAGCTGTGCAAACGCCCGAATCACATTGTCCACGCCTTTTCGCGGAACCATTCGCCCCAACTGCAAAATCAATGCTTCATCCGGCGGCAGTCCCAGCGTTAACCGGGCGCGGGTTTTGTCGATCGCCCAAAATTCCAACGGGTCAAAGCCACAGGGAATAATGCCGATGCGGCTGGGGTGAGCGTGATAGAGATTGAGCAAATCTTCCCGATCCTGCGGACATTCGGCGATGATATGATCTGCTTCCTGCACAACCCGATCTTCCACCGCAAAGCGATCGTCTGGAAACTGATCGGCATCACCCTGATACAGTCGCCGCACCCGTCCCAGCGCGTGAAACGTCACCACAAACGGAATCCCTAAAACCCGTTTCATGTCTGCCGCAACCAGCGCAGACATCCAAAAATTTGCGTGAACCAGATCGTAGGATGTCTGGGAGTGACACCAATCCACCATAAATGCGGTGAATTCGTTCATATACGGCAGCAGCTTTTCTTTAGGCATTGCCACCGCTGGACCTGCGGGAACATGAATGACACGCACGCCCTGTTGCCAATCCACGACTTCCGGCAAATGATCAGCATCACGACGCGTAAACACATCTACGTGATAGCCGATCGCCGCTAGATGCTTTGCCAACTGCCCCACATACACATTCTGTCCACCGCTATCGACACCGCCAAAGATGCCAAGTGGCGTTGCATGTTCGCTAATGAGTGCAATTCGTTTGGTCATAGGTGTCTTAAGAGAATAGGGTGAAGATTCAGAAACGGATTTCGGATTGATGACTGGGTTAAAATTGATGACTGGCTTAAATGATTGAGTGGAACCGAGCGATCGGGTGAAGAAGTTTGAGAGATGCTTGAAGCGTGTGAGCGGTACGTTGCCTCCTAAATCTTCTAGTGCTGGGGAGCTTTGAAGCCGGATTAGGCTCGGTTCCCCTCCAGAATCGACTTGCCAGAGCGGTGGCTCGAATTGAAACCTCCTTTCAAACTCATTGCCTGTTCAAACGCCGCATTCCAATTGCGGACAAATCGCTCGATCCCAAAGCGCGATCGTGCCTGTTCTTTGGCTCCCTGGCTCAGTCGATGGGCAGCTTCGGGGTTATCGATTAGCATTTGCATTCGATCGACTAAGGCATTCACGTTAGTATCCACAAATCCAGACACATCGTTTTCCACGACCGTTGCCAGTTCTGTTGTTGCCAGCCCCACGATCGGCATTCCCAGCATCATTGCTTCACAAACTGCTAATCCCAGGCTGGTATAGCGCACCGGATGAAAGAAAAAACGATATCGCGCTTCAAACGCAGGAAGCTGAAGATGCGTGACTTCACCAATGCCGCCCAGCGATTCTGCGTCCATGCCGACTAAATCGAGGGGGATCGATCGCTTCACCTGCTCAAAAATATCTGCGCCCAGCCGTCTACCGCGCTTCCGCAAACCGTTCGCTACCACGATCCCGCGCGGTAATTCTCCGGTGTAGGTAACCCGATCAGGAACAACGACACCATGCTCAACAACACAGGTTGGGGTGCGGTTGTTCTGCCACATCAGTTGATTGAAATGGGTGACGTGAACCAGCAGCGTTTCCGGGTCGTCTACCCAGTGGGCGGTATCGGTGGGCTGTTCGCGAGGTGGGTCATGTTCCAGATACAGGCGCGGCAAATCTCGCTGTGCTTCGGAAAGAATGTCGTACTGATCTTCCTGGTAATTGCGGCGCGACTGAAACAGAATACAGTCAAACTGCTGATGCTGCACTTCCTCGGCGGGAATATCATGCACATTCTCACCCCAGGGAAATCCGCCCAGCCGTCCGCCGTATCCTTCAGGTTTGCCCGGCTTGACAGGCAGATAGAAATCGTGGGGAGCCTGAGTCAGATAATACAAATAGCTGCCGTGAACGTGCCAGGTGAGAATTTTCAAACGCATAGTGAATCAATCGTGAATCAAATTTAACCAAAACCATCAGGAAAAACAGTTAAGCCATCGCTGTATCAGCCGGCTGCACCGGGAAAGAAGAAGACGAAATCAAATGAATCGTCTGAGCAGGAATCAAATTAACCGATCGCAGCAAATGAAGCTGATACTCCAGAGCATCAACCGGATCAAGCGGCGGCTTAACGCAGTGTGACAAAACCCCACCGCCAAACTCACAGGACTGGCCCACACGAATCGGAATGCCTGCAAGATAGCAACAGTATGCTATGAGATAAGGAGACTGTTGCGGCAGGGTGAATACGATCGCAGCATCAAACGATCGCGCTTTAAGACTCTGAATCAGACTGCTTGCGTGATCGGTCAGATCGAAAAAAGGAGAAGGAAAAGGAATCAGATCTAGCGTGGCAAGCTGTTGATCAAATAACGAATCTGGAAATGCGGCAAGAACAGAAATGCTAGTCTCCGGCAGGCTTTGCTGAAGCAGCGGCAAACTTTGAATCAATTCAGATTGACTGTCCTGATCCAAAAGACTCACCAAGAGAAGCCGCTTGACGCGCTGCCAATCAGGATGCATAAGACACCTCCTCGATGTGCAGCAAATTCAACGCTTCCCGCAAAACTTGCATCGGCGTTGCTGGCGGATACAGATGGGCATTTTCCAGCGACGGCATCACCACAATTTTGTGACGATCGCGATCGAGCGGTGCCCAGCGATGCGGTTCAGACTGCGAGAAAATTACCACACTTTTGACCTGAACTGCTGCCCCTAAATGCGAAACCCCAGTGTCGTTACAAATCAGCAAGCCTGCCTGCTGCAATAGCAACGCGAGTGCCCCCAAACTCGTTTTTCCTGCCAGGTCAATTGCTGGATACTGCATTGTCTCTGTCACTTTTTGAGTTAGCCCTTTTTCATCAGCCGTTCCCGTCAGCACAATCTGAAAATCCTGAGCCGCCAACGCATCCGCAACGACAGCAAAATGCTCGCAGTTCCAGCGGCGATCGGCGGTACTGGCTCCCGGATGGATGCAAATGTAGGACTTCGGGCGAAGCTGATAAGCTTTCAAAATAGTGTTGCACTCGTCGCGATCGGCAGCAGTGATAGGAAACTCCAGCGATTCTCCCTGCGTAGCAAGGCCCAAAAACTTCAGCAAATGGAGAGGTCGCTGCACTTCAGGCAAATGCTCTGGGTAGGGCAAAAACCAGTCGATATGGGGGCAGAACTGCCGCTGCGGAAAAAAGCCTGCCGTGCGTTTTGCACCCAGCAGCAGCGTAAAGCTATTCATTGCCGAACCGTTGCCGTGCATTTGTAGTGCCAGATCGAACGGCGCCTGCTGCACCTGCTGCATAAAAGCGATCGTCTGCTCTGCTACAAAAGGCACTTCGGGAATGCCAGGATAGCC
Source organism: Leptolyngbya sp. ST-U4 (assembly GCF_039962215.1). NCBI lineage: Bacteria > Bacillati > Cyanobacteriota > Cyanophyceae > Leptolyngbyales > Leptolyngbyaceae > Leptolyngbya > Leptolyngbya sp. ST-U4. Next base: position 61,469 of record NZ_JAMPKZ010000024.1, read on the forward strand.
GGGAAACTCCAGCCAGCGATCGAGATAGGCACTGAATCGCTGCACAAACGCCTTTGTCCAGGGCAGCCCAATCAACGTAATCTCTGCGGCAGGAAACACCGATCGCAAGGCACGAAAAGCAGGCACACTGCACAGCAAATCGCCTAATCCCGGCAGCGCACGTACGATCGCAATTCGCTGGGGGGCAGGGTCATCAAATTGAAGATGTCCACTGATCAAAGTCTCCATTGCCAGTCGGGGAAGGAATAAGTGAGAAATAAACTCAGTCCGCTTGTCCTTATTGGGCGCAACAAACGGCTGCGAAGAATTAACGCGGCATCAAAGAGCGGCATTAAAGATAAGCTTTCTACAATTCTGTGCAGTGACCTGAATTCACTGAATCTGCTTGTGTTGCTTAAGCCTGTGTTAGTGGGACATAAATTTGGCTTTGAAAGAATTGTCTTCGCTTCTCTAGAATCAATCTCAACTGAAGATTTTTACTAATCCAAAATTATGCCAGCAGCTCTGAGAAATCGTCTGGTAGGGGATAGGGTTATAGTAGTCAGTCGCAATTCTGGAAAGCATCAGGCAATTGCCCAAAGAACACCCGCACTTTTTTTAGGTAAGTTATGCAATTGCACAATTTTAGTTTAAGCTCACAAAAAAAAGATTACGAAAAGAAGTAATCCCGCTTAGACTTCATAGCCTTATTAGCCAAATTATACCTTTAGGTAGTAGATCAATTACTTCTCAAGCTGAATTTCTAGAGTGCTCTCTCTGCTGTCCTGAAAAGCTATCCTGAAAATACGGGCAAGTGAGCAGGCTTTAATCTCCCAATATTTGATTCCACTATTGAATTACAGCGTTTTTCACTCCCGTAAGGTACGGGGGGTATGGGCTTTCTCGCCGTACAGGGCACAGCCCCTGCACCCCATTTTTTGTACTTCAATCGCCTGAACAAGGCTGTAATGAGAGAGGACATCGCTTTTGAACCCTGCTAAACCTGCCCAACTCTCTATCAATCCTAAGAACAATCGATTCAAATCAAAATTTGAGAAGGAAGCAATGTTACCTCAACTGGCCCTCTCACCTCCCATCCACCAGGGATATCTCGCAGCAAAATAAACTGCTTTATCAACTGCTTTATCGGTAGCTATTTTGACTTTGAAGCGATCGAAGTAACAGACACAGCCGCATCTGCACCGCATCGTCAAACTTTCTTGGCTCCAATCCGGTTAGCGAAGCAATTTTATCAAGCCGATAGCTGAGTGTATTGCGGTGAATTGATAGCTGCTTTGCAGTTGTAGAAGGACAGCAGTTTTCAGCAAAGAAGGTGTTTAACGTAACCAATAATTCAGGCTCATGATCGAGCGGACTGAGTAGATATTTAGCGAGATCAATCTTCGTTTCTTCGTCTGCAACGCCCACAAAGGCAGCAATCCCCAACTCACCCAGGCAATGGACTTGATTATCGCCCTGCAATCGCTTTCCTAAAGACAGGGCGGCCCCTGCATCTTCATAAGAGCGTGCCAGTCCCCGCACGCCGGGATGATATCGACCAATGCCAACATTAATCGTCGCGCCCATGTCGTTTCTGAGCCGCAGCAACAGCGCATCCGCCGCCCGCTTGAGAGCCGCTAAATTTGCCCAGGAAGAACTCAATCCTTCAGCCACATCGTTACAGTCTGCCCACAGCCCCAGGTTTTTGCTGTTGCTGGCTTTTAAGACTGCTACTTCGCCTTCACCCAGATAAGCGCAAATCGTGTCATTCGGCAGGTGAAAAAAGCTAACAATACTGCTAATCACGACCTGTGCCCGTCGCTGCTCAATCTCAACTGCTTCCATCCCCGAAGCATTCATTTGAGGCAAGATATAACAGGCAGCATCAATGAGAATCACAGCCCTGGGTGGAGACAAATCAATCCCCAATCGTTTTGCTCGATTCCAGATGATTGTTTCATCCTCAATGCGATCGTGTAGCAGATCGTCGATTAATTCATTCTTGAGTTCATGTTGACTTGGAAGATGATGCTGTGTGGATTGATTAATCACCAGTTCAACCAATGCTTGAGCAAGGCGAGGAGAAATCATTTCACGATCGGCAGGCTTGCCAACAATTACTTCTCCGGTTTCGGTGTCATGCTGTAGCGGAATTCTGAGGAAATGAGACAGTGCCTGTTTGCCGTCCCAGTTGCTTGCCTCGCAGTTTCCCAAAGGAGTAATCGATCGCCCAACTCGGTCAGGTTCGCTGCTCGTGACAACCACTCCTCGTTCATTCGTGACAAAAACAGGAGCATAAAGCAGTTCTGCAACGCGATCGGTGACAACGCTGGCAAGCTGCACAAAACGGCTAGAGGTTTGAATCATGAATGCGTTGTGGCTAGGAATTCCCATTGCAGAAAACAAAACGTGAATTAGATTTAGAAGTCGCTGATTACTCGGCAAGAAAACTGCTTGGCAGGGAGAATAGAGTACGCCGCAGAAATCAAAAACTAAATCTGAATCACGAAAAAATATTGAAGGAACCTTAGCAATTTCAAAAAAACAATACATCTTCCTCTAGAGACAGATCCGCTCCGCTTCGAATTCCCCTCTCAGAACAGATCCCAAAACTGCCATTCTACTAACTGCCTTCCTCTCCAAAACTAACCCTATGGAACAAATCTCCTCCTCTTTTACTCATGCTCCACAAGTACTCATGCTCTACCAGAGAAATCTAGCAATCACCTCTAGTAATCATCTCTAGCAATCACCCTCCCCACCCATGCCCCCCACCCTTCTCCAATGGCTCCTCCTCCACACCCTGG
>NZ_JAMPKZ010000025.1:0-60222 GCF_039962215.1 Leptolyngbya sp. ST-U4
TATGGTACGGTGGACCCACCCTGACCCATCCCGAACTCAGGTGTGAAACGCTGAAACGGCGACGATAGTTGGAGGGTTGCTTCCTGCAACAATAGCTCGATGCCAGGGTAATTTTCTGAAATCTCCCCCTTGTGATTATGCTTGGGGGAGATTTTGTTTCGCTCGATTTGAGGCTTGAAGTTACCGTTAGTTTAATGGCAAAACTGGGAAAGTTATGCTTTAAGGATATTCAAACTTGTGTTGAATATTGTGATAGCGGCGTTTACTTTCAGGCAATACGACGATTATGGCAAGTGTGGGATTAAATAAGTGGATTGTAAGCGGTAATCTGGCAGCTGATGCTCAAATCAAAGCAATCGAATTACGCAATGGAGAACAAGCGACGCTTGCAGAAGCAACTCTGTATGTACGAAGGTTGCGCGGTCGGGATGATGCTTTTACAGTTAAGTTAAGAATTTGGGATAAATCGTTGGCTTGGCGAAAATTGCCCTACTTGAAGAAGGGGTCTTTAATTATTTGTACCGGCAGCCTTGAACCGAATCCTTATATTACAAGCAGTGGTAATTTGCCCAAAGCGGGATTGGAAATGACGGTTCTAGATATTGATCTAGACATTGTGCGGGGATTTGAGGGGGAGTCTGTTAGTGCAGAAGCGGTGTTGCCAAACCAACATGTTGAGGAGACTGGAGGCTCTGCGGTTGGGGCGCCTGTTTAGCCGAGTGTCAGATGTAGGGGAGTATGAGCAACCCGCAAGGCTCAAACAAATGTTAGGGGTAGGTCAGTAGCATTGTTAGGGTTAGAGGCTTGGTATCAACTGACTCTAAAGCAAAAACTAATGCTCCTGTGTCACGCTAGGCAAAATAAAAGCGGAAATTTTGGGATAGATCAGAGTGTGGCAGACTGCTAGAAAACTGATTCATCAGTGCAACCAAACACTCTAACCCGGCCGCTAAGCGTGGAATTGGAAATAGATTTAACCAGGGTTCGAGCAAATTTAGAATTATGCTCGGCTCAATTACCAGACGCAGATTGTTGAGTGTCTGCTTCCACCTGTTTGCCTGCTTCCAACTGGATGTTGGGTGAGATGAAGGGTGATTACTTGCGCTTGAGCATTCTGTTGGATCGAAGGTTGTACTTGTGGTTGCTGTGAAGCGTTAGTATGCAGACTCATCAGCAATTACGCACTCATCACCATCTCCCACCAGCACTTAATCTGATTGTAGGGGGTCAGCCAAAAATTTGCCCATCCCAACTCGTTCTTACTCTGCTTCAAGCCATACTCAACCTAGTTTCTCAAGCCATACAAATTACCAACTTGGTCATACTTGAGGTTCTCAATGTGCGTCATCCCATAGTGCGTCATCACATACTAGGTTGCATTCTTGGGTAACGTTTGAGGGTCCAGTGGTGAGTTCCCAATATTGTTTGGCACGGCGCTTACCATAAATAATTTCTCGAATGTATCGAGTCTCAGGTTTACTATCACTAAAGATACGCTCAAACTTGCGCCAGCGATTGAAACGAACTGTTTGCTCACGCGGCAACTAGACAGCATAATTAGTACGAATTGCCGCGACGAACTCCAGCTTCAACTAATACAACACATCGATGAAACCGCAGCCACTTTCACCATACAAGCTATCAGCTAGCACGAGCTTGAACTGAAAGCCCATACCTTAAAGATCGAGGATCATCTGGGCAACTATCTCTAGCTTACTGCGGTAGACCTCATCGGGCTTGAGGCGTTCTTTCGGTTTATAAACTTGAAACAGCAAGGGCAAGGTGATATTGTCTACCACCCCTAGGCTATCACAGCCACAATGCCATTCTCAATCTTGCCTAAGTTGCCGACGTATTGGCGTTTAACATAATCAGGATGTTGTCCCTTCTTTCGGTCGCCTGTGTCATCAATGACCAGCACAATTTCACGCTTACCACTGTTTTGGAGGATTAACCGCAAGCACTGTTGACGAAAAGCTGAAGTTTGCCAGGGCGATTCTATTAGAAGATGATGCAATGATTGAGCGTTGTCTAATTTCGCTACCTGGGCTATTGTAGGTAGCATTTTGCGTTTGGCTTCACTTATGAGTCCCAAATGCAACTGTTTAAATGGCTCGAAGTTCCTAACTTCAGGAAACAGCACTTGATACCACTGGCAATATTCATCAATGAATTGGACGTTCGCTGTAGCGGGTCGCGGTTCAACTATTAGCTGCACCTCGCTTTCACAGCTCTGCTCCTATTATTACGCATCCAGGCCGATAGAAGAGCGTTATTGCCGCAAGCGTATATTCTCAGATTCAACTTGCGTTAGAACTAATTCATAAAGTAAATCTTAAGCAGCCAATCGCCGCATCATCAGACAAATTAAGGAACCATAAATCATCACTTCACTCACCTCTAAATACACCTCATAATCCTTGTTTAAGCGACGGAATTGATTAAGCCATCCAAAAGTACGCTCCACAATCCACCGCTTCGGAAGTTGCGCGAATGTTGCTGAAGTGCGCTCAATCACCTCTACCCAAACCTATTCTCCACACACTTGCTTGACTGCATGGCCAAGCTTCTTGCCTGAATATCCCTGGTCTACCCATACGGCCTCTAATCTAGATAACTTCTCCTTTGCCTCGTCTAGAACAACGATTGCTCCTGACCGCTCTGAAGCATTCGCTTCACTGACGAGGACTCCCATCAACAACCTTCGCGAATCGGCAATGATATGGCGATGTGCGTTCTTTAACCTTTTTGCCACCATCGAAACCGTAGACTGCCCCCTTTTTTCCGTTGTTTTCACGGATTGGGAATCCGCAATCGCAACACTCGATTTCCCTGAAATCCACTTCCACGGGATGTCCAAATCCTTTAGCTTTGGGCAGTAGGGGTTTGAGAATCTCCCACTTCGCATTACTTAAGTCACTGGGATAGGGTTAGCGTGTTGGATGAGCAATTTCAGACAGACGAGACCTTCGTAAGGCTACCCCTCGGCTTCTCCTGTCTAAAATCTGCTCAAGGCTGAACCAGAACTACTTCGGTTTTTCTTTATAAATCAGCTCTTATGTGGGTTTTGCTCATAATTTGATTACCCTCTGGAACAAAACCAGGATAAATAGTGCAACCATCCACAATATAGAAGTAGCCCCCTGATAGTTTGACGATCGCTCATAACAAGGCAAACGTTTCAGCACTATGGTTGCCTAAAGTCCAATTCAAGATGCCCCATGTGGAGTGGTCTACTGGTGTCCAGAGCTAGATTTTGTTTTTTTAGACCCTACAAAGGTTCTTTCATCAAAGAGTGTTTTATTCTTACGGAATCTATGCAAAATCATTTATGTAAAATCTAACTAATTGGCGTTAGTCTGGAAAGAATTAGAAACGCGGCAACGCAGCTAATAGAGGAGTAAAGCATCCTCTACGACCAACCTATTCTGGAATGCCTCGACCGTAAGCTCAAAAAAGAGGTTACCGGGAATACAGGCAGGAGTGTGGGCAACGAAAGCTTCGTGTAGGCAGGAACGAAAGAATTGTAGGGCGATCGATCGATTTTGGTTTCCGATGGGCACTCTCGATTTAAGCTAGACCGTTTGGCGCGATCGAGGAAACACCGGAGATAGAAGGGAGATTAGACCGTTATGAATACTGAACGAAAGCAGCCGTTAGATCAGGACGCACTAGAGAAAATTCGTCAGCAGTTTGATCATTCTCCCTATCCGCGTATCGCGCTCGAAACGTCTCCTAAAGATGACTATGACACGCTGTATATCCATAGCCTGGTCACGTCCTATTACCTGAAGCATCGGCGTGTTACAGAAACGACTGGCAAGGTCATTTTAGATGCAGGCTGTGGGTCAGGCTACAAATCTTTGATTCTGGCAGAAGCTAATCCGGGCGCGAAGATTGTGGGGATTGACCTGTCTGAAAAATCGGTAGAACTGGCAGAAAAGCGACTGAAGCATCACGGATTTGACAATGCCGTTTTTTATGCGATGTCTATTTACGATCTGCCGCAGCTGAATTTGCAGTTTGACTATATTAACTGTGATGAAGTGCTGTATTTGCTGCCTGACCCATTGGCTGGGCTGCAAGCCATGAAAGCGGTCCTGAAGCCCGAAGGACTGATTCGCACCAATCTGCACAATGCCTATCAGCGCAGTATGTTTTATCGAGCGCAAAACCTGTTCAAGCTGATGGGCTTGATGGACAACATACCGCAGGAAATGGAAGAAGAAGCGGTGTTTGAAACGATGAAATCACTGAAGCCTGGAGTTAAGCTTCGTCAGGAAGCTTGGGGAAGCGAATACAACAGCAGCGAAATGACCGAAGATAGGCGCAAAGAACTGCTTTACTCCAATCATCTGCTAGTTGGCGACAAAGGCTTTACGATTCCCGATATGTTTGCGCTGCTGCATCAGTCTAAGTTGGAACTGGTGAGCATGGTGAACTGGCGACAGTGGGACGTGACGGAACTGTTTCAAAAGCCGGATGATTTGCCTGCACTGTGGGCAATGGGCTTAGAGCGCGCGACGATCGAGGAAAAACTGCGCCTTTATGAACTGCTGAACCCGATGCACCGATTGATGGATTTCTGGTGCGGACATCCGAGTGAGTCTGCCGAAACAATTCCCTCGACAGGGGAACTGCTTCGCATCGAAGACTGGAGCAATACCGACTGGCAAGGGGCGATCGTTCATCTTCATCCTCAGCTCCGGATCGAGGCGGTTAAGGAGAAGCTGCTGGACTGCATTAACCGCATGGCTCCGTTTGAAATTAGCCGCTTTATTCCTCTGCCTGCCCTAAAGCCGATTTATCTCGAGAGTACTTCAGCCGCCTGCCTGCTGCCGCTTTGGGAATCTGCTCAACCCATTCAAGCCCTGGCAGAACGGTTTTTGCAGATGCGCCCTGTTAATCCTGCTACTCTGGAACCGCTCACGATTACGGATGCTTTTGACAGCGTGAAGCAGCTCCTTGATCGGCTGGAGCCGTTCCTGTATGTTCTGCTGGAGTGTTAGCACGTAACTTCTAATGTATTAAAAAATACAAGCAAGATTTTTGCTCAAGGTGATATGAAATTCGATCGACGTGGGCAAGTTATAGCCAGGAGTTAGAAATTCGTATCCCGCAACTCTAGGAGTGATAACTCAATGAAAACCGAACTGAAAGCAAAATTCCTGCAACACCTGCTCAACAAGAAAAAGAATGACGAAGGTTTCACCCTGATCGAACTGCTGGTGGTGATCATCATCATTGGTATTCTGGCAGCAATCGCTCTCCCCTCGTTCCTGAACCAGGCAAACCGCGCCCGTCAGTCGGAAGCGACCACCTACGTTGGCTCCATGAACCGGGGACAGCAAGCCTACTACCTGCAAAACAACCAGTTTGCAGAAGCTCTCACCTCTCTTGAACTGGGAATTCCTGAATCAACCGGCTACTACAATTACACCACAGCGGTTGCAGGTGGTGCAGCGAGTAGTACGGAGGCTGATGCAATCTCCAAAGCTACAAAGACAAAAGGTAGTGTGAAGGAGTACAGCGGTATTGTCTACTTAGAAAACGTGGCAGGAGAAGGTGTCACCTCAAAGGCACGCGTTTGTAAAGAGGTTCTAGACCCTACGACGAACTGTGCTACTCCCTAATTGAGTGCGCTGAAGTATTACTGCGCTGCAACAGTGTGTCAGCGGCAATCCTTCAGTAACCGAATGATTTCAAAAGCTGACTTCGCTACCGCTGCTTTAGTAATTTTGCGGTTCGGTCAGCTTTTTCTATTCTCATTTTCTGAATTGAAAATTTATTTTTTCGGTTCTGATGGCTACCTGGCTGCAAAGCAATGGGTAGCTTTTTACTGTCCGTTAAGGAGTCAAATTCATAAAGGATCACTCCTGTTCGATCGATCGCCCCACAAGGGCACTCTCTTCCTAGAATTAGAGCAATCGACTCATGAGCCAATTAACCCTCCCCCAACCTCCAGAAGTCTTGAATTCCGAACTACATCAATTTGCCCAGAGTGCTTTTAGCGAAGGCAATTATGCCAGCGCAGCTTTACTCTACGAGCAGCTCGCCGAACAGGAACCCGATCGAGTTCACTATTTCTGGATGCTGGGGCTGGCTCATTTGTTGTCGGGTGCGGAAGCCGAAGCGCAGCTCATTTGGATGATGCCGCTGGCAGAAGTTGAAGCGGAACAGGTTGATCAGCTCACTGCTGACCTGATGCAGGTGTTGCAGGGGCAGGCAGAGCAGTTTGAAGCCGAGAAATCCTGGCAGCAGTCCTGGCTGGTGCGGCAGCATATCCGCGAGATCGCGCCTGAGAATATACCCAACTTGCTCTATCTGCTGCGGCTGGGCATTAACCTGGAACTGCTAAACGATGAATACATTCTCAATCTCAAAATTGTCGATCTGCTGCGCTCGTCTCCTGGGCTAGACCTGGACGAAGCACAACTTCTGCAAGCAGTTCATCAGGTAGTCGATTTTGGCTATCCCGATTCGCAGACGATCGCCTTTGCCGAAGCTGCCATGCAGCACATCCATGATGCCACAGCCGTTTTCGACATTTTGCTAGAACACGCCTATCAACTGTACCATTACGAAACAAAGGGCGCGATGGAGCTAGTGGCTTTTTACGGAAAGCTCTGTCTGCCATATAACGAATCTCATCCCGACACGCTCCGGCTCCTGGCAGCAGCTCACACTCAGATCAAGAAATATAGTGAGGCGATCGACTATGCCAGACGATTCCGCGACGCCAGTATTTTGCTAGAGGACAAGATCGCCGCCAATGGGTTATTGGGCGGCAGACTGCTGCGTGCCGGGTATTGCTGGGAAGAGGCAGTGGCTCTGTTTGCGGAATCTAAGGGCTATTTGAAGCAGCTTTTTGAGCAGCCGCAGGAGGATCGAGATTTGCAGCCGCTTCTGCTGAGTCAGGGATTTTTCTACGGCTATTTTCTAGAGGACAATCCGGCTGAGCTTCGACCACTGCAAAATCAGGCCGCTGCTTTGATCCAGGAGAGTTTACGCGGTTCTGTTAAAGAATTGCTTGAAGCAGAGCCATACCAGCAGCGGTTCTCTGCCCCCGTCATTCAATCTGCTCGCACCCAGCGCAAGCTTAAAATCGCCTATATTGCTCGCTTTATGCGTCAGCATCCGGTCGGTTTTTTGGCGCGATGGCTAATGAAATATCACGATCGCGATCGGTACGACATTTATACCTACCACATCGACTGTAAGCACGTTACTGATTTTACGAACGAGTGGTTTGTTAAAGCTTCCTCCCGGCTGCCTGAGCGTAACAATGGCTATGCTTCAGCGCGATTCGACGACGGAAACAACATCGGTATTGCCAAACATATCTGCGAGCATGACCAGATCGACATTCTAGTAGACCTGGATAGTCTCACCTCTTATAAAACTTGTAGCGTGATGGCACTTCGACCCGCTCCAATCCAGGTGACGTGGCTGGGATTAGATGCATCAGGCATTCCGGCGATCGATTACTATCTAGCAGATCCCTACGTGCTGCCCGAATCGGCTCAGGATTACTACAGCGAAAAAATTTGGCGATTGCCCCAGACCTATCTGGCGATCGATGGCTTTGAAGTTGGTGTTCCGACGCTGCGGCGCGATCGATTGGGCATTCCTCAAGATGCGGTCATTTATCTCACTGCTCAGAACGGACAGAAACGCCACCCTGATACAGTTCGGCTTCAGTTGCGTGTCCTGAAAAATGTGCCCAATAGCTATCTGCTGGTGCGCGGTTTGGCAGACGAGGGAATGCTGCAAAGCCTATTTAACCAGCTTGCAGAAGAAGAAGGAGTTTCGCTCGATCGCCTGCGGTTCCTGCCTCGCGACCCAGATGAAGAAACCCATCGGGCAAATATCGCAATTGCAGACGTGGTCCTGGATACTTTTCCCTACAATGGCGCGACGACGACGATGGAAACGCTATGGATGGGTGTGCCGATCGTCACCAAGGTCGGACAGCAGTGGGCAGCCCGCAACAGCTATGCCATGATGACCAATGCAGGGATCAGTGAAGGCATTGCCCAGACTGACGAAGAATACATTGCCTGGGGCATTCGCCTGGGAGAAGATGCCCAACTGCGAGAGCAAATTGCCCTGAGACTCAAACAGTCCCGCCAGACGTCCCCACTCTGGGATGCTGAAAAATTTGCCCGCGAAGTCGAACAAGCCTACGAGCAGATGTGGGATCTATACTTGCAACAGGGGCGCTTCGGCTGGACGTGATAGCCTGAAAGCAGACAGCTCGATCGCCAATCCTTCGATTTCTATGACTTCAATTGTTCCTGAGTCCACAAATCGTTTGAAGCATCAGATTATTCAGGAGATCGACGGGATGGATAGAAACTGTCATGACCCAAGAACTCCTTGACCTCAGAAACAGCATTTTAGAAGGACGCTATGCTGATGCGCTGGCGATCATAGATGAGCTTGAAGGCATAAGCAGACAGGCGATTCTGCGAAATGTTGAGTTGTTTTTGGTGCGCCTTCTGATTCACCTGATCAAAAATCAGGTCGAACAGCGTTCTACTAATTCCTGGGCAGCATCAATTACAGATTCGGTTCGGCAAATTCAAAAGCTCAATCTGAAAGACAATCGGTGTCTTACTATGTTGTGCAGAACGAGTGGGAGGATTTGCTGGAGGAGGCGATCGAGGCAGCAATTGATGGGGCAAGTGTAGAAGTGCGGCAGGGAGAGTTTAGCCCGTTTCAGCTTGGGGCGATCGTCGATCGAGCTCAACTCATGGAAATGAGCACAACGTTGCTTGCTTTCACTTATCAGCATCCTGCAAAAGCACTGCCCGGAATCGTGAAAGACTATCTGGTGCAGCTTCCGGGCGGTGAGGACTGGAGGCTTGGCAGGCAAGCGGATTTGTAGGCTGAGACTTTGCGGGTACGACAAAACTAAGCAGAAACCGCCTGAATTGAATAGACGGGGAGATGGGCAGCCCCAGAAGCTTGAATGGCGACATGATTCTCTGCGGCAAGCGCAACTCGACCAGACAACTGCGTGATCAGAAGTGGCGTGAGGTTAAACGGTTCAATTAGCACAATTTCGGGACTTTCTCCGGCTTCAATACCCTCTTCACTCATCAGGTACAGCAATACGCTAGAAATTGCCTCGTTTGCATCTTCGCTGTTCCAGGTTCCCGAATGAATCAAGAGACTCAGTGTATCGCGCTGTGCGTGAGTTAGTGCAAACCGTAGCAGATCGGCTAAGATGGCGAACAGGTTTTCTTCAGGCTGATGCCAATTGGGAAAGGCGATTAAACTCAGCGATTCAGAGGTTTGCTTCAGATCGGGAAAGTCTTCGATTTGTTGAATGTAAGCTTGCCGATAGTCTTCCATCTGTTTTGCCAGACGGGGTTCTAAGGCTGCCTCGATGTAGAATGTTTGCGTTCGAAACGGACTATCTACTTTGACAAATGCTAAGTCGACCTGCCAGAGTGCCCGATCGCCCGGTCGCCAACTCGGATCGAGAATGTCGTACATGACGAAATCGTGCGATCGCATGAAGTCGATCACGTCATAGATCTGTCCAAACAGCGTCGATTCGATGATCAGATATTCAGTTCGCGGCAGGATGTTGACTGCTCCTTTTAGCACCTCGGCTTCGTTTCCGTCTACGTCAATCTTGATCAAATAGGGAGGCGGAAGCTGTTTTTCCTGGCAGAGTTGGTCAAGCGTTACCGTGGGAATCGTTCGCTGTTCAAATGAGGGGGCAACGGGCTGGTCGGCATCGGTTACTGTGGAGGAATGCACTAGATTCGAATTAACGTGCAGGTTCATTGTGCCAGACTGATCGCTAGCAGCAGCAATGATGTAGTCTGCATTGCCCAATTTCTGACAGAGCTTTGCCAGATAGGGTTCATTTTCGGCGATCGGCTCGATCATAAAGTGCTTGCACTCGGGAAACGCACTATAAAGCGCAAACGTACCTAACGCTGTGCCTACATCAATCACCGTTCCAGGCAACAATCCGCATTGACGAATTTGTAGCAAACCGCCGCGCATTGTGCCTCTGTGTATTCCTGGCTGTGTCACTTTTTTCTCCTGCTCGGATTTACGGTTTAATTCTGGAAAAATGTCAATGCTAAAGCCTGTCTAGTTCGACTTGCGATTGAGGTAAGCATGCCCACTTTACAATTTTTGTTTCTTCGCAGCATCAACGCGAATCATGTCATCGCAACTGAAGGTAAACATTCGGCTTTTGCGGCAGCGATCGCTTCTGTATCTTCTAGCGTGAGTAAAACACGACCTCGAATTTGAGCCAACAGCAGCAGGGAAATGTCTTGCGGTTTTAATAAAACGACTTCTGCGCCGTCTTCTGCGTCGAGTCCTTCTTCACTGAGCAAATAGAGCAGCACACTAGAGATCGCATCATTTGCATCCGCTTCGTCCCAGTCACCGATCGACATTAGAACGCTCATGATTTGTCGATCAGGATGAGTTAGAGCAAACCGCAGCAGATCCACTAAGCTCTCAAACAGGTCGTCTTCAGGCTGATTCCAGCCTGGGAAGGCAAGCCAATTGATTTTCCGTAAACGAAATGCCTGTTGCAATGCTTGGTCTTGGTGCTGCTGGGCAATTTGGGTGAAGACCGCTCCCATTTGTGCGCTATAGCGACGGCAATCGAGGAAACTGGGACAATGTTTCATGGCTTCCCGAATATGCTGCCGCTTCTGCTGCCGGAAAGCCGGATTCTGACCTAGCTCGATCGCCTTTTGCACATACGCAGCTTCGTCAAACGCAATTAACTCCGCAATCTGCAACTCGCGCAAAAAAGCTCCACTTCGCGCCAGCGAACAGGCAGAGTCTACCTCCATCACGATCGCCGGAATGCCTAATTCTAATGGATCAATCAGCGAAGTCATCCCGGAAAACGGATAGGAATCCAGGTAAACGTCTGTGAGCTTTAATCGCTCTTTCACGTCCGATCGGGTTGGGGCGGCAGGTAAGATGCGATAGCGATCCTCGCTCATGCCATACCGGGCAAATGTGGCTTTGAGGCGATCGTGAAAACTATGGATCGGATAGCTCGATGTCCAGTTTTTATTAAACGGATACAGCATCAGCACCGAATCGGGAACCTGGGCGATAATTTGCGCCCAAGCGTTCATGACTTCCGGCGTGATTTTGTAGAAATTTGCACCAGAGCTGTAGACGATCGCAGTGTCAGCCAAGTTCAAATCCGATCGCGTCAGAGCGGCAGTGAGGGGCGGTTCAGACTCGGTGGCAAAATCAAAGCATTGGGCTGCGCCGTCCAGCGGAATCAATGTTTCACAGTAGTGTGCCTGTAGGTTCTGCTCGGGTTCAATCAGGCGGCTGGTCAGGTAATAGTCTATATGCCGCATTCCGGTGGTAACAGGGGAATTCATTCCGGTGATCTGCACCCGTGCCAGGCGATGGAGTGCCAGCAGTGTAATGCCTTTAGCGGCGACGGTGAGATTGCTGGCGATAAACAGAATATCTAGGTCGGCATCGCGAATCATTTGCACCTGCTCAGCCAGGATTTGCGGCAAGGGGACAAAATGGTCGACGTGACCCAGGCAGTAACGTTCTAGGCGATGTCCGGTGGGCTGGGGCGTAAACAGGATCGTTTCAAATCGATCGCGGTTCAACTGCTCAAAGACGGGCAGCGTTGCAAAGGTTTCGGTTTGCGGGCTAAAGTGCGATGACAGCACCCCGACCCGAAGTTTGGCGGGCGCAGTTGTCCGAGTTGGGAAGGTGTAATCCAGTTCGTAACCCTGCTGTATAAGGGCGCATTCCATAATTTCTGCCCGTTTGCGGTAGAGGTCTTTTAGGTTCTGCTGGGCGAAATAGGGCAATAGAAAATTAGCGCGATCGGTAAAGATTTGAGCCGCCTGCTGCCAATCTGGGTCGTCGGGATGCTGGGTAATATTGTTGTGTAGAATATCGGTTAAGCCCTGGAGATAGCGACAGTAAGCATCTACCTCACCTTCTTCCTGAAAGTAGGGCGGCAGCCGCAGCAGATAACTCAGATATTCCTCTCGCCAGTCCGCCGGAACGGTCAGTAGATTGTGGGGCAGGGAAAGCTGATACACCGGACGGTACAGCAGCATTGCCAGCAAAAACTGAATTGCCTGAGGGTGATCGAAGCCTGCGGTCAGGGTGTCTGTAAGTTGCTGGAGATCTTGTGCTTCTGCATCGGTTAATGCGACCTGACAAAACGAACTTCGGAGGAGCGATCGCCGAATTTGTCCTAGTTCGCCTGCGTCTGCGTCTGCCAGGTCTTCTGGCGAAACTGACAACCATGCTTGAAGCCACTGCTGTCTTGCCTGTCGCAGTTGAGCGATTACCTGGGGATTAGATGGATTCGCGACATATTGCTCTAGCAGTCGCGGTACTGAAACCCAGAGGCGGGGCAAACCTGCGGCTTCTTCCTGCATGGGTAGATTTGCGGCTTCTGCCAGGGTTTGACCGACGATCGCCGCCATCCGCTCCCAGGAGAATAAGGAGATACGATCGAATCCTGACTGAATTAGACGATCGCGCAGTTCGGGCTGCTGGATCTGGAACATTGCCTCCGCCAGTTCAGCCGGATCGTCTTCGTTCACGTACAGTGCTGCATTGCCTGCCACTTCTGGGATCGAGGAATTGTGGCAGGTAATCACCGGACAACCGCAAGCCATTGCTTCCAAGAGCGGTAAGCCAAACCCCTCATAGCGCGAAGGGTAGACAAACGCCAAAGCACCCGCATAGGCTAACCGCAACTCTGCATCGGTGAGCGACAGCAAGTGAACCTGGCTGTCCGTGACATAGGGCTGATACTCCTCCTCCAGAAAAGGAGTGGGTCCAACGCAGACAATGCTGGCATTCGCTTTATTTGCCAGTCGCGCAAAGGCCTGGAAAAATAGCCGCGAGTTCTTAAACTGATTTCGCATTCCCACCAGCAGGAAATAGGGCTGTGCGATGCCGTGCTTTGCCCGAAACGCTTCTACTTCTGCCGCCACCGCAGGTTGAAATGTGGGATCGACGCCGCAGTAAGCCACCGTCACTTGATCGCTCGAAATTTCTGGGAAGAATTTGACCAGATCCCGCGCCGTATTTTCTGAAATCGCCAGATAGCGATCGGCATAGCGAATGCTGTGATGCTTTTCTCGCCACATCGAAAGGCTGAGATCTGCCTGCTGCACTTCGGGAATCATGTCGTATGCCATGAATGCCGCAGGTGTCTTGAGCGGGGTCGTGTAGTAGGTCGAAATAAATAAACTCGCCTGTTCTTCGTCGCAGATTTGCTGAAGCAGTTCGCGATCGGCTACTGCATTTTTAGATTCGTAGCGAGGAATAGTGACATATCGAATTCCAGGAATCTGAGGGGCTGTACCGTTTCGATCGAGCACCGTGAGATAACGAGCAAAGCCGCTGACTGCCCATTCTTCCAGCAGCGATCGCCAAACGCGCGCAATTCCAGTCTGCACAATTTGAAAAAATACGCCGTCAATGACAATGCGAGACGTTTCAGGAAGATCTGTCCCAATTTGCTCAACCTGCTGAGAAGGTTTAATGTCACTGTTGATGCACGACACTTGATTCGGCTCAGTGGATTCACTAAAACCTTTGGCTAGAGAACTGACAGCAGCAGCATAATCTTTTTCAATTAAAGACCTTTTGCCAACTGAGCGACTTGAATAACGGCAGATGCTTTGAAATTGATGAGCTGATATTTTCTCTTGGGTTAAAAGATGAATCGAACGACCATTAGAATACAGATTGAGATTAAATTGCTCAGCTAATTGCAGTAGGGAATGATAGGTATAGATTGAAATATGCTGCCCCTCTCCTAGAGCGTAATACCACCACTCATCCGGTTTAGGGTTGCTGGGGGGTAACAGTTCTGTGCTAAATAATATACTGCTGGAGCATTTTAATATCTCAGATATATCTACGACCGGATTTGTAAGGTGTTCAAAAACTTCAAACGCTGTCGCAAGCTCATAATTCTTCAGGCCACTTGTATCCGCTTCAAATCCTTTAGCAAATATATTCTGACAGAATTTGTCATACCAATAAAAGTCGAATCCTAAGTCTCGCATCATGCGAACGAATAAGCCATAACCTCCGCCATAGTCAATAAATTTTGCGTCATGATTGAAAAAATTAAGCACAGTTCGAGCAGAAATATCAGAGAACATCGTGTTCCTCTGAACGATTCCTACATCGCTAATTGCAATTGCTTCGGAGTAAGCTTCCTCTAGCCAGTACGGTTCCTCAGTCTGAACAAATTTGCACTCTTCACACTGAAAGTACTCAACATTGTACTTATTGAGCAGCTTTGCCACCGAGAAAGAATGAGATTTTGCTTCACATATTTTGCACTGCATTGTTCTACTACCTGATTTTTAGAAGACACTCGTTGATCAATGCTATTTTTGATTGGCTTTTTGCTTTGCCTTAGCCAGCAGTGCGCCGTAGTCCGATCGCTCAGGATGCCGTTTTACCAAATCTTGCAGAATCTCGATCGCTCCTGCATAATCCTTGAGCTGGAGCTTTGTGACTGCCAGACCTTCCAGCGCAGTGAGATTATTGGGTTCGCGCTTGAGGACGAGTTCGTAGCCGCGTACTTGGGCTGCAAGGGCTTCCTGAATGGTGTCGGGTTGGGGTTGTGCAGCGGGCGTCGATTTAACTGAAGCTTCACTCAGGATTTGCGCGGTGTGGTAGATCGTTGAAAGCAAAAAACCATAGATTGCGATGATGATAATCAACTGCTGTAACTTGGTTTTTTTCTTCGATCGCTTTTCGTAATTGCGTTTCCCCAGGCTGAAACTCGAAGCCAGCATAAAAGCAGCAGTCGTCATGGCAGAGGTGAATCGACGCTTTAAATTTCTGTCGGTTTGGGTCATATCAACCTGGCTCCGTGTTTTGGCAGATGAATCTTTTGTTTAGCCTGCCCCAGTTGGAATGCCTGCTGATCAAAGCAGTGTTTAGGCTAGGGGAGCGACAAATGATGGGAACAGCCTCAATATGCCCACGTTTCTTTCCGAAGTAAACAGTTTGGACTGGTTAGGGGTTGGACTGGTTAGGGGTTGTAAGATTGCGAGCATCGCTAACTCTCAGATCTGCAGTGTCAATCCCCTTCTAGACCGATCGTAATTATTTCTAGATGTTGCTAAATCAGAAGGCCTTACGGATTGAGGATCTAGAATGGGGCAGGGCAGCTATTCAGATTGACTGGGAAGGCTGACGCTACGTAGAGATTGCCGCTTGCGGTGATTAGAGGAATTTGCCTTGTGTGTTCTCGTGAATTGATTGCGAAGCAGTTTCCCCTTGGGGGTGATCGAGAAACACAGCCCAGACCATGAATTTGTGACGCCATGAATTTGTGCAGAATAGCGACCCGGAAGTTGGGCTGAACCCTTCGGGGAATTTGGTGTCGCCCTTCTGACGTTCATTGGAGTAATTAAATGGGTATTGCAAGTATTAATCCGGCAACGGGGGAAACGCTCAAGACCTTTGAGCCGCTATCCGATGCGGCAATTTCTGGCGCGATCGATCGAGCGCAGCAGACTTTTGAACAATATCGCGACACCGGGATGGCTCAGCGATCGCAGTGGTTACACCATGCTGCCCAAATTTTGACCGATAAACGAGAGCAGTACGGCAAGATGATGACGCTGGAAATGGGGAAGCCCCTTGCGGCCGCGATTGCGGAAGTTGAGAAATGTGCGCTGGTGTGCCGCTACTACGCCGACCATGCGGCTGAATTCTTGAGCGATCGAGTCATTCCGACCGATGCAGGCAAAAGCTTTGTGCGCTATCAGCCGTTGGGGATTATTCTGGCGGTGATGCCGTGGAATTTTCCCTTCTGGCAGGTGTTTCGCTTTGCGGCTCCGGCTCTGATGGCGGGAAATGTGGGCATTTTGAAACACGCCTCGAATGTGCCCCAATCGGCTTTGGCGATCGAAGAAATTTTGCTGGAAGCGGGATTTCCGAAAGGAGCGTTTCAAACGCTGCTGATTAGCGCAGATCAGGTGAGTCAAATTATTGCAGACGATCGGGTGAAAGCTGCCACGCTGACCGGAAGCGAAGGAGCGGGAGCTAGCCTTGCCAGCGGAGCCGGGAAGCAAATCAAAAAAACTGTGCTGGAACTGGGCGGCAGCGATCCATTTGTCGTAATGGAAAGTGCGGATCTGGAAACGGCGGTTGCTACGGCAGTCACAGCACGGATGATCAACAACGGACAATCCTGCATTGCGGCGAAGCGATTTATCGTGCAGGAGTCGATTGCCGATGTGTTTCTGGAAAAGCTCGTTGCTCGATACGCGGCTCTCAAAGTGGGTGATCCAATGGATGCCAATACTGAGATTGGTCCGCTGGCAACGCCCGGTATTGTGCATGAATTGGCCCATCAGGTGCAAACTGTGGTCGATCAAGGGGGAACGCTGCGGTATGGCGGTGAGCCGGATTCGCTGAAATTAAACGAATCCCTCAAGCGAGGCAATTTCTTTCCGCCCACAATTCTGAGCGATTTATCAATCGATGCTTCGATCGCTCAGGAAGAGTTCTTTGGTCCGGTGGCAATGGTGTTTCGAGTTCCTGATCTGGATGCTGCGATTCGTTTTGCCAACCATAGCCCATTTGGACTGGGAGCAAGTGCCTGGTCGCAAAATCCACAGGAAATCGATCGCTTGATTAACGAAATCGAAGCGGGATCGGTATTTATCAACAGCATGGTTAAGTCTGATCCACGTTTGCCGTTTGGGGGAACGAAGCGATCGGGCTATGGGCGAGAGCTGAGCGAAGAAGGCATCCGTGAGTTTGTGAATATCAAAACGGTCTGGGTCAAATAAGGGTGAAGCAAGGGTCACATGAGGAGTAACTTATGACTGAAATGACGACCGCCCAACTGCTGGTTCAATGTCTGGAAAACGAAGGCGTTGAATATGTGTTTGGGCTACCGGGTGAGGAGAATTTGCACGTTTTGCAGGCACTCAAGCAATCTTCGATTCAGTTCATCACGACCCGTCACGAGCAGGGAGCTGCGTTTATGGCGGATGTCTATGGGCGGCTGACCGGAAAAGCGGGGGTATGCCTCTCGACGCTGGGACCGGGTGCGACGAATTTAATGACGGGCGTGGCGGATGCAAACCTCGATCGCGCTCCCCTGGTGGCCATTACCGGACAGGTGGGAACCGATCGAATGCACATTGAATCTCACCAGTACCTCGATCTGGTGGCGATGTTTAGTCCGGTGACAAAATGGAATACCCAGATTGTGCGCCCCAGCATTACGCCGGAAGTGGTGCGTCGCGCCTTTAAGATTGCCCAAACCGAAAAACCGGGAGCGGTTCACATCGATCTGCCGGAAAACATTGCCGCCATGCCCGTAGATGGGAAACCGCTGCGCCCCGATTCGCGGGAAAAGGTCTACGCTTCGTTTAGTAGCATCGAACGGGCAGCCGCCGCGATCGATCAGGCAAAAAATCCGCTGATTCTGGTGGGAAATGGCGCAATTCGTGCCCATGCCAGCGAAGCATTAACTCGATTTGCCTCCGAACTCAATATTCCGGTTGCCAATACCTTTATGGGCAAAGGAGTGATTCCTTATCAACATCCGCTAGCACTTTGGTCAGTCGGACTTCAACAGCGCGATTATATTAATTGCGGCTTCGACTATACCGACCTGGTGATCTGCGTCGGCTACGATCTGGTGGAATATTCGCCCAAACGCTGGAACCCCACAGGCAATACGCTGATCGTCCATATCGACATGAAGCCTGCTGAAGTAGACAGCAGCTATACTCCCCTGGCCGAGGTCGTGGGTGATATTTGCGATTCGCTCAATGAGATTGCGCGTCGGGTCGATCGCTCCCGCAAGCCTGCATCCTATGTGGCGGAACTCAAGGCAGACATCAAAGCAGACTACGAAGAACATGCCAAAGATGATGGATTTCCGATTAAACCGCAAAAGCTGATTTACGATCTGCGGCAGGTGATGGGACCCGAAGACATCGTTATTTCCGATGTGGGCGCCCATAAAATGTGGATGGCGCGACACTATCACTGCGATCGCCCCAATACCTGTATTATTTCCAACGGATTCGCCGCAATGGGCATCGCAATTCCGGGCGCAATTGCTGCTAAGCTCGTCGCACCCCAGCGCAAAATTGTTGCAGTTACCGGAGACGGCGGCTTTATGATGAACTGCCAGGAGCTAGAAACAGCACTGCGGGTTGGTACACCCTTTGTCACCATTATCTTTAATGACGGCGGCTACGGCTTGATTGAGTGGAAGCAGCTTAACCAATTTGGCGAACCAGCTTTTGTTCACTTTGGCAATCCCGATTTTGTGAAGCTCGCCGAAAGCATGGAACTCAAAGGCTACCGCGTCGAGTCGAGCCTTGATTTTCTGCCGATGCTGAAAGATGCCCTCGAACAAAATGTGCCCACCGTGATCGACGTGCCAATCGACTATCGGGAAAATCTGCGGTTCAGCAAGCGATCGGGCGATTTGACCTGCTCGATTTAGCCATCAGGACTGTTTGAGAAACAATCGCTCTGAGCCGAACTGCCCCCTTAGAGGATCTCAGGTCGGCTCTGCTGCGGTTTGAGGTTTTGTAGCCCATCCTGGGGAGAACCTCGCTTTAAGGAATTCAAAGTCCCCAACTTTGGGAAATTTAGAGGGCAGTGTAGGCAATTCGCTACTTTTCCAAACATCCTCCTACTGCTGATGGCTGATTTTGAACCACAAACGATCGTTTCCCTTGCCGCGGATGCCCTTGCTACAGAAGACTATGCAAAGGCGATCAATCTTTGCACTCAGGCAATTGAGATTGATTCCGGTTTGCTGATGGCTTACTGGTATCTGGGGCTGGCGCAACTGCTGCAAGGCTCTGAACTAGAGGCTCAGGCAACGTGGATCTCGGCAATCACTGCAATCGATCTGCAAGAGGCGGATCAGGCAATCAATCAACTGCTTGGCATCCTGTTTGTGGAAGCAGAGCGACAGAGCGGCAAGCCCGATTTACAGGAACGCATTTATACTCAGGCGCTGGAGATTTCGCCTGAACCGAGCGGCATTTATCTGGGTTTGGGTAGAGCGATCGCACTACAGGGCAGGCTCGACGAGGCGATCGAACTCTGGCAGCAGGCAGTCCAAGCGCGACCCGACTGGGCTGATCCCTATCTTGAATTGGCGCAGATCTGGCAGAAGTTGGGGCAGATTCCAGACGCGATCGAGGCATATCGTCATGCCCTGCAACTGCGATCGGAACGCGAAGACCTGTGGGAAATTCATTATAGGCTGGGACTTTGTTTGTCGCAGGCGGGGCAATGGCAGGAGGGGGTTCCTTCCACGTTGCACTCTGCGCTAATTGAGCAATTTCGCCAAACGGTTGAGCTGAATCCTAGATTTGCTCCTGCCTGGGGCGATCTGGGTGGAGCATTGCTGCAAGAGCGACAGTGGCAAGACGCGATCGATTGTTTTTTTGCTGCTGTTTGTCAGCACTCCGGGTTTGCTCAGCAATACTGCGGCTGGGCGGCAACGCTTCCAACAAAACAGCTCCGCTCCCAGCGCAGCGCCCAATTCCTTCACCTGGTAAAAATCCAGGCTCCACAAGCCGAAATTCTCCAGTCTCTTCGATCGCTCCTCCCAGCTCCGCCAGTGCCTGCGTCTTCTGCTGCCTCTGTTCCTCTGGTTTGCTGCCCCACCGGATACTATGAAACGGCTCAGGCTGCAGTCAGAACGGGCGAAGTCTCAGAGTATAGCTCACTCGATCCGGCTGGCTTGCTGCCGCTCACCCCACCTCGATCGCTGGATGGTTCGGTTCACTGGAGCTTTCGCTTTGGCACTGCCGTACCTATGCCTGAAACGTTTGTGGTGCAGATTCCGCAGGGACAATTCTGGTTAAATGCCGATGAAAGCAGCAGTGCGATTTTAACCGCAGACAATAGACTGCTTGGAGATTTATCGCCTGAATTTCCGCTGCTCAGTCCCGGACATCCTGATAAACATCCCAATCGGCATTCTCTTTTGCAGCAGCCTTTGAATCAGCAGCAGCCTTTGAATCAAGATATTTCGCAAACGGTGTGCCATCTAGAGGGGACGATCGCAGTCCTGGCAGGACTCACGAATGGAATGTATTTTCACTGGATGTTTGATGTGCTGCCGCGATTGGATTTACTGCGTCGGAGCGGCATTGATTTCAGCGAGATTGATGGATTTGTGGTGAGTCATCACCTGCCTTTTCAGCGAGAAACGCTTCAGCTTTTGGGTGTGCCAGCCGCAAAAATTTTAGACCCTCAGCATTACGCTTATCTTCAAGCCGATCGCCTGATTGTGCCTTCGTTTCCGGCGGTTCCTGCCTGGATGCCGCAATGGGCTTGTGAGTTTTTGCGATCGTTGTTTTTGCCAGCGTTTTTGCGATCGAATGATCAAAAGAATTCTCCTCAGAGTCATCGGCTTTATATTAGTCGCCGTTTAACTGAGAGTCGGAGAGTAATCAACGAAGCAGAAATCATTGAGTTTTTAAGACAGTTCGGCTTTCAAATCGTCACGCTTGAATCTCTCTCGGTTCTGGAGCAAGCGGCTTTATTAGCCAATGCAGAAGTTGTCATCTCTCCGCATGGTGGTGGACTCACCAATCTTGTTTTCTGCCGTCCCGAAACAAAGGTGATCGAATTCTTTTCACCGAAGTATGTCTATCCCTGTTACTGGCTGATCAGCAATGCCGTTAACCTGGAATATTACTATCTGCTGGGTAAAATCTCTGAGGGTGAGTTTTTGCATCAGCTATTTTATCCAAATCCTCGGTTAGAAGATATTGTGGTGGATTTAGATGAGCTAAAACAACTGCTGTGTCAGGCTGAGATTTTTTAATCTACTAATCTATAATTCATTTTGATTGTGCTTAGAACAGAAAATATCGCTGCGCCATTGGTAGCACGGTCGCAGGCTCACAAGTCAGCAGTTCTCCGTCGGCGCGAACTTCGTAGGTTTCAGGATCAACTTCCATTTGGGGCATCGCGTCGTTGAGCTTCATATCGCGTTTAGTAAGCTGCCGAATCTCGGACACTGCCACGACCGGACGCTGAAGCTTGAGCCGATCGCCAATCTCCCGTTTCAGAGCTGCCTGAGACACAAACGTGAGCGAAGTCGCGTGTCTGGCTCCACCGAAGCTGGCGAACATGGGGCGCATGTGGACGGGCTGTGGGGTGGGAATGCTAGCGTTGGCATCGCCCATTTGTGCCCAGGCAATCATGCCGCCTTTCAGCACCAGTTCTGGCTTGACGCCGAAGAGTCCCGGTCGCCAGAGGCAGAGGTCGGCAATTTTGCCCACTTCGATCGAACCGACATAGTTGGCAATGCCGTGAGTGATCGCCGGGTTGATCGTGTACTTTGCCACGTATCGCTTGGCGCGGGTATTGTCGTTGCGATCGCTATCTCCGGTTAAACTGCCGCGCTGGTCTTTCATTTTGTGCGCTGTCTGCCAAGTGCGAATGATCACTTCCCCGATCCGTCCCATCGCCTGCGAGTCGGAAGAGAGCATACTAAACGCGCCCAAATCGTGCAAAATATCCTCGGCGGCGATCGTCTCCCGGCGAATTCGGGATTCGGCAAAGGCTACATCTTCGGGAATACTGCGATCGAGGTGGTGGCAGACCATCAGCATATCCAGGTGTTCTTCGAGCGTGTTGACCGTGTAGGGACGGGTAGGATTCGTGGAAGAGGGCAACACGTTCGCTTCGCCGCACACTTTGATGATGTCCGGTGCATGTCCGCCGCCTGCGCCCTCGGTGTGATAGGTGTGAATGCAGCGTCCTTTGAATGCCGCGATCGTATCTTCGACAAATCCGGCTTCGTTGAGTGTGTCGGTGTGGATGGCAACCTGCACATCGTAGTCTTCTGCAACCGAAAGACAGGTATCGATCGTGGCGGGAGTTGTGCCCCAGTCTTCGTGCAGCTTTAAGCCGATCGCCCCGGCTTCCACCTGTTCTTCGAGTGCGTCGGGTTGGGAAGCGTTCCCTTTGCCCAGAAACCCCAGATTCATGGGAAACGCATCAGCAGCCTGAAGCATCCGGTAAATATTCCAGGGTCCGGGAGTGCAGGTCGTAGCATTTGTGCCTGCGGCGGGCCCGGTTCCGCCTCCGATCATCGTGGTAATCCCAGATGCAATGGCAACTTCAATCTGCTGCGGACAGATAAAGTGAATGTGTGTATCAATCCCGCCTGCGGTCAGGATCATGCCTTCTCCGGCAATCGCTTCTGTTCCCGGACCAATGATGATATCTACATTGTCCTGAATGTAGGGGTTCCCCGCTTTGCCGATCGCCGCAATTTTGCCGTCTTTGATGCCAATATCCGCTTTGACAATGCCCCACCAGTCGAGAATCAGCGCATTGGTAATCACCGCATCGACCGCCCCATTCTCATTACTGATCGGCGACTGTCCCATGCCATCCCGAATCACTTTGCCGCCGCCAAATTTCACTTCATCGCCATAGGTTGTAAAATCCTGCTCGACTTCAATAATCAGATTCGTATCCGCCAGCCGCACCCGATCGCCCACGGTGGGACCAAAGGTTTCAGCATAGGCACGACGATTCATTCTGTAGCTCATAAGCCTCTCTCGCAGGAATTAGACAAAGAAGTGGTGGTTCAATCGGATTTCCAGAGCCTTTACTTGATTGTGAAGCGTACCACGCTGGTTCGTTGAACGGCAGTGAAGCCGCTAAAAAATTAAGGTTTGAAGCGATCGAATTATAGTTTGTTAGATTCCTGAATAAAACTTAAGAGAAGCTTAATGATATGAGTTTGGCGATCGAAATAATCAGTTTTGCAAAGCTTCATAAGACAGGTTGGCGCAGTCAGTCGGTTAGGACTGTGCGGGGAAGTTGTTTGTTAGACAGAAGTCTGTCAGACACAAAATAGCCACAAAAGCTGAATTAGCTATCATCGTGGTGTAGCGTTATGATGTGATGCAGATTTTCGGGGGATTGATGGAATTTACGTCTCGGTTAATCACATTTCGCATCAGTCATTACTGCGAGAAGGTTCGATGGGCATTGGATCGCATCAGTTTTCCCTACGTCGAAGAGTGCCATTTGCCACTGCTGCATCGGCTGAAAACAACTCCGCTTGGTGGGAGCAGTGTTCCTGTTCTCGTGACGAAAGCTGAGATATTGAAAGATTCAGCAGACATCTTAAAACACCTAGAAACAGTAGCACCCCCTCATCTAAAACTGTATCCAGATTTACCCGTGCTGCGGCAGGAAGTTCAAGCGTTAGAAGCGGAATTTAATCTCAAACTGGGTGTTTTAACAAGACAGTGGGGGTACTTCTATGCGCTGCAAAATCAAAGTGTGATGAAAGAACTTTGGTGCGAAGGAGTACCGACCTGGGAGAAATTACTGTTTCCTATCATGTTTCCCTTGACGTGCCGTTTAATTCATTCCAGCTATAACGTTCATCGTGACAGTGCATCTGCTGCCTATCGTCAAATTCAACGGATATTTGAAAGGGTGAGCGATCGTCTTTCAGATGGGCGGAGATATCTAGTGGGAGATTGCTTTTCGGCAGCAGATTTGGCATTTGCTAGTTTATCGGCTCCAAGCGTGGTTCCCCCTCAGTATGGTGGATGCTTTCCTGAACTAAACCAACTTCCCGATGAAATGGTGGAACAAATTCAAATCCTGCGGGAAACAATCGCAGGCAAATATGCTTTGCGCCTTTATGAAGAGGAGCGGTGTCCGGTTCAGGAGAAACTGATTACCCCTTAGGCGGAACTGCTTTGCATTGCCTCATCCGTGATCTCAATATAATTCGGCTGGCTTTTAACCCGATCGATCCACTGCAAAATTCCCGGAAAGCTGCTCAAGTCAAAATTACCTTCGTGAGCAACGTGAGTGTAGGCAAAGAGGGCAATGTCAGCGATCGTATAGCGATCGTTCACCAGAAATGGATGGTCCTTAAGTCGCTGTTCCATGACGCCTAGAGCCGCGTAGCCGGGAGCCTGTTTTTCGGCGAGGGCTTGCTTTTTCGTTTCTGCCATGTCGTGCTGCAGCCAGAAGCGAGACGTAGCGATAAACGGTTCATGGCTATACTGCTCAAAAAAGAGCCACTGCATAACTCTGGCATGTTCGAGGGGGGAAAGCGGCAAGAAATCAGTGCCCTGACTGAGATAAATCAAAATCGCGTTCGACTCCGACAGAAACTCTCCAGGCGTAATTTCTAGCACCGGAATGCGTCCGTTGGGATTTTTTGCCAGAAATTCGGGCGTGCGGGTTTCACTTTTGAGGACATCCAGCAGAATCAGCTCAAACGAAATGCCAAGCTGAGTGAGCAGCAATCGCACTTTGTAGCCGTTGCCAGAAGGTAGAAAATCATAAAGCTTGTACATTCACGTTTTTCCCTGGCGATATTTTGTATCAGCGTTTCAAAGTCCCTCCCGCTGCTTTGGAGCGGTAAGCGACCTATGGGGGATCCAGGGGGCAGTTCAGAGGTCGCAACCCTGGCTTCCCCGACACTCACTAAGGCACATAAACCGCCATCGGCTCCACATTCAATTCCGATCGCCACTGCGCCAACGGCTTTTCCCACTGTTCTTCCCATCTTTGAGCCAGCATTGGCTTTGCTTTTGCGCCCATTCGATAACCGATCGCCATTTGCTCTAAAAACCTGCCCATCTGCTCCGGAGTATTAAAAAGGGTTTGCAGCAGTCCTCCGGCAACAAAAATTGCGGCGATCGGGCGACGGATTTGAGCCAGTTCAAAGGCTTTAAGTGAAAGTTCGCCGATCGGATCAGTTGAAAATCCACCGAGAATGTGCCAGATGTCGTGAGTTTGGCGAACACGCATGAAAAAGTAGTTAATGTCACTATTCACGGTTTCTTTGCGATAAAACTCTGCGTCAAAGCCTGAATCGGTCAGGTATTTGGCGTAAGCGTAGCCCAAGGAATCAGGCGGCAGTTGCAGCAGGGCTTGCAGATCGGGCGAAGGAGCAAGATAACGCTCTGCAAATAACTCCGCGACACCCGGCTGAGACTTGACGAAATCCACGGCAAGCTGAGTCGCTTTGATATTTTTTAAGCCATCCTCAACGTCATAGACCGAATCCGTGTTGCCCGGATCGCGCAGCAAACTGGCTACCCCTTTAAGTGTTGAGAGCCAGTCCACTTGCAGCTTATTCAAGTCCTTCAGCTTCATATCGCCTAATCCTTCTACTTTTTCTTTTTCTTATCTTTTTTATGCTTTGCTTCTTTGTGCTTAGATTCCGGCTTTTCCCCATCTAATGCACCGTTCACTAATCCATTAAACCCATAAACCTGACGACTGCCCACAAACGGAACCAGCGTAACTTCTCGCTCGTCTCCCGGTTCAAACCGCACTGCCGTTCCCGCTGGAATATCGAGCCGCATTCCCTTTGCTTGCTCTCGATCGAAGGATAAAGCCTGATTGACCTCATAAAAATGAAAGTGAGAGCCAACTTGAATCGGCCGATCGCCCGTATTCGCAACCGTGAGCCTAACCGTGGGACGATCGGCATTCAGTTCAATTTCGCCTGCTTCGGTGAGAATTTCGCCGGGAATCATGATAAATCATCTGTAACAATGACTGAATCCTAGCCCAACTCACTCGTGCTGCTGGGTTCCATTTATAGTTTGTTAGGATTTTTTAGGAAATTCAGTCGTCTCGCTGGGTCGATCGCGAAACCGCAGCAGCAGCCAGCAGCAAAGCGGAATTAGATAAAGATAAATCGCAAACGGAATAAAGCCGCTATCGCTCATCAAAACCGTGGCAGGAACCAGTCCGGCGATATTCCAGGGAATCAGGGGCGCAATGACAACCGCTGTATTTTCCAGATCGATCGCCAGCCGATCGGCAGAAATCTGCTTATCTTCATAGTGGGTTTCATACTGCGGCTTGACCAGTTCTGCGGTTAATAAAATCGCGATCGCCTGAGTGCAGCCAAACGCAGAAGCCGCAATGCTAACTAGCGTTGTCCCTGCAAACAAGCCACTTTGTGACCGCAACGATTGCAAAAATCTTTGTACAAGCTGTAATGCGTTTGTTCCAGTCAGCACACCCGCGATCGCCGTCGAAATCACTACGATCGCAGAAACTCGCATCATCGAAACAATGCCACCCCCCGCCAGAATCGAGCGAATAGGACTCTCTTGCTCCAGATAAAACCCGGTAAACGCAAATTGCAAAATTTGTAGAATCGTATCGTGTTGCAACGTAATGGATAAAACAACACCTGCGGCAATACTCCACAACATGGCTTGTTTAACTTCAACCTTCAGCAATGCCAGTACGAGAATGACGATCGCAGGCAAAAGTGTCAGCAGGTTCAGATCAAATAAATTGGCTAATTCGATCGAGAGCGAACTGCTCGTATTTTGAACAGGATAAAAGAACGAAATGACACCATAAATCAAACAGCTTAGCCCCAGCGGCAGCCATGCCGTCGTCAACATATTTCTAATGTTCTGGTACAAATCCGTTTGAGTGACGATCGCAACCAGATTTGCGCTGGAAGACATCGGAGAACATCGATCGCCCCAATATGCCCCGGCAATGATCGCGCCTGCCACCAGATGCGGATCAACGCTGCTCCCTCGCGCCATGATCATCAGGGCTGTGCCGATCGTGCTGGCAGCTCCAAAAGACGTGCCAATTAGAAACGAAACAAAGCTGGTCAGCAAAAAAGCACAGAGCACAAACAGATTGGGATTAATGAGCTGAATGCCGTAATAAACGATCGCTGGAACGGTTCCGGCAGCCATCCAAACGGCAGTGACAGCTCCAATAATCAGCAAAATGCCAATTACAGAAAAAGATTTTTGGCTTCCGGCGATCGACATTTTCATCAGACTGCGAAGCGAAAACCCGCGTCGATGCAGAACGGCGATCAGCAAACCCAGCGTTGCCAGCAGCGGATAGGCAACAAAAACACCGTGCGTCACGCTGATCACCAGCAGCGCAAAAGATCCAGCCAGCGCAAGCAAGATATCCATTAAACCAAATCAGGATTTCAATCCGAAATTAAAAATTTGGGCGGGGTCAGCCAGAACAGCTCACTGCGACCGATCGGAGAACCCTCTATAGGCAAATTAATCCCAATTACGCCTGCTTTTTTCAGGACAATTTGCTGCCGTGCCTCACCCCAAATCAGTTGCTGCGCCCACTCGCTCAATCCCGGTTCATGCCCGACGATCGCCAAACATTTTCCCTGCTTTTCTTGCTGCCCCTTTTCCTGCTGCCACTGTTGTAGCCAGTTCACCCACTGCTGAAAATCACCCTGGGGCGCAAGTTCTGTCGATTCTTCGAGCGATTTTCCTAAACCGATCGATTGCAGAATTTCTGCGGTTTGCTTTGCCCGCACCAAAGGACTCGTCAGAATCAAATCAAACTGCAAGCCCAGTTCTTTCAGTCGTTTCGCCACTTTGCGTGTTTTGCGAATCCCTTCTTCGGTTAACGGACGCTCATTGTCGTTGGCATAGCTGCCGTGTTCTCCTGCCAGCCCATGCCGAACGATATAGAGTTCAATTGCCTGCTGAGTCATGGTGCAGACCTACCTGATTTCAAGATGCCATCTGCTCACGGTAACACCATCGGTCGATTGCTGGTTAAAACCATAGACTGAAAGCACAATATTCTAAGAGGATGTTTGAGGAATCACGATGCTACAAAGCATTTGCAACTTCTTCAACAGCCTTTAGAAACAGCAGTTCACGGAATACGATCGATGCGATACCTGCGGCGTGGCGTTGGGCTTCTTCTCGTGAGTTTGGCATTTTGCCTGACTTTTTCTCTATTTTGGGTTTGGGGCGGTGTTCTCCTAGGGATCAATCCAGCCTGGGCGGATAATCCCTTTGAGCAGTCTCCGATCGCTCAGGAAGAAATTTATCAGGAAAAACTGATCCATGACCCAGACGGTATCGGAAAGTTTTACTTCAAGCGGGAAATTGCTCAAGTAATGGGGCATCAGGGAGCTGGATGGTTGGAGCGTCCCGGACGCTTGATCGAAGAACAGCCCAACGCAGTAGTGGCAGCGTTAAACCTGAAACCCGATGATGTGGTGGCAGACGTGGGGGCAGGAACGGGCTATTTTAGCTTTCGCCTGAGTGAAAAAGTACCGCAGGGCAAGGTGTATGCGGTTGATATTCAGCCAGAAATGCTGGACATGCTGGAATTCCTCAGGCAGGAAAACGATGCAGAAAACGTGGAGCCGGTGCTGGGCGAGGAAACTGACCCCCATTTGCCCCCAGAATCGATCGATCTGGCACTGATGGTCGATGCCTATCACGAATTTGCCTACCCCTATGAAATGATGCAGGGCATTGTCCGATCGCTCAAACCCGGGGGACGAGTCGCACTAGTGGAATATCGCGGCGAAAGTCCGTTTATTTCAATCAAGCGACTGCACAAAATGAGTCAGCGACAGGCGCGGAAAGAAATGCAGGCGGTGGGCCTGACCTGGCAGGAAACGCAGGACTTTTTGCCGCAGCAGCACCTGATGATTTTTAAGAAGCCGTCTCCGCCTGCTCTACGATCGATCGCCCCTTCTGCGGCTGACCCCAGATAATTCGCTCCTGTTTATAAATTGCAATTCCCGGCTTTGCTCCTTTGGGTTTGAAGACCTGCCTCGGCTCGGTGTAAACCACGGGAGCCTGATCGCTCTGGCGGGCACGGCTGTAGTAGGCAGCTAAATCGGCGGTAAACTGCAAATCGACTTCATCGGGAACGGCTCCGGGATCAAGGCGCAGCAGCACATGGCTACCAGGAATTTCCTGGGTGTGAAACCAGAGATCGTAGTCGTTAGCAGTGCGGAAAGTGAGCAGGTCGTTCTGACGATTGTTGCGTCCGATCAGCACTTCAAACTGATTCGGGGTGCGGTAGCGCAGAAAGTTGGTGGTTTGAGCCGAGCTGCTGCGATACTTTTGCTCCGGATCTTCCAGATAGCCCTGCTGAATGAGCTCTTCGCGGATTTCCTCCAGCGAGTCAAGGTCATCAGCAGTGCGGTAGGAGTCACTCTGGGCGATCGCCACTTCCACCTGTTCCAGATAGTCAATTTCGGTTTGCACTTCTGCCAGCAAAGGTTCGATCGCATCTCTCGATCGTTTCAGTTTTTGGTGACGTTTATAGAGTGCCTGAGCGTTTTGAACGGCATTCTTTTCGGGGTCGAGGGCGATCGTCACAGGTTTTCCGGTGAGGAAGTCGGCAAGCTGAATTTGCTTCATGCCGGGCTGCCACTCGTGCAGATGCGCCATTAATAAATCGGCTTTTTCCCGATAGTCGTCTGCCTGGTCGGACTGCTGCAATCGATCGCGAAATCCCTGCGCTTTTTGAGACAGTTTCTTGAGCAAATTGCTGATGCGTTGGCTGACCTGATGCCGAAGCTGAACGAACTCCTGCTGGTTAAGCTGATCGGTGTAGTAGCGATCGATCATCTGCTGCATGCTTTCGGCAGGACGTACTGCTCCCCATCCCAGCACCGTATAGCCCTGCGCCAACCACCCCGGCTGAAACTGCTCGGTTTGCAATATTTTTAACCATGCCTGCCAGCGATCAAATAGCCGCGCCCACTGCTCGGAGCTGAGGGTATCGGTGGTTTGATCCGGCGATAGGTCGGCTGTCTGAAGCATCGATACCACCAGGGCAGAACTGAGTCCACGATAGGTTTTAATCAATGCACGCCGTAAAGGATCGGGAATCAGGCTGAGCCGTTCCTGCCAGCGATCGAATTCTTCCTCTTGCGTAGGAACTGCTCCGTTGGGCGGTGGCGGTGCTTCGTAAGGCTGTCCCGTTTGAATCGGACGGACGCTGGATTGTTGGGAACTTACCTGATGCGCTGCCGTCACAATTATCTTGTCCTGGTTGGTCAAAATTACATTGCTGTAGTTTCCCTGAATCTCGACGAACAAATGCCACAGGGCAGGCTCCCCCGGACGACGGGCAAACTGCAAATCGGCTACTCGTTCCCACGGGGAAAGCGGCTCGATCGCCACCAGTGCCAAATTGCCCAGCTGATGCCGCAATTGCTGGCTAAAGGTAAACGTATCGGGAGTACGGGGCGGCGGTTCACCCATGCCCATTCGGGCTGCCTGAGGATGCCAGGACAGGGTAAGCCAGCCGCGCTGATTCAGGGTTCGCAGGGCAAGGGCAATGGTATGACGGTCGCGCTGATAGACCTGCTCCAGTCTCGCTGGAAGCCAGGTTTTGCTCAACTCAGCACAGATCGCCTTAAAGGTGGTGTAGTCAACAGGTTGCACAGCAGTTTAGGATATAAGCTCGGCTAAAGTGGTTAGGTCTTTCATTAAAGTGCAGGTTAACGCTATTATGTTGCGATCGATTCTGAGGTACTTTTTAACTCGAACTGAATCATCTGACTTAAGATAGAAATACCCTGCGCGAGAGCAAGATTCAAGCAGAAATTTAGTGTTTTTCCCGTAGTAGGTGAATTTTTAGCATCCAGTCTCGTGAATTTGCATCATATTGGTCAAGTTCAAGCTTTCTACTTTCATTATGGATATTCGGCTCATTAATATTGGCTTCGGCAACATTGTCTCTGCAAACCGGGTCATTGCGATCGTCAGTCCTGAATCTGCGCCCATTAAGCGAATCATTGGCGATGCGAAAGACGGCGGCAAACTGGTGGATGCGACCTATGGACGGCGAACTCGCGCTGTGATCATTATGGATGATGGTCATGTCGTGCTTTCGGCAATCCAGCCAGAAACCGTTGCCAATCGATTTGTAATTCATAAAGAGGGAGTGCTCGAAGCGTAAATCAGGCTAAGTAGGGTCAACCCTCCCTGATGAAACCCTCGCGATTTAGTAAGATAGTTTACTAATCATCATCCTCTAGCTGCGTGAGTGACATGGGAACTGGCAGACTGATTGTACTAACTGGACCAAGCGGTGTCGGCAAAGGGACACTTCTGAGAGCCTTGCTCAAACGGCATTCTGACCTTTATCTGTCTGTTTCTGCTACAACTCGGCAACCGCGCCCCGGCGAAATCGACGGACAACACTATCAGTTCGTCAGCCGCATCGAATTTGAGCGAATGGTGGCTCAGGGTGAACTGCTGGAATGGGCAGAATTTGCGGGGAACTATTACGGCACGCCTCGCCGCCCCGTTGAAGAAAAAATTCGGCAGGGCAAATGGGTTGTCCTGGAAATTGAGCTAGAGGGCGCACGGCAAATTCGCAAAACCTTTCCCGAAGCCCTGCGAATCTTTATTCTGCCGCCTTCCCTGGTTGAGCTGGAGTATCGGCTGCGGCATCGCGCTCAGGATTCTGAAGAGGCGATCGTCCGGCGACTGGATCGGGCACGATCGGAAATCAACGCAGCAGATGAATTTGATATTCAAGTGATTAACGACGACCTGGAAAAAGCCCTGGAACGGATTGAATCAGCTCTCTTTGCTCCGGCAGGCGTTTAATTGATTCAATGCTTGATGTAAGCTCTGAGTTTCAATGTGGGATTCTGACGCGATCGTTTAGATTGGAATGACTAAGTTTTGTCTGATTTGAGAAAGATCCGGATCAAACACTTCATTGGGCGAAGAGGTAATTACGGAAGATAATGATGGAAAAGCGCAGCAGTTGCAGTCTCACCTGTTCAGCCCCCCAATCCTAATCGCTCGCCTGATGAGAATCATTCACAAAAATTAAGCTGTATTTGCAGGAAGCGGATTTCTCCAGAAATTGCCCGTCTAAATACTTGTTTAGATTCGACCAGTTTATCAATTGGTCGCTTTTTTATGCTTGACGATGGACGACCGGCTTAGATGGCTGGCCGAAATGGGGGTCGCAGTTGTTGTAGTGGCATACCATAGCTCATGAATTGAGAAGCAGACGTTTTTGATTAAATCAAGCCTCAATCAGTTGGATTCATAAAAACTTACTCAAAAACGAATCTTCATTCGAGGCTTATGTTGTTCATTCATAGCCCCCAAAATGAACCCCAATATGCATACTAAAAGTCGTCACTCGTTTGGATTGTTTCTTAGCTCATCAGAAAACCCGGTAAATCACGTTGATACTTTGCCCCAGACGGCTAAACCGCTATCGCTTTTGCAGAGCATCTTAGAGTGTTTAGGAGATGGCATTCTCATTGCGACTGACCAGGGTGAAGTCCTTCACGCGAATCGATATGCTCAGCAGCTTTGCTGCCGAATCGGTTCCTATGTTGGATCAACGCTCACTTTACATCCCGCGATCTGGCGCATTTGCCAGGCACTTATCAAAGAACGAAACTTTATTTCCGATTGCTCTGAAGAAGAAACTGCTTCGCAGCGTACTGTAATTCTAGACGAAGAACTGCATGTGAATGAATCGCTTATTCGTGTGCGAGTTCGCTGGCTGGATTTACAAGAAGTGACTCGCCCCTGTTTGCTGATTACGCTGGAGGATCAGTATGAGTCGGCACGCTATCGGGCGATCGCAGAAGCATTAAAATACGGACTCACAAACCGCGAAACGGAAGTCTGGCTGCTAAAGCGAATTGGCTGCACTTATAAGCAAATTGCTGCCCAACTGCACATTGCAGAAGACACAGTAAAGAAACATATCAAAAACATTTATGCTCGACGGGAAGCGATCGAGTGTCTGAGTAGCTAAAAGAATGATTGCAACAATTCATCTTTAGCCCTCTAATCCATTACCAACCGACCTGAAATAAAAGCCAGCTTCGTATAATTACATGCACAGTTAGAGACCCAATCACGGGCCCAAGTTAGACGAACAGTTACGCGCACAGTTACACGTACAAAGTTACACGCACAATTACAGCATTCCACTCCTGGGAGGTTTTCCTCCCTTTTTTGCGGGCGGCAGGAAGCAGTAGAGAACTTTTGTCGCAAAGTCTATGATAAAAGCCAAACCGCTCGATTTTGCCTTGCCCATGCGTGTTTCGGTAATTATTCCAACTCTGAATGAGTCTGCCTGTCTAGAACAAACGCTGCGCCACCTTGAGTTACTTGATCCGCCTGCCTGGGAAATTTTTGTCGTTGATGGTGGCAGCCAGGATGGAACGATTGCCATTGCAGAAGCGGCTGGGATTGCAGTCATTCGATGCTCAACTTCGGGGCGATCGATCCAGATGAATCACGGGGCAGAGGCAGCGACCGGAGACGCGCTTTGTTTTGTTCATGCTGATACGCTGGTTCCTGCTGATTTGGTCACGCTGATCGACGAGACGTTTGCTCAACCAGAAATCGTGGGCGGCGGATTTGTTTCGCTGATGACAGGCAAAACCCAAACGCGCTGGCTCACTTCGCTGCACAACTATCTGAAAACCTACTACGCCCCGCTCTTGTTTCGTCCCCATTTATTTTTCAAAGGACTGCGGTTGCTGTTTGGGGATCAGGCGATGTTTTGCAGGCGATTGGTTTTTGAACGCTGCGGTGGATTTGATACTGCGCTGCCCATTATGGAAGAAGCTGATTTATGTTTGAAACTGGTGCGCTACGGGCAAATTTGTTTAGTCGATCGAGTTGTGTTTTCCTCCGATCGACGGGTGGCAAAATGGGGTTTTTTGAAAGCGAACTGGGTTTATTTCTACATCGGTTTTCTCTGGGGCATTGGCGTTTCTGCGGATTACTTGAAGCAGTTTTATGAGGATGTGCGATAAAAAATAACCGCCTTTCTAGATGCCAAATTTGTGAAAACCTGGTTTTTTCTCCAGGCTTCAAAGTTCCCCGCTTTAAAGTTCCCCGGTGTTGGAGAATTTAAGGGACAATGCAGGATCTTGGCCACTTTTCAAATTCCCTGAAGCTCAGCTAAAATTGCTGTCAGATTTTGATAAACCCACTCCAGTTCTGCCTCGGTAATACAATAGGGCGGCATCAGGTATAAAACGTTCCCCAAAGGACGCAGCAGCAATCCTCGATCGATCGCCTGAGTGCGAATTTTACCCGCAATTTGATTTAAGTATCCAGGCTGATCGTTTGTCTTAATGTCAAAGGCAGCGATCGTGCCTGTAACCCGTAGCTTTTCCACGTTTGGCAATGCTTTCAACGATTCCAGGTTCTGCCAGTGCAAGGCTTCCATCCCGCGAAACTTTGACTCATTTTCCTGCATCAACTCCAGCGAAGCCAAAGCAGCTGCACAGCCTAAAGGATTCGCAGTATAGCTATGACCGTGGAAGAAGGTTTTTGTCAGATCATCACTATAAAATGCCTGATAAATTGCTTCTGAACTCACCGTCACTGAGAGCGGCAAAAAACCGCCGGTAATGCCTTTTGAAAGACAAAGAAGATCCGGTTCCACTCCTGCTTTGACGCAGCTAAACCATTCGCCCGTGCGCCCAAAACCAGTCATAATCTCATCAAAAATGAGCAAGGTTTTGGCATCTTTTGCCAGTTGAGCTAGTTTTTGTAGAAAGACCGATCGACACATCCGCATTCCGCCCGCGCCTTGAATCAGCGGTTCGATTAAAATTCCGGCATATTGATCGGACTGCTGAAGTTTTTGCTGAATTGCAAACAGAATCTCATCTTCTTTTTCCTCGATCGAATTGTCTCCCCAATAAGTTTCAGGATAGGAAACAAACTCCACTCGAAACAGCAAATCATCAAACGGCTGTGTAAAAATCGATCGCGTCCCGACTGCCATTGCCCCAAAAGTATCGCCATGATAGGCTCCCTCAAAGGCAATAAATGTCGATCGCTTTTGCTGTTGGTTTGTCCAGTATTGATACGCCATTTTCAGCGCAACTTCGATCGCCGTTGAGCCATTATCTGAAAAGAAGACGCGGTTTGATTTCGCAGGCAGTTTTTCAATCAATTTCGTTGCAATCTGCTCTGCCGGATCATGGGTGAATCCTGCAAAAATCACCTGCTCTAACTGCTGCGCCTGCTGATAGATAGCTTCAGCAATTTTGGGATGAGCATGACCGTGTAAATTTACCCACCAGCTTGAGATGCAGTCGAGCAATCGCTGACCGTTTTCTAGCTCTAACCAGACCCCCTGGGCAGATTTTACCTTCAGCGGTTCGGGTGCGGTTTTTGCCTGCGTGAAAGGATACCAGAGATGAGGATGCGCCATTGATAAAACTGTTAAGTGTTGAGCGATTTAATCATGAATTTCAAGCTGATTGTATGCAGTTTTGAGCGTTGCTGGATCGATCGCCTCCAGAAAATCAACTTCACCCAAAATTGGAACCTGGCCATAATGCTCGATTGCCGCCCGATTACCAGGATTCTTTTTACCGTTAATAATTACCCCCAGAATTGGAATATTCTCCCGCCTAAGTTGTGCCAGCGATAGCAGTGTGTGGTTAATCGTTCCCAATGCGCTTCTCGACACTAAACAAACGGGCAATTCTAAATGCTTAATCAGGTCAATCACGTAGTGGCGATCGTTAATCGGAACCATTAATCCGCCTGCTCCTTCAACAATCAAATGAGGCTGCTCGATTGTTTTAGGCAGCTCAAAATCATGAAGGTGAATTTCAAGGCCGTCGATCGCAGCAGAAGCATGAGGCGAAAGTGGCTCTGTTAATCGAAACCGTTCTGGCAGAAAATGAGCATCGTTCAATCCAGTCACTTGTTTAACATAATCTGTGTCTGTGATAGTGTCTAAACCAGACTGAAGCGGCTTCCAGTAAGCGGCATCTAAGCCAAGCGTGAGCATTGCAGAAGTAACAGTTTTACCAACATTGGTGTCGGTTCCGGTCACAAAAAAATGTTCTGGAAATTGAAATGGCATTTGCTTGATTGACTGCAATAATGATTAATCAATTCGCTGAATCGCCCAATAAGCGATCGAATGACTGGCAATTATTTTGTCACAATTCTGCAACTTCCAGGCGGCTGATAGCCGTTTTAATTGTTGGATCGAAAGCTGCTTTCGGGTTAAACTCAAACCCGCTCCGATTGCCTTCAAACTTCTGAGAAAATCGATCGCATCAAAATGGATTGTCTGGCTCACCACCTCATGGGTAAAACAGCAAACAGGAAGCGTTTGAACCTTTTCGAGTAAAGCATCAGTATTGGGTAATGGATTCAGCGTCAAAGGAAGATTGAACTGCTGACAGATTTGCCGCCATTCAGGAAAGCTGCGATCGGTGGGAAAGGAAATTAAGAGCCAGCCACCGGGTTTGACTGCTTTGAGCCAGCGAGCGAGTGCCTGCATTGGACGATCGAACCACTGCAACGCAAATCCGCTGGCGATCATGGCGTATGGTTCTTCTGGAATAGGCAACCGTTCGCCGTCAAGCTGCTGAAATAATACTCGATTTTGTTCTGAAGGAAGGCATAAATGAGACTGACAAAACGCTAGCATTTCCAACGATAAATCTGTGGCTAGAATCGATCGCTCTCCCAACCGATTTACCAATTCTTGAGTCAAAAATCCCGTCCCGCAACCAATTTCTAAAACATCACCTTCAGGAAGCTGAAACCAATCTGCGTCTGTTAGGCCAATAAGATGTCTTGCGCCTGCCTTCTGTACCGTTGCAAACTGATGATAAGTCGCAGCGGCTCGACCAAATCGATCGGCAATTTGAGATTTATCAAAGGAGCTAGGAGGTGACAACATTAGAAATTTATAGAAAAGCAAAGAGCAGATTGCAGTATCGACCAGCACTCAGCAAAGTGAGTAAAAGGAAGGGCGTGTCCGGCGCGCAGAATACGAATCAACTCACAAGAATGGAGCAGGGCGATCAAAAATTCTTGTGTTTGGGAGGCAGCAACGATGCGATCGTTTGAGCTACTAAAGACAAGGACTTTAGCGATCGACTGCATATAAGATGCGTCAAGCTTTGAATCATTTAACTGATGTAGATCTTGCAGCAGAAGCGAGTGATTGAGGTGGTCAAAATCATGCTGAAGTTGGGGATATCCAGAGTGATGATAAAAGTTTTGCAGTACAATTTCTGGCATTGCCTGAAATTGGCGAATCATTTCACCCAATACAAGCTGCGATCGTCTTTTCTCTGCTCTCGCTTCAGGATGAAACGTGAGGAAACTATTAAACACAATTAAAAAATCAGCTTGCTGCAGTAACTCGAGCGGGCAAAGATGCAGCCCGTAGGAATGGACGAGGATGATTTTTTTTGAATCAAAATTGGTAAAGCTTGGCTGAAGCGAATTACCAAAATAGCCGCGATCAAATGCCTGAAACTTGCAGCCCAACTGGGTGAATTGTTCCTGCCAAAACTTCCAGCATTGGCGATCGAATCCCCACCCGTGAAAGGCAATTACTTCAGTCTTAAAGTTCCCCAGGATTAGGGGATTTGGGGGGCTGAGGTAGGACATATCTCACGACTTGATTATTATAAACATTTCTTTTCTTCAAATTCACGCTGGTATCGCTGATAAAGCTTGAATGAGCATTTCTAGATGCTCCGGCTGATGCTGACTCGAAAGAGCGATCCGAATCCGTGCAGACCCTTCTGGAACCGTTGGTGGACGAATCGCAACGGCTAAAATTCCTTCTGTTTCTAAAGCCCGTGAAAGCTCTAATGTTTTTTCAGACTCTCCCACCATCATCGGAACAATCTGAGAGTCAGAATTGAGTGTGCTATAGCCTATTTTGTGCAGCCGATCGCGTAATTCCTTCGACTGATTGATTAAATGCTGTCGCTCATCATCAAGATCAGGAATTAATGTCAGAGCAGCATCAATCGCCCCAATTATACCGGGCGGCAGAGCCGTCGTATAAATAAATCCAGGGCAGTAATTAATTAAATAGTCGCGCAGTTTTTTTGAGCAGGCAACGAATGCCCCGAACGCCCCGAAGGCTTTACCCAATGTCCCTACGACCAGATCAATTTCTGGCTGGAATGCAGCTAATCCCATTCCCTGTTCTCCCAGTACACCAAGCGCATGAGCATCATCTAGATATAAAATCGTATTGTACTGATCTGCAAGCTGAATTAAGGCAGATACATCGCTTCGATCGCCATCCATGCTAAAAACAGTTTCAGTTACAATCATGAGCCGATCGTAGGACTGCGAGCTGACTTTTTTGCACAGCGTTTCAAGCTGATTCAAATCATTGTGGGCATAGCGATAAAACCTCGCCCCGCTTGCCAAAATGCCTTGAATCAAACTGCTGTGAATTAGCCGATCGCACAGCACACAAGATTGAGCAGTCAGCAGTGTCCCTAGCAGGGTCATATTTGCTTGAAAGCCTGAGTTAAACAGCAAAGCAGCTTCTCGTCCACAGGCAGCTGCCAGTTTTTCCTCAAGCTGATGATGAATGTCGTAGTTGCCCGCTACAAGCCGCGATGCCGTTGCGCCTGTCCCGTACCGTCCTGTATAGTCTTGCGCTGCCTGGATCAGTGCCGGATGCTTTGACAGCCCCAGATAATCGTTCGCGCTGAAGTTGAGCAGTGGTCGTCCCTGCTTCCGGACCCATACGCTATTCATCCCCCCCTCGCCACAGGGCGAAGCAGCCGGAACAAGCGGCTGAAGCGATCGCAACCGCTGCTGCTCAACCCGTTCTGCCAGGGCGCGATCGATAAAATCAAATTTGTTGGCTTTGTTGACTGTCATAGCGTTTTCCATCATACGAGCCAGGGGGGACAGCGTTAAACAAGATAGGTCATCCCCAAGGGCAGGCAAGAGAACCATTACCCATGACTACTGCCTTATGACTAACGACCAAGCTATCCAACACCCTTTGCGGCAGATAATTTAGCCTGGACTGCATCCAGATTGACGGATTATTGAAAATTCGGTTTTTAATATGGGAAAGGCAGTTACACTTTTCGTTACTCCCGGAGAATCCCAGCATGACGGTTGCGGAAGCACGTTCGATCGATTGGAATGCGATCGTAGCTGAATTAGAGGGCATTGAGGTCATTCGCGACGCGGTGCAGGTTGCCAAGCTTTCCAAGGACTATTACACCTACAGTCCCCTGCTCCAGGCGCAGCTTAACAATAAGGTTGGAGAAATTGTAATTCGTCCGGCAAATGAAGCAGAAGTCATGCGGGTGGCTGCCCTGTGTGTCAAGCATCAGATTCCGCTCACGGTGCGGGGCGCAGGCACGGGGAACTATGGTCAGTGTGTGCCGATGCGGGGCGGGGTGATTCTCGACATGACCAAAATGCAGGCGGTGAAATGGGTCAAACCGGGAATCGCCTGCGTTGAAGCGGGGGCAAAACTGGCAGCGATCGACAAACAAACCCGCGAAACAGGCTGGGAAATTCGCATGGCTCCGTCTACTTATCGAACAGCTTCGATCGGCGGATTCATTGGTGGCGGCAGTGGCGGTATTGGCTCGATTACCTACGGGTTGATTGCCGATCGTGGAAACTTGCTGGCTCTGCGGGTGGTAACAATGGAAGAAAGTCCGCGCGTGATCGAGCTGCGGGGCGACGATGTGTACAAGGTGGCCCACGCCTGGGGCACAAACGGCATTATCACAGAGCTGGAAATTCCCCTGACGGCAGCTTATCCCTGGTCAGAGCTGATTGTCACCTTCCCCGACTTCATGACGGCAGCCCGGTTCGGTCAGACCCTGGGCGACTCCGACGGCATGATTAAAAAGCTAATCACCATCTTCGCGGCTCCGATTCCTCAGTATTTTGCCGCCCTGCGAAACGTCCTCACGCCAGAACAGCACTCTGCGTTTGTGATGATTGCGGAACCCTGCCTCGAATCCTTTGGCGAACTCGTGAAAGAGTTTGGCGGAACAATCGTCTATCAAAAATCCGCGCAGGAAGCCACTAAAGGCGTCGTTCTAGGAGAATTCACGTGGAACCACACCACGTTACATGCCCGCAGCATCGATTCATCGATTACCTATCTGCAAACCATCTTCCCCGCGGACAAAGATCTGAAGCTGGTGGAGCACATGTATCACCACTTCGGCGATGAGGTGATGATGCACTTAGAATTTATTCGTGCCAAAGGCACGGTTGTTCCGGCAGCTCTACAGCTTGTGCGCTACACTACACCCGATCGCCTCAACGAAATCATGCGCTACCACGAGGAGCACGGCGCATTTATTGCCAATCCCCATACCTTCATCATTGAAGACGGTGGCAGAAAAACGATCGACCCCATGCAGCTTCAGTTCAAAGAGCAGGTTGATCCCGCCGGACTATTAAATCCCGGCAAAATGCGAACCTGGGATGAACGGATAGAGGGCTAAACGTAATTTTTCTGTTTTGAAGAATGAAGTTGGGTGACAAAGCGGGATTCAATTTTTTTTAATAGGAGCAACCTGATTCATGCCAACGATCGTCCTGCACGGCGATCGTTTTTTGTTGCCTGTTCGGACGGATATGGTTGTCCTATCGGGTATGGCTGTCCTAATTGAGCAAACTGTAGGATGACTTGGCGCAGTGGGATGCTAGACCCAGAGCTTTAAGAATTAATACTTTGCCTCACTGATCCTGCAGTTCTCCTATGGTTCTACAGTCAGCACTTTCGGGCTATCGATGGGGGTATTTTCTTCTTGAATTCGTTTGGAGTACCACCATTCCTTTAGTTCAGGAGACAGCTTTACTGGATAGAGCGTGATGATCGATCGCCCCGAATACTCCTGCCCCAGCACCTCAACCGAGTAGGATGGACTACTTTTTGTTGCCAGATCAGGAACAAACCGTTTGCCAATTCGCCGCCAGCTCGGTTCCTTGCTGCGCCACTGAAGCCGACAGCAGGGCCAGGGTAACTCTTCACGATCGAACAGGCGACAGCAGGGACCAATCACTCGGTAGGTGAAATGTCCACCGGAGCTGTAAAAAATTTGTCCATGTTCAAACGGATGCTGCATCATCTCACAGGCTAAGGCTTCTGGCTTGTAATCTACACTGCACTGGCATTTTCTGGATTAATAGCGTAGCAAAGGATCGGGAAAATTGCGAAAGTTGAGAAATGGCAAAAGAGCGATCGGTGTTTCACGATCGCCCTCCTCTCAAAATAAAATCGGTTAAATTGGGCTGGCTGAACACTCTGGGAGTGATTACCAGCTTGACTTGACCACACCTGGAAGCAAGCCCTGATGCGCCATTTCCCGAAAAACGTGGCGAGACAAACCAAAATCTCGATAGTAGCCTCTCGGACGACCTGTGAGCCAGCAGCGATTGTGGAGGCGCACAGGCGCACTGTTGCGGGGAAGCTGTTGAATCTGACGATGGATTTCCAGCTTTTCCTGCTGAGAGGTTGTGTTTGAAAATTGTTCGAGCAGTTCTTCGCGCTTTTGAGCGTATTTCGCCACGAGCTTTTGGCGTTTTTTCTCACGCTCGATCATGCCTTTCTTAGCCATGAAAGAATTACGTTGTTCCTATTTAGACAGCATTTACTATACTACCGCAGGTTGTAAGAGCTTGACTACCTCACCTCAATCCGTCCTTCTGGCACAAACCCCACAACAGGTAAAGGAGGCGGCGTGATTTTGAAGCGATCGGCTGAGGGACACAAATCGGCTAACGCACAAACATCACAGGCAGGATTACGGGCATTGCAAACTGCACGACCATGATAAATCAGCCGAATCGACCAGTTTTCCCAGTCGGGCTGGGGCAGCAGCTTCATCAAATCTCGTTCGATCTTGAGCGGATCTGTTTCTTTGGTGAGTCCCAGTCGTCCGCTCAGCCGTTTAACGTGGGTATCGACTGTGACTCCTGCATGGATGTCAAAGGCGTGAGCTAAAACTACATTCGCCGTTTTACGGGCAACGCCAGGCAGGGTCAGCAGGTCTTCCATCCGTTGCGGAACCTCACCCCCAAACTGGGTCATGATCAGGCGGCAGGCAGCTTGGATATTTTTGGCTTTGTTTCGATAAAAACCAGTCGATCGCACCAAAGATTCAATTTCA
Organism: Leptolyngbya sp. ST-U4; assembly: GCF_039962215.1. Taxonomy (NCBI): domain Bacteria; kingdom Bacillati; phylum Cyanobacteriota; class Cyanophyceae; order Leptolyngbyales; family Leptolyngbyaceae; genus Leptolyngbya; species Leptolyngbya sp. ST-U4. The sequence goes on from NZ_JAMPKZ010000025.1 coordinate 41,756, forward strand.
GCAACATCCGCATTGGCAAACGCCTCAGCATCAGGAAGGCGGCGAAAAAGGGCAGGCGTCACCTGATTCACCCGCTCATCGGTACATTGGGCAGACAGAATCGTAGCAACCATAAGCTGCACCGGCGTCTCATAGTCCAGCGTGCAGGGAGCTTCCGGGTAAAGCCGCTTCAGACGTACCAGAATTTCTAACGCCTGCTGTTTTCGGGCAGAAAGGCTGCGAAGTCTCACGATACAAAGGAAGTAGAGAAAAGGAAACGAGGTGATGGCTACACCGTCATACCAAAAGTGATGGCAGTTCGCGTAGCCCTTGGACAAGCTTGTACGCCCAACTCATCCTAACGTTCATGCTGCCCTGCGACTACTGGAAGAGTCTCTGGAAAATCGCAAGCTGAGTAGTATCGCGAACGATCAGGAAGATTCCTAATCCGAGCAGCAGTACCAGCCCGGTTTGCATCACGTTCTCTTGAATCCGATTGGGCAAAGGCTTACCGCGCAGTCCTTCCAGCAACAGAAACACAAGCTGTCCGCCATCCAGAGCCGGAAGCGGCAGAATATTGATAATCGCTAGGTTGATGCTGATGATTGCCGTGAAGGGAAACAGGCTTCCCGCGTTCGCTGCAACCAAGCCCGCGCCCTGCTCCACAATTTTGACGGGGCCGGCGACCTGCCCTGCCATCGAGGAGAAGTTGGTGATTAGACCAATAAATCCATTCACAGTGGCAAGAAACATTCCCTGAAACTGCTTTGCTGCCAGTCCCAGCACCTCAAAAACGCCATTGGGGCGGCGATACTGAGTTGCATTGATATTGGGGGCAAGCTGTACGCCGATTTTTGCGACGCCATCTTCTCCCGCTTTAGGGGTAATGCTGAGATCAAGCTGTTGATCGCCTCGCTGCACGGTAAATTCAACAGGCTGATCCGGACTGGTGCGAATCGTTTCCATTAGCGATTTAACGGCGTCCTGAGAGGCTCCCAGCGGCTGATCGTTGACTTCTAGGATAATGTCTCCTGCCTGAAGCCCTGCCCGTGCTGCCGGAGATTGTTGAGAAATGATTTCTGGAACTACGACGCCTGGTTGATAATCAAACTGTTCAGGAATGCCGATCGTTGTGAACTGCGCCACAAACACCAGATAGGCAAAAATCAGATTGGCGATCACGCCTGCACTAATTACAATGGCGCGATCGAGCACCGGACGGTTTTTCAGCAGATTTGGATCGTTGGGCGGAATTGTACTATCTGGGTCATCGTCGGGAAAGCCAACAAAGCCACCCAGCGGAATCGCTCGCAGCGCGTATTCGGTGCGCTCACCCTGATACTTCAGCAAAATCGGACCAAAGCCGATCGAAAATCGATTGACGTGAATTCCTTGCAGACGAGCTGCCAAAAAGTGCCCCAGCTCGTGAACCACAATTAACAGGGCGAGAACTGAGATTGTCGCTAATACTGACATAGACCCAGATTAATAAATAGAACCATCTGTAGTCCATTCTAAAGGGCGGTGAGGATTACTACTTCTACCCTGTGGGTTGGGTGGGGGAGGGGGAGATGAGGGGTGAATGGTTATCAGTGTATTTGGCTAACTCAGGTTTTGTTGGAATCGCAAGCTTTCTCCGTTCGGCAACGTTTGTTCGCGTCCGATCGCAAGCCTCCTGTTCCTCTTCTCCAGAAGCATTCGCTTAGGATGAGGTTACTTGGGAAATGAAAGTTCTATCCCTTGTCCTTCCTGTCCTTCTGGGGGCATGGGTGTTTTGAACAGCGACACAGCTAACTTTAAGTGAACTGCTGGCTGAGCGTGACTGGATTGTGAACGGTAATTCTTTTCTTGTGGATCGAAATCATTTGATCCTGACGCAGATCGCCGAGCAGCCGAGTCACAGTGACCCGCGTTGAGCCGATCGCTTCCGCAATTGCCTGATGAGATAGTTTAAGGTCGATCGTAATGCCCTCGGTGGTGGGCATGCCGAAGTCGCGGCAAAGAATCAGCAGGAAGCTGACTAGACGTGATCCCATGTCGCGATGCGCCAGCGTTTCGATCATCATCTCGGTTTGCAGAATTCGGGAGGATAACCCTTGCAGCATCAGCATACAGAGATCGGGGTTTTCCTTCAGGGCTTTCTCGACTTGCTCGATCGGCACAGACAGCAGCTCAACGGGCGTAAAGGCAACGGCATGATAGAAGCGATCAGCACGTTGCCCGGTGATGAGCGACAGAACGCCAAACACGCTGTTTTCACGGAGAAGCGCGACCGTAATTTCCTCACCTGCTTCATACACGCGAGATAGTTTGACTGCCCCTTTTTGCAGGAAGTAAACTCGCTCGGCAGGGTCGCCGGGAAAGAAGATTGTTTTGCCACGATCGTAGGCTTCAACAACAGGTGGAAAAGCACTCCCGCTTAATTGACGAAAGACGTTTGCCAATGGCTTATTTGGTGCAGCTACCATATCCCTTCCCCCAGCCCGCCTTTGAAGATTTCATCTTACCGCCACCTGCTACCAATAAGATCATTCGTTCTAGCCCAATTGGTTCTAACCGACTTTTTACCCCCTGTCCTTCACTCTGGTGTGGAGCAAGTAGGGTTAAGCCAAATGGGATATCGGAACTTCTGTGATAGCTTTCTGACTTTAAATTACTAAACTTAACTCTGAGCGGATTTTTTGTATTAAGTAATACATATCTAGCCCAATCTTGGTCTAAGTGCTGAAAAAGTCAGATTTTAAGGCGAAATAGGGGCAAAAAGTTCCTGTTAAAACCGACTGACTGAGACTGATATTGCTCCAGCAGCTCAAGACAATGCTTCCAAAATTGGATTTGCGAGGGTCAGCAGTGCCAGTTTTGTGAAGGATGTTTTCTAATGCTCTATTTCCCAATTAAATATCACCATTGATTCTGCTGAAGGGGAAACGGCTTCGCATTGTTGTCTGGCGAAACGTTGTCTTCTCCTGGCTAACAGGCTCCCCGACGATTAAGCACAACCTGGATAGTTTTGAAAATCAGCCCTAAATCATAAGCGATCGACCAGCGTTCCTGATAGCGCAAATCTAATTTCACGATTTCCTCAAAATCGGTTACGGTTGATCGACCATTTGCCTGCCATTCTCCCGTGATACCTGGCTTTACCTCTAGCCGCTGCCAGTGGTGAGCTTTGTAGCGGCTCACTTCATTTAGCGTAGGCGGGCGGGTTCCAACCAGGCTCATCTCGCCGCGTAGCACGTTCCAGAATTGTGGCAGCTCGTCTAGGCTAGTACGCCGCAGGAATCGTCCTACTCGCGTAATACGAGGATCGCAATCGTTCTTAAAGATGTAGCCTTGCGCCTGATTTTGAACCTGATGCTGAAGTTTCTCGGCATTCACCACCATCGAGCGAAACTTCCAGATGCGGAACGTTTGTCCGCGAAACCCGCATCGCTCCTGGCTGTAAAAAATGGGGCCGGGATCGCTGATATAGATTGCTACTGCGATCGGGATCAAAACCAGAGCGGTCAGCGTTAAGCCAACCCCTGCGCCCAGAATATCGATCGATCGCTTAGTTCTGCTCTGAACCGAAGGATGAATCTCAGATGCAAATGACGGCAGTAGGGTAACAAATTCAGAATGTGTGAATGACATAGCGCAGCAGCCTCTAGACAACGCCCCAAAAGAGGCAAACCAAAGAACAATTGATTGAACCAGAGCAGTGAGCGCGCCCTTAAACCGCAATTTCGGCAGCTTTGCGCTCTGATAAAAGCAACTGATGAAACCAGAATGCGCTTTGATTCAGGGGCAAGCAACAGCGAAGGTTTCGCTTTATCAACACTTCAAGGACAGCTTTAGAAATAGGGAGCTTCTCCGGGAAAATTACCAGGCAATTTCCACAAGGTTTTGCCTTCCGTGGTTAAGATCCTGGTATGGAGATTCAGTCTGCAACGTTATACATCGTAGGAACCCCGATCGGCAATCTGGAAGACATGACCTTCCGGGCGATCGAAGTTTTACGTCAGGTTGATTTTATTGCGGCAGAAGACACTCGTCACACTGGAAAGCTGCTTCAGCACTTCCAGATCAAAACGCCGCAGATTAGCTATCACGACCACAATCGCCGTAGCCGTCAGGATGAGCTACTGCGTCGCCTTCAACAGGGCAATTCGATCGCGCTTGTGACCGATGCCGGAATGCCAGGCATTTCCGATCCCGGCTATGAGCTGGTAAAAGCCTGTATCGAGCAAGGAATCCCTGCCGTACCGATTCCGGGAGCTTCTGCTGTGGTCACTGCCCTGAGCGCAGCTGGGCTTCCCACCGATCGCTTTGTCTTCGAAGGATTTTTGCCCACAAAAGGCACAGAGCGTCAAGCGCGGCTCATCGCATTGCAGAGCGAAACTCGCACGATCGTGTGCTACGAGGCTCCTCACCGACTGCGGCAGACTTTGAAAGATTTGCGGGAAGAGTTTGGAGGCGATCGGCAAATTGTGCTGGCAAGAGAACTTACCAAACTGCATGAGCAATTCTGGCGGGGAACCCTGGCAGAGGCAGAGCAGCACTACCAGACTCAGGAAGCCTACGGTGAATTTACGCTGGTGATTGCCGGAGGCCAGCCCGCCACACGGGTTTTATCTGAAAGTGCCCTTAAAACTGAATTGCAAGAGCTGCTGCGGCAGGGAATGTCTCGCTCTCAAGCGAGCCGTCAGCTTGCCAGTCAAACCCATTTGCCTCGCCGTGATCTCTATCAGCTTGCTCTGTCGCTGGAAGACGTGTCGCTGGAAGATATGTCGCTAAAAGATTTGAAGAAGACACGATAATGGAAAGCAGCTCTTTTCGGGAGGTCGCCGATCGGGAAGGGGATGAAGACGATCGTAACTCTGTCTCAGCAAACCGCTTCCCCCAAATGCCTCGTTCCTGATGCTATGCCGTCGTTTCACCCAGTGATAATGTCTCGAATTCCTATGCCTTTCCGCTCTGCTCCGCTCAACTTTGGCTTTGTGCTGCTGAGCACCGTTCTGCTCGTGTCAAGCTGTAATGGCTCTGGCAATCAATCGATTACTGCCTCTCCCGATTCCAGTCCTTCGATCGCTGCTTCTCCCCAAACTGAAACTCCTTCAGCCAGTGCCAGCCCGGATGTAGCTCCTACCGGAGAGGTTCAAAATACAACGATTTCTGACAAAGGGGTTGGGGCAGCTCAATTAGGAATCAGGCTGGGCGAACTGAAGCAAACCTTGGGAGCAACCGCAACGTTTACAGAAAAGTCGCCGTTTATGGTGGATTTTGATGCGATCGAGGTGAGCCAGGGCGGCGAGGTGCAGTTCTACTTGCTGCATCTGGCAAAGCAACCGTTAAAGGACAGCGATTTGATTCAGGGCATTCTCACCCGCAATCCCAAATACCGCACCGCAGAAGGGGTAGGAGCCGGAACGTCGATTGCCCAGGCAGAGCAGGCATATGGGAAAGTAACTCTGTCTTACAATACGCAGAATGAAGCAAGAGAGTATGCCCGCTTTGAGCGACAGCCTGTCCCCAACATTTCCTTCGCGACCGGGAACGGCAACCAGCAGACTGCGGGAGTTTATCCTGCTGCAAGCAGCGAATACAATGAAACCGGAAATTTTCGCCCGGATGCGAAGATTCAGTCTGTTCTGGTGGTCTGTCTAACCGATGTCTGCTCTGCGCCCTGACCCCCTTGATAACTCTCTGGAGCCCCGATGGCAAAAGTTCTGATTCCCCTGCTGACCGCCGTTTGGATTGGCGTGATCGCGATTGTTGCAATTCAAAACGCAGCCCCGATCGCCTTTCAGTTTTTGGGCTTTCAGTCGATCCAAATTCCGATCGGACTAGTGCTGGCGTTTAGCGTTGTTCTGGGCATGGCAGGGACCGCCCTCTTTCTACCGTTGGGAGGCAGGGATTAGAGAAGCGGTAGGTGGGTGAGTAGTGAGCGGGTAGGACAGACTAGATTGAGTAAATTTGCCCGTCGATGAGCAGGCGCGTAATGCCTTTTGCCTGAAGGTAGGGGGTCACTTTTTGAAACATTCGACCGTCTGGAACTTTGACAATACGCTGCATTCGACGGAGAAACCGCTTCGCCACGCGATGATTATCGAAAATAGGTAGAGTTTTCTCCTGAACTTCTCCGGGTGGAATTTGTCCCAGCTCAGCAAAGTCTTTGAGCGGACGAGTAATCAGCTCTGCGGAGCGATCGACCACTACATAGCAAGTGCGGGGAATCTGGGCCTCGGAGAGCGGCAACACATTTACCATGCCCTTGCCCTGGACGTGAACCATCTCGATCGGCACATCACCGCTCAGATCATCGTCTTCATCGTCGTCTTCGTCATCAAGGTCATCATCGAGATCGTCGAGGTCATCGTCCTCATCATCGAGGTCGTCTTCTAGCTCTTCGTCGAGCGTATCAGGACTGAGCGGTCGGCTCGTCAGGCTACCGTCAGACGGGATAACTGCCGCTTCTTCAGCTTCGTCGTCGAACTCTGGTTCCTGCTGAATTGTGAGCGGAACCTCGAGCTGGGCTTCGACAATTGGCATAGACACCGAAGCGGACTCTGTCAGAGTCGAGTGCGATCGCTTGCGCTGGCGAGGCATTTCAATCGCGGGTTTTGGGGTTTCTGCTGCTTCTGCGGAATCTTCTGCAGGTTTGTCTTGTGCAGCACGATCAGCTTTCAGCACAACGGCTAATGCGGCACTGATTGCCTCCAGGTCTGGCAAATCATTAGTGTCCAGTGTTCTGGCTCCCGATCGCTTTTGCTGCACCAGAACTTCATATTCCTGTTCTGGAATGCTTTGCTTGAGTAGACGGCTCACCGTACTGGTACTTACCCCATAATGAGTTGCCAAACTCGCAGCCGTCTCCTCGGATTGACGATAGCGGTTTAGAATATCCTGCTTGTCAGATTCAGACAGTTTCTTCGGAGCCATGCCAGGTTTTCTCACCCAAAATGAGATGCGTCTTTCATTTTAGCTGCGTCGTCGTCGGGTTTGTCGTCGAGTCGATAGGTCATATTCTAAAGCAGCCCCGATCGCAAACAAGCAGCCGCTAAAAACCCAGAACACTTCGGGTAATGCCCCTGTTTCATACCCAGGAATATAGGTCACCGCATAGTTAAACCAGATGTCTGCAATATAGAAGCAGAGAGCCGCCGCCGCAATACACCGCCAGGATAACGAGAACCGCCCACCCCAGAAAGCAAGCAACAGCATTGTTGCCATCACCACCAAAATCACATCGCCGATAATGTAGAGCCAGCTAATGATTCCAGCAAGAGGTTCAAGCTGCGACTCCATTGCGATCGCCCAGGCTGGGACATCTGCAACTTCTGGAGAAGCCGGATTCGGTATAGCAGGAAACGTATCAACGGTAGGTGTAGGGCTGGCATTGGTTGGACTGGGTGCGGCAGCAACGAGCTGTTCAGCAGAGCCAGGAGCAGACCATTCAGCAGCAGTGGTGCTGGAAGGAGCAAAGGAAGCCGCGATCGTAATTCCCACGATCGTAATTGCTGCCAGGATGCCCCACTGAATGGGAGTGAGATTGAGGCGGCGAGTGAGCACTGCCCGCAGCATTCCCCAGCCCAGGAAGAGGTAGGTCAGAATATAAAACAAATCTCCAGGAGACACTTCAGGCGATTTGCCCAAGCCGATTTCCCAGTAGCCCAGAATCAAATTGCCGATGAAGTAAGTGAGCATGCCCAGCCCAATCGCCAGCCAGACGGTTCGACCACTCACAATTTGAGGGCTGCGCCAGTTGCGAAAGCAAAATAAGCCCGCTGCGAGAAAAGCAAGCGATTCAAAAACATAGGTGATCACGCCGTACCATTCGGGGCGTCCCTCTCCTGAGGGCGAAACGCTAAACAGCAGAAAGAAAAGAAGTGCCAGGACTGCCCAGGCGATCGCCGCGAGAACGATAGTTTGCGCCGAGAGCGCAAGTTTAGTTTTGGTATTCAAGGAAGGAACGGCTCCTCAATAGCGAACGGCAATTGAAGGCAGAAAGTGAAAGAGGACTTGATCATACTAAGCTTCTGGCATGAAGATGCAGATGAATTACAGATCGATATCAGCGTAGTTATCATGAACCGAGGGCAGCAATATAAGGGAAGAAGGTCAAAGGTCATTGGTTATTAAGTCACTGGTAGGCAGGCAATGGTCTCAGTTCAACTCCGCGGCGTGTAGACCGTAGACTTGAGGGGATATCTGAGATGGCTTACTGCCACAGCCTGCCGCCCGGCGATCGTTTTAGCCAGTTGAAAACTTGACTGCGCTCCTTGTCGGGGATGTCTTGCAGAGCATCCAGAACGCGATCGGTAAAGCTGGTATTGCCAAAATACTGCATTCCCAAGCGATAAAGTTCCCGCAGTAGCAAATTGAGATGATTTTCCTGCCAGGGAGGAAGGGCTAACCGTAGCGGATCAACGGTGAGCAACTGCTGAACTTCTGAGGGGGAACCCGTTTTGGGAAACTTGCCTCGCTGAAAAACGGCAGCAATCTCCTTTTGAAAATTGTTGACCTGACGTGCTCCCAGCAAATCCTCAATATCAATATAGAGAGCTTGCAGCAGCAGCAAGCTGGCTTGCACTAAGGCTGGTGCTGTTTCTGATCCTGCCCCGTCTGCCCCGTCTGCCCCGTCTGCTCCGTCTGAAAGTTGTTCGAGCCGCACTTTTCCCCAAACGCTGTATCGCTCTGGCTCTTCTAGCAACACACAGGCTTTGCCCCGGTTATCAGTCAAATCGCGCCAAAAGGCTTTTGCGTCCTCTTCCTGAGCCGCATTAAAGACACTGATTAAGCGAAACGTTTGTCCTTGATAGTGAAGAATCGGGATCTGCTGATCTTTCTTGGGGTGCTGAATATTAGAAATTTCAACATCCTGCCGCTTAAGGATAAACATGACGCAGTTCGAGCACTCCTACAGGTCGGGGTCAGAAATCCAGGTAATGAACCTGCGGCAGGCGGCACGATTACCTTATTAAGGAAACTGCTCCGCATTGCAATCGAAAGCGAACTGGAGTTCGTCGAATGCCGCCGTGGATTATGCGAAAGGGCTGATTCGTGAAAAGATTGGTCTAAGTGTACCTCTGGATAGTGACGTTCAGAAATGCTAGCAAGCGTTTAGAAATCTTAGAAAAGAAAAATGCAGGTCGATTAAACTGCTGAATTCACCAGCCGGCTGATCTCTGCATCGATCGCTTCCTGCATTGAATGTTATATTGATGCTCAACAGACATGAAGCAAGCCCATGAAGCAAGCTGTTTTTAGTTTGCCCAGGCTTGACGAATTACGTAACTTCTTAGGAAGATTTAGAAAAGAAGCTTTCCGCTTCTCAATAGGCTCCAGTAGCTCAGCTGGATAGAGCAATTGCCTTCTAAGCAATCGGTCGCAGGTTCGAGTCCTGCCTGGGGCGTTTAATGAATGAAGTTAGATGAAAGAACTGAATCACCTCTTGGGCTGGCAATGAGCTGATCCAAAAGGGTGAGGTCAAGCCTGCTCGTGTGACTTATCGTGTAATTAACTTTGTGGAGAGCTTCACCGCTAGATGCGGCTTTAACTCAGCAGCAGGACTGCTGAAGAAAGATTCAAAAATAATTGCCGCTCTTTCCGAAATCGCAAGAACCGCGAATGTAGTGATTAGCAACTGGCGATGTGAAGCAGTTCTCCCCTCAGGAGAATCGGCGGAAGCAAATCGTTGATTTCTGACTTCGATTCGCTGTAATGATACTAGCCTTAAACCGGGAGGAAGATATGCAAACCCGATATTTTGTGGTCGCTGCAATCTTGACCGCACTACCTGTTCTAGGAGGAGGTCTATCTGCTCAGGCAGCAGATCCGGCACAGGTCAGGCAGCTTTTAGAAACAGGGGTGTGTCAGGGCTGTGATTTGTCTGGGGCAGATCTGAGACAGGCGCATTTGATTGGTGCAGATCTCCGGGATGCTAATTTACGGGGAGCAGATTTGACCGAGGCAAATTTGGAAGGGGCTGACCTGACCAGCGCAAACATGAAAGACGCAGACCTGACCGAGGCGTATCTCACAAATGCCAGCCTCAACGACACCAACCTTACCAATGTCAATTTAACCCGTGCAACAGTGTTCTACGCTGATGTATCAGGCGCACTAATGCAAGATATTAATCTTACAGATGCTGCAATATTGGGAACCGGGCTCAGTATTGGTGGAGAATGAGTTTGTGGAGGCCTGCTGAGCGTTTTGTATAAAATACAGAAGCTGCGCTCTTAGGTCGGTAGATTTGCTGAAACCAAAATTCTGACAGAACGTGCCCGTGCTAGGATTTTTCTAGTTTCCGCAGATTGTCCGAGTTGGATGGAATCAGGGATGCTTTCGAGGCTAATTTAGATAACTTTGACGAATCGATATTGGCAAAAGCCAGAATTGGCAAAAGTCAAAGAGTTTGTTGTGTGTGTTACCTGATAAATAATCGGCTTTTCGGCTACGATCGAGTCCTCTGATACCTTTCCTTTCCTCGACCTCTAACAGACTGGTTAGAGTAGTGTAGCTCCATGCACGATCGGTTTTCTCCACGCGACTCCCGCGAAGCGTTACTTATTCGCTCTACCCCCTTTTTTGAAGGACTCCCCGAAGACATCGTTGAAAAGGCCGTTGCCCATGTGGTGGTTCGTAGTCATCCTGCAAATCAAGTAATTTTGTTGGAAAACGACTGGGGCACCTCGGTTTATTTCATCCTGGAAGGCTGGGTAAAAATTCGCACTTATAACCTTGACGGCAAAGAGGTGACGTTAAACGTTCTGGGCAAAGGAGAACTGTTTGGCGAAATGGCTCCGCTCGATGAAGTGCCGCGATCGACTGACGTGATTACCCTGGTTCCCACGCTGATCGGTAATATGCCTTCTCAAGATTTTGTGGATTTGATTCGCAGTGAGCCTGCTTCTGGAATGCGATTGGCTCAGCTCATGGCACGACGGCTGCGACAGGTCAACCGACGGCTGCGGTTGCGAGAGTCAGACAGCGTATCTCGTGTTGCGGATATTTTGCTGTTTTTGGCAGATGGGCAAGGCAAGCAGGGCGATCAAGGGATCGAGATTCCCAATTTGCCTCATCGTGAACTGAGCAGCCTCAGTGGATTGGCACGAGAAACGGTGACTCGCGTTCTTAGCAAGCTGGAGAAGAAGGGATTAATTTATCGCGATCGCGATACGCTGTCGATCCCTGATATCACTGCCCTGGAGCGAATCTTGATCTAGACATCACTGCCTGGGGCACATCCTGCTCTGAGCGAATGTTTGGAGAAGCAGTGGACTCAGCAACGCTGCACCCAACGCGAAACATCTGCTTTTGGCGTAAAGTCATAAGGGAACGATTACCCCTTTGGGGAACAGTGAAGCGATCGCCTCTGCGACAGCATGACCCGCAAACTCGACGACTTTATCTTCTGGCTTCAGCGCGATAAACGCCCGATCGACCGTTTTTGGACTATCGGATTTTTGATTGCTGCCCTGCTTTTATTTACCTGGGATTTGGGCGGATTGCCGCTGCGGGACTGGGACGAAGGGCTAGTCGCTCAGGTAGCAAGAGAAATTGCACAGGCTCCTTCTAGTGACCTGACCTGGCTGCATCCAACGATGTGGGGCGAACCCTATCTCAATAAACCGCCCCTGGTTCACTGGCTGATTGCCCTTAGCTATTCGCTCGCCGGGGTGAATGAGTGGACAGCTCGGCTACCAGGCGCACTCCTAACTGCAATGTCGGTGCCGCTGTTTTACAGGCTGTGCCGTGAAGTGTTTCACCGCCGATCGCCTGCGGTATGCGCCACGCTGGTTTACCTGACTTCCCTCCCGGTCGTGCGGCTAGGTCGCTTAGCGATGCTGGACGGTGCAATTCTCTGCTTCCTGATCGTGATGATGCTCTGTCTGCTGCGATCGCGACGTAACTACAGCTATACGCTGGGCGTAGGGATTGGGCTGGGACTAATTTGCCTCACTAAAGGCATTATGATCGGGTTGCTGCTGGGGGCGATCGGTGTGGGATTTTTGGCTTGGGATACCCCACGGCTGCTGCGATCGGGCTATTTGTGGTATGGCGTTTTGCTGGGAATGATTCCCGCCTTGCTGTGGTATGGGCTGCAATGGGTGCATTACGGGCAGTTGTTTCTCAGCAATAATCTGGGCGATCAGTCGCTTCAGCGCATCTGGACAGACGTAGAGCAAAATCGCGGTGCGCCCTGGTATTACCTACTGGAAATGCTCAAATACGGCGTTCCCTGGATTCTATTTCTGCCGCTGGGCTATCGAACTGCCTGGGATCAGCGAAATCTGGGTTGGGCAAAGCTGGCGATCGTTTGGGGCGGGGTTTACTTTGCAGCGATTTCCCTGATGGTGACCAAGCTACCCTGGTACATTTTGCCGCTTTATCCGGCGTTAGCTCTGGCGATCGGCGCAACTCTCTCAGAACGGTGGGAACAGGGCAGACATCCGGGCGTGTTGCAGTCCGAGCCGATTGCCTATTCGCGTCAATGGATGATTCTATTTGTTTTGCTGGGGTTGGTTGCTGGGGCAGGTGCGGTTTGGTTTGGGATGCTGCAATCTCCCTCAGACCTGGATTTGCTGCTGGTGTTTGCGGCAGTCGGGATGACGATGCTGTCGGTGGCGGTGCTAATGGCACGGGGAGAGGCACAATTTTTAGCTGTTTTAGGCTGGGGAACCTACGTTGCGCTGCTGCTGTTTATGGGTTCCCATCACTGGAACTGGGAGCTGGCAAATTCCTTTCCGGTGAAGCCCGTTGCCGCCATGATTCAGCAGTTTACCCCCGCGAACCAAAAACTCTATACGTCCTACGATTACAATCGACCCTCGCTCAATTTCTATAGCGATCGACAAATCATCCCAGTAGACACTCCCCGACTGAAGCGCATCTGGCGCAGAGAAAGGCAGCCCTATTTATTGTTAGATGAAGCGACCCGACAGGAATTGAAACTGCGATCGGAAAAAGTGCTGGGCACTGCGGAAGGCTGGCAGCTTGTGACGAAATCTGCTTCTTAGCAGTTTGTCAGTCCAATTTTTGGGCTGCTATTTCCTGCCCCCCCTGGTGCAGAACGAGGTGTGTCACCCTTCCCTGCTCATCTCGAACAAACGTAATGAGAGCATCGAATTCTCTTGGGAAAAACTGAATTTCTGTTTCCGCAAATAGCTCGAACTTTTGCTGTCCCGTTGCCTGAGCATAAAACTGATCCTGCTCGTTCGTGATGGTCAGAAGAAAGCCCGGCTCGATCTGATATTGCCCGACGTAAGCATTGAATAATGCAGGATCAAGCGAGATTGCCTGACGCTGCTGGGGTGGGCTAGATTTCGTCAGGGGAATTCTCTGATTCAGCAAATGCAGTCCAATGTCGTTCACATCATTCTCTGAATTAGAGAGCACCACAACGCCCAGACCTTTCGGCTTCACAAAACCAAGAAAGCTGCGAAATCCGCCTGTTCCGCCGTCATGAAAGATAATTTCAGTGCCGTTGTCATTCAGGACGTGCCAGCCGATCGCGATTGCGATTCCTGAAATACCAGTTTGCGCTTGCACCTCGTGGGTTTTTTGTAGGATTGGGGTGAGCGGGGATGGCGTAATTTGCAGGTTGACTGCCAGAAACTTGAGGAGATCGTTAGCGGTTGATCGTAGTGCCCCTGCGCCTGCCAGGGTTGGCATGTTCCAGTAGGAAACGGGTTCACCCAAGGCATTATGTCCGGTTGTAAAGCGTGTCTGCTGCTCTGGGGAGATGTGAATACAGGTATCGTTCATCTGCAAAGGCTGGGCAATCTGGGTTTTGACCAGGGTTTCGTAATCCATTCCTGCTTCAAGGCTGAGGATGTGTCCCAGTAAGCCTGTGCCGAGATTCGAGTATTCGTATTGGCTACCAATGTCTTGTGGTAGGTCATAGCTGGATAGGAAGGAATAGAGATTTTCGACAGTGTAATCTGCATAGGGATCACGGTTATCCTGTGGAGCAAGGTTATCGGGTAATCTCGGTAGCCCAGACGTATGCGTTGCCAGATTGAGCAGGGAAATCTCCCGACCGTTTCGCGTGGGTGTTTTCACCGACTTTGGTAAAAAAACGGAAATGGGATCGTCCAGTTTTAGATCCCCCCGCTCTGCCATGTTCATTAGTACCAGAGCCGTAAATGCTTTGCTAATCGAACCAATTTCAAACAGAGTATTTTCATCAACCGGACAAGATTGGGTTTGATCCAGGCTGCCCCATGAAATAATCCGCTTTCCGTTTTGGTCAATGACTCCGACGACAATACCAACCCCTCGTTTTTCCTGTTCGATTCGCTGCTGCAAAATAGCCGTGATCTCGGCATTAGATAGGACAGGTTGAGTCATGATTTCGGCTCCATCAGTAGGAGGAATCGATCGCACTTCTACCGCTTTGCAGCACTTATGTTTCGTTGGCTCAACAAATTGATCTTTTGGTTCAATTCGCGAGTGCGGCGCGACAACAAACGAATAATATTAATCGCGATATCGGGCGTTTCCTCGATCGCATCATAAAGCTGCTGCTGATTCAGCATGAGGCAGTCGCAGGGTTCCAGCGTGGTAACCGAAGCCGATCGGGGTTCTGCGTCGAACACTGACATTTCCCCAAAACAGGTTCCCTGCTCCAGTCGCGCCAGTTCGCGATCGCCGATATGCACCCGCACCCGACCCGACACCAGCACATAAAGCGATCGCCCTTCTTCGCCCTGCCGGAAGATAGACTGCTTTGCCGGAAAAGAAAGCTCCTCCATTGAAGCCGCCAGCCGCATCAGGAAGTCATCGCGCAACTCCTGGAAGATAGGGACTTTTCGAACAAACAGTAGGCGATCGACGCTTGTGAGCATAGGTTCAGCACCAAAAATACGGGCGGCAAACAGCTAGTTTTCGGGGGTGAGTCCACGGGTGAGGATGTCTTGAATTTGGGATCTGACCAGGCGATCGGGGTCGTCTTTAAGATGAGGCAGCAGGTTGTGCAGCGTTTTGGGCGAAACGGTTTGCAGGTATGCTAGCACTGCTTCACGCACATAGCCGGTAGGGTCTCGCAAGCAAGAGAGGGTTTGCTCGGCGGTGAGGCTCCATCGCTGCTGACGCGCGAGATGGAAACAGCAGGCAAGCGTCCAGTCCGACAAGAAATGGCGCAGTTCGACCAGATGGCGCAATCGTTGACTGGGAGACATCGGCTGATGGGGCAGAAACTCGCTAAGGGATTTGAGCTTTTCCGGGTCGGACTGGCGATCGAGCACCTGAAGCAGGGCGCGTTTGCTGGGCAAGTCCAGCGTATTATCGAGAATTTCTAGCCCTCTAGCAACGCTGTCTCGCGTATCAAAGTCAATGCTGGAAGCGGCTGCCTGAATCGTGCTGCCATCGTAGAGAAACCGCATCAGCAGAAATAGGCGATCGAAGGTGTCTTGCTCAGCATCGCGCAACGATCGGCGCAGCAGAGTCGCAGCTTCTCCCGAAACTCGATCGGCGTTGAGATCAAGCAGGCTGGCATAAAGATGGGCTAAAAACAGGAGTTCCTGATCGATAAAAGTCCCAATGCCGCTGCGTCCCAGTCGATCGGCGACTGCTTCGATACCCCTTTCCTGCGGCAGTTTCAGCAAAATTTTGAGAATCGTTTGCCGCGTTGCCCCCCATGCAGTCATGAGTCGCGATACGAGAATATCCAGTGCTTCAGATGTGCCGATTTGACCGATCGCGTTCCAGGCATGGCTTCGCACAATCTCGGGCTTATAGCTGTTTTCAGCGACGTTAATGAGCAGCGGCAGTGCCTCACCTTCCAAGCGCACCAGTGCCCGCATCGATGCCTCGCGGGTGGATTTGTAGTGCAGTCCGCGCAGCAGAACGGGATAGTATTCCTCTAAATGGGTAGCGGCGATCGCCTCGATCATGGCACACCGCACCCGCAGCGATCGATCTTGCAGCAGTGAGCGAATATGGAGCCGCAGCGATTGCAGATAAACTGCATCTCCCAACGCCCAACAGCCCATCACCCGTTCTCGTTCTTTTGAGTGAGTCAGCATTTTTCGCAGCACATCGGTGGCTTCTGCTTTCTGACGGGGATTGCCGCGCCGCAGCATGAGAGCCGCCGCCGTACCTCGCACTTCAGGATCGATCGAGGGTTTGAAATAATCGCGGAGCTGATTCAGGTCCGGATCGGGTTCCGTTAGCCAGAGATAGCGCAGGGCAACCGCCAGCACATCCGGCGGCAAAGGAGAACTGGTTAGTTTGCGAACGGCTTTCAGGCTGGCAGGATTGGGAGCTTTAAGCATTGCTTCCAGACTTTCTCGCTGAAGCGCGGGCGAAAACTGGGGCAACAGCGGCGTCAGGACTTCACTGACATTTTTCGGATCAATCTGGGTGAGAAACTGAATGCACGATCGCCTCTCTGCATCTGAGCTAGGACGGTTTAAAGCCTCCACAATGCTGCGCTTAAACGCTTGAAGATCGAGTTCTGAAAGGCTGATCTGTCGCCGCTCGGTACTTAGTACCAGCACATCCACATACTTCGATCGCAGCAGCACCACCACAACTAGCCAGCAGAGCGCGAACGCTGCTGTATAAAACAGGAACACTTGCCCCTGAACTGCTTCTACCGCTGTCCCGTTGCCAATGCGCTCCAGCAGCCAGACATTCAGCAGTAGCCCTGCTCCGGTGAGCCCGATCGCCACAGGTTCGGCAATGCCCCGCACAAACGACTGCGTCCGATTGCGGATTGATTCAGGAAGCGGCTGAAACAGCACCGGACTGACGCTTGCCACCAGCGTGTAGCGCAGCAGCTCATCCACAAACTTGAGCATCACGATTCCTACAAACAGCGAAAACCCACCTACAAATGTGATGGAACTGAGCAGGACGATTGCCAGCGGCGGCAAAATCGAAACCACAAAAACACCCATCCGCTCGACCACCCGACCCGACACAAACCACTGCGTCACCAGCTCAAAAATGCCGAGGATCGCGCTAAACAGGGCAAGAAAGTCGGCAATCTCCTCTACCTGAACCGACAAACTTTGCTCAATTTGCCGCAAATACTGAAAATCGAGCAGCACAAATAGCACTTGAATCAGCGCAAAAACCCCAATCACTAACCAGACATACTGCTGCACTGAACCGCGGGCGCGACGGGCAGGGTCATTGGACAGTCTTTCCTGCGATCGTCTCCGGGGCGAATCGGGAAAAAACTGGGCATAAGCCTGCGTCAGATAAAATAAAATGCCCGAACTCACCAGCAGCAACAGACAAGCCAGCAAAATCACGTTTTCCAAACCCACCCAGCCGCGCAAAATCGGCAGCGACAGACCGCTAATTACATCGGCGACTAAAATTCCGCTGCTAATTAAGGGATAGGTGCGTTTGATTTCCCGAATCGTGAAAAGCTGATTTGCCGTGATCGAAGTAATCAGCTCGCTAATCACATAGATTGCTTCCAGCCATAGCCGCATTAAAAAAACTGTGTACGCGCCTAGCCAAGCCGGATTGAGTTCGAGCTGAAACAGCAAAAACGGCAAGCCCATCAGTAGCGAAGTCAGAACGATCGCCTGTCGCAGCGGCAGCACTTTTTGCAGCCAATCATAAAAGAAGCCAAACAGCGTCCCGATTCCCGCACTGGCAATGTAAATCCAGGGCAGCGAATCCGCGCCATACTCGCCCAAAAACAGAGCCGCAACGCTGACCTCTAGCCACAGAATCCCCACCGAGGACAGGGTATAAAAGGCAAACATCAGGAACGTTCGACCGCTTTCCTCAGGACGTAAATTGAGCAGATTCAGCCATCTTCCCCTGCTTCCTTCAGAGGTAGAACTGTTACCCATTACCGCAACCAGCCTTTCACCGATTGATTTTGTGGCGAATTTTTGGGCATTGCTCAGTTTCCCGCTTTGAGATACACCCTGGTTTCGCTGAGTTTTTTTTGAGGCGTTGCCATCCTGTCTCATGCAGTGGGATCAGCCTTATTGCTGGTACTCTGCCTAATCTAAACACGCTTTTGTATCATTCGCGCATCCTGCCCCACTTCCCTCAGGAGAACTGCTTGCTTTCCCTACTGGGGCAGCACTTCGACAGGATAATGCTTCTAAGCATTCCCTCTAGAATGCCCTACTTCTCAACCCAGCGGTCAGCATTTGCCAATCCCACTTTTTCAGAGAATCGTACAAGCACGAGTTCTCTACCGCCTTCGGTTTATCTTGTAGCATATCCAGAAGAATCAGGAATTGCTGTGCAGAATTGCTTTGAATATGGATGTCTTTTCCGCAGACGGAAATGGGGTTGAAGTGGTCATGGGTCAGCAACTCGGCTAGCTTCCGAGCGGCAGGACATTGGCGCTCGAACCCGATGGCTCCGTCTAAGTTTTCTAATATTTCCTTGCTCATCCTCTAGACCTTGCTTAGAGGATGTTTAGGAAGTAGCAGCGAATAGCAGTATTAAGAAAGCTTCCTGAAGTTTAGGCTGGAGCATATCGACATCTCAACAGCCCTCTGGGAAGCAATGACTCTAGC
>NZ_JAMPKZ010000026.1:0-46438 GCF_039962215.1 Leptolyngbya sp. ST-U4
TAACGGCAGTACCAACGAACATTGAGCAGGATAATTTCAGGCAAGAAATGCCGCCACTTGAACAGAGCAGCAGTAGCCATCGGAGGGCGAGAAGGCATAACGGGGCTTGTCTACCTTACCAGCGGCTGTTTTTGCGACACAACCTAATTTTGAACATAAGCGGCTAAGTTGACGATACCCTATCAACACATGTGAAACTTTACCGACAATTGTTCACTACAATGCCAACTAGATTTAGTTTGTTCAGCATTGAAATAGTTCGCAGCAATTCAAGTTTAGTAACCTGGTCAAGGCTACTCACTAGTAGCGTACTTTTACAAATAGAGGCAGTTTGGAGCGTTGCTACTGTTTCAATTGCAGACGACGTATCAATCAAAACTAAATCGTATTGGGATTCGTAATCCAGCAGTAGCTCCTTCATGGAGCGAGAGCTGAGGAGTTGTAGTGGATCAGCAGGCGTTGGTCCCGCAGGTATAAAATCAACATCTGACCCCAGAATTGAAAGCTTTAAGGGCTGTAACCCGATCGCTTCATCTGAGAGTACGGTAAAAAGTCCTTTGTCATTCGCAACTTGGAAGTAATGATGTAAGGTTGGATTTTTTAACGCTGCATCAATTAGCAAAACTCGCTGATGCAGGCGAGCTGCACTGAGAGCTAACCCTATTGCAACAGTTGATTTACCCTCACCCAATAATGCCGATGTGATTACCAGTGAATTGAAGTGTGACCCTGAAATAAAGATGTTTTTATAGGTAAAATCTAGAGATTCTTGCAATAATACCAAGTTTTCCAATAGACTAGAAGCAGATGATGCAGGCTTTGAGCCCTTAAGATGAACAGGTGATCGCTGTAATGAACCTAGTTTGGGTAGTGTTCCCAGCAGCGGAAGCTTAGACAACCTCTTCAGATCGTCGGCAGAGTGAATGACCGTATCGGTTGCTTCACGCAGAAAAGCAGCGATCCCGCCTAGAAACAACCCGACTACAATGCCTAACAGGATAGTTCTCATCGGTTGCGGTCCAATTCGATATCCCAGTTCAGGCGGTTCTACGACCTGCCAGTTAAACCCACCCTGGATCAGTCTTGCACTCAACTCCTGCCTTAGCTGCAGTAATCTTTGTAAATTAGCACGTTCGCTCTCAACCTGAGGCTGTAGCCGTTCATATTCTGCGATCAGGGCAGGAAAGCGGCTTGATTCTACCTGGATTTTTTGTTTGGCAGCCTCTAGGCTTTGACTTCGAGCAGCCAAGCCAGAGAGGGTTGACTGTAGTTCAACTAATTGATTCACAAGATTAATATCCGTTTCGCTCAACTGCCCATTTCTAAGAAAACGACTCGGATCAAGTCCATTCTGAGCGGCGACGGAACCGACAATTCGCGTAACCTCTTCCTGTAATAAACGAATCTGGCTTTGCCGTTGTGCTAGTAGGGATTGCACTGGAGGAGCAGCATCTGAATAGGTGACTCGTAGTCCTGCCAGCCCAAAATCAGTTTTTTGTAATTCCCCAAGTAGAAATTGATAGCGTTCCGACTGACTGAGCCGAGCAGTAATGAGCGCCGCCTGAGGCGATAGGGCAAGCTGCCGCTGAATAGTTAGATAACGAGCACGCGCTTCATCATATTCTGTACGGGTCGTTTGCTCCGTTTGCTGAATCTGGCTGAGTGCTCCTAAAGCGGAGGATGCCTGCTCCTGAGGTTGAACTAATCTAGATTTTCCTAAAAACTGTTCTAACTCTGCTTGAGCATCAATCAAGTTCTTACGCGACTCCTGAAGCTGTTTATTAATTGTTGCAAGACCACGGTTCAAACGGAGTTCCTGCTGCTGTAAGTTATAGTCTTGATATACTTTTTGAAGGGTTTCTAAAATCTTCTGTGCCTTTATCGGCTCGTCACTGGTATATACCGCTTCAAAGATTTTAGTCTGAGTTTCATTCTCTACGACTTGAGAGAGCTTAAGTGATTTTGAAACTTCGTTAACACCTAAATCTGGATACTCATTCCTTAAAGCATCAACTGCTCGCCGTAGAAATTGGCCGCTACGCATCAAGTTAATTTGAGTCGCGTAGTCCTCCTCACCGTTAGGAGCTAGTGGATTATTGACTACATTCGATTGTGCCTGTGAGCTTGGATAGTTAGGTTCAACCAGAAGCCGCATTGAGCTTTGATAAACAGGCTTTTCCCGTACGGCTAATAGCGCTGCGATGGCGATCGTAATACTCATAGAGCCGAGTATCCAGAAGCGACGACGTAAAAGAACAGCAAATAGGTCACCGTAGCCTAGATCGCTCTCTTCTACTGCTGAATTGATCTTGTCCTTATTGGTCATCGTCGTTACGACTACCGAAATATGGCTCTGTAGAAACGTAAAAAATCCAACTTAGAGTACTAGCAATCTAGCACTTTATTTAAAATCTTATCGACTTGTTGAAAGAAAGCTTTATCCGTAAATTGGGTGAGGACATGAGCGCGAATGGCTTCATAGCTCCATTGCACTGTTTTAGATGCAAGAACAGTCGCCTGAATCGCATCGGGGGTCTGCCGATTAAAAAAAAGACCCGTAACTCCTGGAATTTGAGTATCTAGAACGCCACCTGCACCAAAGGCAAGTACGGGTGTACCACTAGCATTTGCTTCGATCGGTACCAAACCATAATCTTCCAGTGCTGCAACAATTACGGAACTGGCTTTAGACATAAGATAACTGCGCTCTACATCACTCACATATCCCAAAAACTGCACATTTTCTAACGCTTTAGCTTTCAACTGTCCTTGCTGTGGACCTTCTCCAGTAATAAGCAGGGGCAACCCCAACCAGTTGAAGGCTTCTACAATAGCATCAATCCGCTTGTAGCTCAGTAACCGGGAAGAAACGAGAAAAAAATTGTCCTTCTGGCTAGAAAAAATAAATTTGGTGATGTCGATCGGATAGTGTGCTACGAGCGCAGGCTTATTATAGATGCGCTGAATGCGGTTTGCGACCGTTGTAGAGTTGGCAATGTATAAATCAGGACTGCTAGAAGCGTCTAAGTCAGCCTTCCGCATCCGCTGAAAAATCTTTTCCAGCAACGGGTAGAACCTTTTGTACTGTCTATATTCCCTTAGATAGGTTTTAGTATCCCAGAGAAAGCGAGTCACGTTGTGGCAGAAGCAGATGTGTTTTGCATCAGGTCGCTTGCGGACAGCTTTAGCAAAGCCACTGGTGCTGCTAATAATTAGGTCGTACTCCTGTAGATCAAGTGCTTTAAATGCTTGAAAGTACAGAGGGGCAAGTAGCCTGAAGAAGTGAGTTGATCCCGGAATATTTTGTAGATAAGTTGTTTGAACTGGACGATCCCCTAAGTCGATCGTTGTGTCTGGGCTATATAAAGACGCAAAAACATCAGCGTCTGGAAAATGCTGGCAGAGCAGTTCAAAGACTCGTTCAGCACCACCTCGCTGCGTCAGATAGTCATGTATTAGTGCGACCTTCATAGCTTACTTTTCTCAGCTCATTATTATTGCAGGACTAATGAACAATTTATACGTGGAGTAGTAAAAACTCCTGTGCGAAATACGTAGAAATTGAATCAGGCAAGCTAGTAATTTTAATTAAGGACTGAACAAGAGCCCTAAACTCTAAGGCATTAACCCTAAATTGTCCAATCCTTCGTGACTTTATTGAAATTAGCTAATTTACACTTAGCTAATTTAAAAATAGATACTCGTGAGTGTTGCTCAACACAGTTCAAAATGGCTCCTTGATTACCTAAGCCAGCCTGCTTATGCCGACTGATACCCTGTAACAGCTCATCAGTACCAAAAATACTAGACTGCTATGATAAGATGATGCATTTTCATGACTCTACCAGCATTTGTATTAGCTTTTATTATCGGGGAAAATCTGCTTCGGGTTCATACTCTTTTACATCATTTTTGCTCTCTGCTCTGTTAAGGCTGGTACAGGGTGTTGTGAGGGTAACTCATCCCAAAGGTAGATTTGCTTTTTCAAAAAGACCGTATATGTTCTTGAATTAAACTATCCAACCAAACATTAGGCTGCTAAAGCGTTAAATAGCGAGGCAATTGCGGTGTCAGTTCGTAAGCGATAAATTCAAGTTAATGCAGCAGTCGTAGAACGTAGTTAAAGTTACTACTAGTCCCATAGCGGAATTTATAAGGGTTCTACAAATACTAAATCAAGGTTGGGTTTCGTGTGACCTGTTCAAGCCTTTCAAATCTATATTATATGACTGCAACACGAATTCGCCTCACTAACATCAAGGTGTTAAGGCTAGAGAATAGCTCTTGGGTAGAGCTTGATATTCCTACATTCTCCAACGTAACCTTATGTTGGAGAAGCAATTTTTTATTTGTAAATGCTGCGAATGCTTCCGATGCTGGTATCCCGGCATTAAGAAGCGAACAGTGGCTTAAGGATTGCTTGCGGCTCTCTAGCGTTGCAGCAGTTTGCCTTAATATTAAGTTAAGCGAAACAGCATTGCAGTCTTGGGCAGATGCTTGTCATGATGCAAATAGACCTGTTTTTTTGACTGTGCTGCCTTCTGCGGAATTTCGTAACCAGTGTTCTTCACTCGGCTGGCGAACGAAGCGATTCATCGATTGGTTCCTGTCGGCACTGATGCTTCTTGTCCTAAGCCCGCTTATGGCGTTCTTAATGGTCCTGGTTAAGCTTTCATCGCCAGGCCCTATCTTTTTTAGGCAATGGCGTGTTGGGGGTCGGGGAAGACTATTTAAGATTTGGAAGTTTCGTACGATGGTTGTTAATGCTGAGGAGACTCACCATACCATCATGGGATCTCAGCAAGGCTTGCATAAGCACAAAGATGATCCGAGAGTAACACCGATCGGGCGTTTTATGCGGAAATATAGTCTGGATGAATTACCTCAGCTAATTAACGTGTTGCGCGGTGAGATGAGCCTGGTAGGTCCACAGCCCTGGACGATTTATGATGCAATTCGGATCAAGCACGAAGATCTGCATCGACTTAGAGCATTACCGGGGATCACAGGCTTATGGCAGGTTTTAGGGCGATCGCATCTAGTTGACCTGGACACGGTCAGCCAGCTTGACCTGGAATATCTAAAGTCCTGGTCGCTCTGGAAAGACTTTCAAATTTTGCTGATGACGATTCCAAAAGTTCTTACTGGTTTCGGTGCGTATTAGGTTTACAGGTTCTTGCTTGAGTGTCGTTTTGGGCGTTGCTGAATCGGGATATGAACGGTGTAAATTTAGCTTCTGCATCGCCCCCTAAATCCCCCAATGCTAGGGGACTTTGAATTCTGGTTCCCCCCAAAGTTGGGGGGCTAGGGGGGCGTATCATATGCTTATTCAGCAACGCCTCGTTTTGAAAGGACTGCCGGAACAGTGTGCGATTTTCTTTAACTCCTGGTTTGGGACACCATTCTTCCTATGCTGAAGCACCACAGGCACAATACAAATAGCCGCAATGACTGGGAACCCTACGAACTAGTAATTGAGGAGGGCCAAGCTGAACGCCAATACTGGAAGGATCTCTGGAATTATCGGGAACTGTTCTACTTCCTGGCGTGGCGTGATGTTTTGGTGCGCTATAAGCAAACCGTCATTGGTGTAACTTGGGCATTGATCCGACCATTCCTGACCATGGTTGTATTTACCGTTGTTTTTGGTAATCTTGCAAACTTGCCGTCTGAGGGTGTTCCTTACCCTATCCTCGTCTTTTCAGCGATGTTACCCTGGCAATTTTTCTCAAGTGCGTTAAGTGAGTGCAGTAATAGCTTAATCAGTAATGCCAATCTGCTTTCAAAGGTTTACTTTCCGCGCTTAATTGTGCCAACCAGTGCAGTGATCGTCAGCTTTGTCGATTTCATGATCTCCGGCATGATCCTGGTTGGACTGATGGTATGGTACGACTTTATCCCAACCTGGAAGATTCTGACATTACCGATATTCATCCTGGTTGCCTTTGCAGCAGCCATGGGAGTCGGTTTATGGCTGGCAGCATTAAATGTTGAATATCGGGATTTTCGCTACATCGTTCCGTTTATCGTCCAGTTAGGTTTATATATTTCTCCAGTTGGCTTTAGCAGCAGCATTGTACCACCACAGTGGCGTCTCGTTTATTCACTCAATCCCATGGTGAGTGTGATTGATGGATTTCGGTGGGCAATTCTGGGAAAGGAGACGTTTATTGACCTATCTAGTTTTTTGCTTTCGATCGCACTAGTTTTACTAATGCTGGTAACTGGGATCTGGTATTTTCGCAAAGTTGAACGGACGTTTGCTGATGTAATTTGACCTATCCAAAGCTGCTGTTTTCATGAAAAGCGATGGAAATCCAGGGAGTGTAGCAGATGTCCAGTAGGGTGATTCGAGTTGAAAACCTGAGCAAGAAATATATTATCAGACATCAGGAAAAGGGGCGCAGCTACAAGACTCTACGTGATGTATTGAGCGATGGTGCCAAATCGCTTACCCGAACGCTATTGAAGCCTGACAAGCTACATCATCTGAATCCAACTCGTGAAGAATTTTGGGCACTGAAAGATGTTTCGTTTGAAATTAAACAGGGCGATCGTATTGGAATTATCGGTCGTAACGGAGCTGGAAAGTCAACGCTGCTAAAAATTCTCAGCCGAATTACGGAACCGACTCGCGGCAGAGTTTCTATCAGGGGCAGAGTTGCGAGCCTTTTAGAGGTGGGCACAGGATTTCACCCAGAACTTACAGGAAGGGAAAATATCTTTCTCAACGGCGCAATTTTAGGCATGAGTAAAGTTGAGATCAAACGAAAGTTTGACGAAATTGTTGCGTTTGCCGAAGTTGAACGATTCCTTAATACGCCCATCAAACGCTACTCTTCAGGCATGTATGTTCGTCTTGCTTTTGCTGTTGCGGCTCACTTAGAGCCAGAAATTTTGATCGTCGATGAAGTTTTGGCAGTAGGAGACGTGTCATTTCAAAAAAAATGCTTGGGTAAGATGCAGGACGTGGCGGAGAACGAGGGCAGGACGGTGCTGTTTGTTAGCCACAATATGAACGCAGTGCAACGGCTCTGCCCTCAGAGCTTAATATTTGAGCAGGGCAGACTCGTTGACTTCGGCAATACAACCCGTTTGGTTGCTCGCTATATGTCTTCCGGTGATACCCAGGTTTCGCCTCTAGAATGGATCAGCATGGCCAATACGATTCGCAGCGGAACCGGAGAAGCTCGTTTTACAGCGGTTAAATACGGCAGCTTGCAGGAATCGGTTCGATCGCAGCCTTATTCGTGTGGGCCTATTCATTTTCTTTTACAAATCGTCTCAGACGCAGAGCGATCGATTAATAGCCTAGCTGTAATTTTGTTTGACCAGAGCGGAACGAAGTTAGTCAATGCGGACACCCTTTCATTAGGACAGACTATCTTTCTGAAAAGGGGACGAAATGTGGTGCATCTTCAGATTGAACACCTTTATCTCAATCCGGGAATCTATGTATTTGGTCTGTGGTTAGCAAACCCTGAGCGGGGGGTGGTGTTTGACCACATTGAGTCTGCCTTTGAAATTGAAGTAATTGATGTGGGGGCTGAACAGCTTGGTACCAGACCTGATTTTGATGGAGCTGTTGTTTGCCCATTCAAAATTTTGACGAAAGAGCAAGTACAGCAACCAGTATGAACATCATCATTGTGACCGGATCGGCTGGACTAATTGGCTCTGAAGCAGTACAGTTTTTTTGTGACAAAGGCTACACTGTGGTTGGCATCGATAACAATATGCGCCAAGTCTTTTTTAGTGCAGATGCCTCAACCAAATGGAACCGCGATCGTCTTTTACAGTGCTATGGCGATCGATACATTCATCACAACGCTGACATTCGGGATCAAGAAGTTATCTCCAATATCTTCAAGACCTATAACCAGGATATTCGTCTCATTATTCACACAGCGGCTCAACCATCATATGACTGGGCAGCGAAAGATCCCTCCATAGATTTCAGCGTCAATGCAAACGGCACGCTGGTTTTACTGGAGAATACGCGCCAGAGCTGTCCCAATGCGGTATTCACTTTTTGTTCAACGAATAAAGTATATGGAGACACACCCAATAATCTACCGCTCGTTGAACAGGAACTGCGATGGGAAATTGCTGAAACCCACTCCTACTACGATCGCGGCATTGATGAGTCCATGAGTATCGACCAGTTCAAGCACTCGCTATTTGGAGCTTCAAAGGTGGCAGCAGACATACTGGTTCAAGAATATGGTCGCTACTTTGGGATGAGGACTGCCGTATTTCGGGGAGGGTGTTTAACGGATCCCAGTCACTCTGGAATGAAACTACATGACTTTTTATCGTACCTGATGGGATGCACCATGACGGGTCAACCTTACCAAGTGTTTGGCTACAAAGGAAAGCAGGTGCGAGACAACATTCATAGCTTTGACCTGGTGAATGCGTTCTATCACTTCTACCAGAATCCGTGTAGGGGAGAAGTCTATAACATTGGGGGCAGTCGCTTCAGCAATTGCTCGATGCTGGAAGCAATCCAGTACTGTGAAGCGATCGCAGACAAGAAATTGAACTGGAGCTATGCAGAGCCTAACCGCATTGGCGATCATATCTGGTGGATCAGCGATGTTCAAAAGTTCAAAGATCACTATCCAGATTGGAATTTAACCTATACAGTCAAAGACATCCTGGAGGAGATTTTCACTACAAACATTGGGCGATGGTGCCAAGATATGGTGCTTAGCCATTAAAGATCATGTTTTCTATCTTCTTCACTAAGAGTTTAAGTAGCTTAGGAAAGCTGTTCAAGCATCGTATTGTTCGGTTTCTCATCTGCGGTATCATTTCAGCCGCCTTTAATACCCTACTCCTAGCGATTCCGGTTAAATCTTTCAGCTTGGGGCAACCGGCTTGGCGTAACCTAGCAAACTTTATTTCGATCGAAATCTTAGTACTTTTTAGCTTTGCCATTTATCGGCTTTGGGTTTGGTCGAGCCATAACTGGCCAATACGCAAAATTTTTAGGCAAGAGATTCCTTTGTATCACTTGTCTTGTAGCGCATCGATTGCGGCAAGAGATTTCATTTTGTTTCTCCTTCTAGATTAGATGGGCATTAACTACGCCGTTAATAGCTTGATTGGAATCGTGATAGGGTCGGCAATGAACTATGCTATCAGCGATCGAGTGGTATTTAAGAACAAGTAAATGAGGTGTTCAATGTTTAGGAGCAACACGAAATTTAAAGAGGTATGGGATTGGAGTTATATTATTCCTTTGCTTATTTCGATCACCCTAATAGTCGCTTGTGTCATCGTTTCATTCAAAAAATATTATTGGAATGATGAGCTTTATTCCTATTATTTTCTCTCAGACCCGTCGTTCAGCCACATGTTGGTCGCTTTTAACGACAAAATAAACAACACTCCCATCCTCTATTTCTTATTTGGGTGGGTCTGGGCTAGATTCTTTGGTATAGGAGAACTATCGCTGCGCCTGTTTTCTTGCTTAGGACTTTGTGTTGCTGCCATTATTACTTGGATAACCCTTCGTCGAACCTATCGCTTTCTACCCTCTGCGCTTGGACTGTTAACTGTATTTTGTACGTCAGGAATTATCCTGGACCAAAATGCAGAGGCTCGAATGTATGGGTTGTTTTTGGCAGTCTGCTCACTGGGTCTATTGCAGTTTGATATATTAAATCGATCTGACAAACTAAACCGATGGGGTTTGTTGTGTAATACTTTCATACACGCGGCGATTGTTCATACTCATCTATTTGGTATCTTTTACAGCGGGGCTATCTTCCTAACACAGTTAGTTTGGGATGCCTACTGTAAGGTTTTTAAGACAAGAATTTATCTATCTATTATTCTTGGTTGCCTTTCGCTGATTTTCTATATCCCTACTCTCCTCATTCAGGCAGATGCGGGTAGACCTCGTACATGGATTCCCATTCCCGCTCTCAATAATCTGACCAGTTTGATGAATTTGAGTTCATCATCCTTCTTCCAAGCTCGTGCTCTAGGTTGGATCATTCTAACTGCTAGTAGTTTATTGCTGCTCAAATCATTCAGACAAAATGATTCTCATTTCAACCATGAAAGCTTCCAAAATCAGCAAAGAACTCAAAGAACTCAAAGAAATTTAGAGCTTCCCCTGTTACTATTTGCACTTAGTTTTCTTTTGGTTCCTATTTTTGTTTGGCTTATTTCACGGACAGTTAAACCTATTTTTATAGAAAGATATTTAATTCCTAGCTGTTTAAGTTGGATCATTTTAATTGCTTTTGCAAGCTCCCATTTTGTTTTAGAATTCCAAACTAAATTTGGTTTAGAAAATGTCAGAAGAAGTAATTTAATCAATATTCTAAAGAAGCTTGCCAGTTTGATATTGTGCACAATTTTAATTACATATTTTCTCTCGCAACCTATTAAATTTGCTAGAAGCTTTACAAGGCAGGAGCTTCACGGAACTATTTTGCAGAAAGTTGATTTATCTGAGCTTGATTACAGAAATCTTCCGGTTGCAATACAGTTCTCATCATGGTTTACGCAGATTTTTCATTATTCTTCTGAAAGATACCGACACTTTTTTATTTTAGATTGGGAAGCTGCTGTAAATGAAAATAGTGGCTCGTTTACTCCACAAGAATACAAGCATTTAGATGCGTTAAAACGTGTTTACCCGGAAAGGTTCAGAAATAATATTATTCAAAGTGATGATTTTCTTCAAAATTATGATCGCTTTCTTGTTATAGATGAACGGGATTATAGGAGGAAGTGTCCACTGAAGAGTGTTGATAAAGATTGGGAATATATTCAGTGCCCCCAATGGTTAGAGATGAGGATTTTAGCTAATCCTGCTTATCGAGTTAAGCCTTTAGTTACAACAGATTGGGAAACAGTTCTGCTGGTAGAGAAGGTGAGTTAATTATTCTGAAAACTCTATTCATTCTTCAGCAGTTAACAAGTCAAATGCACCTTTAGAGAAAAATTATGAGTTTATTAAGCCCATCGACTACTGTTCAGGAAACAATAGACCCAGCGGTACAGAAACTCGGTATTCGTGAGCAATACCGCGATCGCTACTGGCTGAAACGAGATCCCATTTACCGCGATCGTCTCCTGTGGCGAGCACAATCCTTTCGCCACATGGTTCATCTATTACCAGGGCAAACGATTTTAGAACTGGGCTGTGGTCGAGGACTATTTACTCAGCAGTTAGTGCGTGTTTCTCGCGGGGAGAATCCTATTACTGCCGTCACGTTCAACCCAACTGGCGATCGCCCTGATCATCTTCCCGCTTCGATCCGGTTTATCAATGCAACGCTTCAGTCTGACAAATTAGGAGCGGAGCAGTTTGATTTCATCATTGCAATGGATTTGTTGGACGCTGGAAACTGTGCCTGGTTCTTGCAAAACGTTTACGAACTTCTGAAGCCTGGTGGACAGATTCTATTCTATGAAAGCAATCCCTGGAATATAGTTCTTAGGTTGCGACGGCTTCTGGCAGGATGGCTTGGACAGAAAGATCCCCGTCACTTGCTCAGCCGTCCTAAATTGTATGAATTGATTTCTGAATTAGGTTTTATTAGAGTATTTGCCATTTTTAATGATTTTGTCTATTCGCCTCTCAACCGTCCACTAATTTGGTTTTTGCGGAATCTCTCGATCCTGCTCGAAAATATGCCTGTCCTTCAAACCCTAGCAGGTTCTATTCTCGTTCATGCTCAGAAGCCGCCGCGCGGGGTGGAATGCCCGGATGCTTCTCTTTGTGAACATGTATCGCTTTACAACTCGATATCAGTGGTTATCCCCTGCCACAACGAGGAAATGAACGTGAAGCCATTGGTGACCCGCTTAAAAGAGCTATACGGCGATTATATTCATGAAATCATTCCTGTGGATGACAACAGTCAAGATCGCACAGGAATAATTTTACGGCAGCTAGCAGAAGAAGATCCGAGGATTAAGCCTGTTTTTCGTACGCCTCCCAATGGGGTAGGTAGGGCGATCGCAGATGGTTATCGAACTGCAACAGGTAGATATATTCTGTCGATGGACTGCGATTTTCAGCATCTTTTGCCTGAACTTAGGGATCTCTTTGATGCAGCAGCAGAGGGATACGATGTCGTTGTGGGGAGCCGCTTCTCCCGCCATAGCGTTTTGCTAAACTATCCCATTCAGAAAATTATTGCTAATCGTGGCTTTCACTTTCTGGCTCGTATTCTATTCTTGCGCGGTGATATTCGGGATTTAACAAATAATCTCAAGCTAATGCGCCGGGAGGTTGTTGAGAATCTTCAAATCACACAGCCCGGATTTGCAATCAATGCTGAAACAGGTCTACAGCCGATGCTGATGGGTTATTCCGTGCATGAAGTTCCAATCTCCTGGATTAACCGGACTCCGGACATGGGCGTTTCTTCATTTCGCCTAATTAAAGTAGGCGGCGGTTACTGGGAAGTCCTACGTCGGCTTTGGCTGAAAAGAATGTTAAAAAGCAAGCATTAATATTGCTGCAAAAAGTTTAGTTTGAAGGGCAGCGTACTGAATGGATATCAGAAAGATTACTTTTAATGAGCGGTATTGGGAATATTTTATTCCTGCGCTTGCAGTTGCATCGCTGTTGATTTCATGCGCCGTTGTCTCTTCTAGAAAGTTTTTCTGGAATGATGAGCTTCTGTCGTTCTACTTATTAAACGATCCTTCCCTACCACACATGCTGGTTGCCTGGAGCGACAAGTTTAATCAAGCTCCCCCGCTTTACTTCATCATAGGTTGGGTTTGGGACAAAATCTTTGGCTCATCCTTTGGCTCAATCGAACTATCGCTGCGGCTTTTCTCCGGCGTAACGATCACGATTGCTTACATCATGATATGGACGGTACTACGGCGAACCTATAATTTCTGGTCGGTTACTGTTGGCACAACTAGCATTTTTTGCCTGTCCGAACTTGTTTTATATCACAATGCAGAACTGCGAATGTACGGTTTATTTGCCGCAGTTTGTGCATTTGGATGTCTTCAATACGACTCGCTAAATAGAAAACGGGAATACACCTTCACTTCTCTTTTAATCAACACTTTGGCTCACGCTGCCATTGTCTTGACTCATCTGTACGGCATTTTATATAGCACAGCGGTTCTCGCTTCATTTTTAACTTACGATAAATATATTGGCACTTTTAGAAAAAAGCTTTATTTATCAGTGTTAGCAGGCTGGATGATTCTGTTACCCCTAGTCCCTTTAATCATTAATCAATCTAATAATGGGGCAAAATGGTTTTATACCTACAGCTTATCGGAAGCAATTGACTTGCTTACTCCCTTTCCGAAGTTTGTCTGGTTTATATTGGGTTTGTTAACCATCTCAGCATTGCTAAGTATCTTAAAATCAACTGAAAAAATAATATCGAAGCCTTCCTTCGTGAGTCAGCTCGATCACGGAGAAATTTCACTTTTAATACTTTCCATCTTCTTTCTGCTGGTTCCGCTAGGAGCATGGATAATTACTGTTACTGTAAAACCGCTATTAAACGATCGCTATATTCTGCCAACGATTACGGTCAGTTGGTCTATTTTATTAACCTACCTGATTTCTAAAATGATTTCTGCCCCTGAAGCATTGAGCAGTAGAGAGAGAAATAGAGAACGAAACCGATTTTCGTATTCGACTCTACGCTCGATCGCGCTTCTGGCACTCACATTAACGATAATCCTTTACCCACTTTACTATGCCAGAAAATTTCCTGAGTATTCACAGAAACCGGGAGCAAATGATTTGAGCTACGGATATCCAGAACTGCCGATTGCGATGGAAGCAGGGCATGACTTTCTCCCGCGCTTCTACTACTCTTCTAAGCCAAGCCGCTACTTCCATATTTTGGATTGGGAAACTGCAACTAAGAACGTGACCAGTGCTTACGCAACGGGCGATTACGTTCACTTAAATGCAATTAGCACACACTATTCCTTTATTCAAAGCGTTCAAAGCAGCAATTTTCTTGAGGAACATGATCAGTTTTTAGTATTAAACGAAGCAGACCAAAAGTGGTTTGAGGAAAGAGTACAGAACAATCCAGATTACCAAATTCAAGAGCTAGGAACGGAACAAGGAGCTAATGACTTGCTTACCATGTTTTTTGTAAGGCGTAAGGAATAGGAAACTGTCAATAAGGAATAAGCATTTAGCCAAATTAATTTTATCTCGTGGTGCGGAACAAGTATGAAAGCTAACTCGTTACGATCGCCCCTCAGGATCTCTAGGTTGAATCCTGATTTTGTCAGCATCCTGCTAGTCACTATTGTCTGGATGGCGATGCTCGTGCTGATTAACCCGATCGGCAATTTTCCGCTTAATGATGATTGGGCTTACGGCTGGACCGTCAAAATGCTTCTAGAAACAGGAGAGTATCAGCTCTCTGACTGGACTGCAACCAACCTGCTATCACAGGTTGTTTGGGGAGCTATCTTCTGTTTACCTTTTGGTTTTTCGTTCACAGTACTTCGTGTCTCTACGCTAGTACTGGGGTTATTGGGCGTGCTGGCATCTTATGGACTGTTAAGAGAATTGACAGGGAATTTCCAGCTTGCTCTGCTTGGGGCTTCAGTTATTGCTCTCAATCCTGTCTACTTTAGCTCATCAAATTCTTTTAATAGTGATGTTCCTTCATTTTCCTTTGCAATTTTATCGCTCTATTTCATCGTTCGCGGACTTAGGCTAAACTCAAATTTAGAAGTTCTAGCTGGCATTTTAATTTCATTCATTGCTATTTTAAATCGCCAATCCAGCATTGTTATTACTGCTAGTTTCGGCTTGGCTTATCTGGCTAAAAAAGGATTAAAGATAAAAAATTTTACTGTAGCTTTTTTGCCAACTATAACAGGCTTATTATTGCAGGCAGGTTATTCCCATTGGCTAAACTCTGTTAACGAGACGCCAGCCCTGTATGGTTTTCAGATTAAAAATTTGTTAGAAACCTTTTCCAAAGGGTTAGTGACTGTCGCTTTAACCTATCTTGAAAATGCAATTATCATATTGGTTTACTTGGGATTGTTTTTATTTCCCTTTTTAATAGTTTGCCTTGCCGATCGCTTTAAAAGCTTATCTTTCAGAAATAGACGTTTAGATCTGTTAGTGATTTTGCTATTTCTAGCATCAGGTACTGTCCTTGTTCTTCAGGGCAGGCAAATGCCTTTTGTTGGAAATACCCTAGAAACTTTTGGTGTAGGACCCGAAGCCTTTGACGGCTACTCTTCTAGCCTCAATGCCGGTGGAGAAGCAATATGGAACAGAACTTGGGAACTTTTGACCTTGATAGGATTTATTGGAGCGGCAGTGATTATTTTATATCTCATTCCAGCCTTTTTAGATCTTACGACTCGTTGGAAAGAAGATACTTCAGATCAAGGATGGCTACCTATTTTAGCTATTTCTGCCGCTTTTATTTATTTTGTAGTGATTGGAGGACTGGATAAGCAGTATTGGTTCGATCGCTATTTGCTTTTTCTAATGCCTATTTTGATGATGCTTATCATTGTTTTGAGCAAGGATTCTTTAGGAGAAAAGCTGCCCTCAGGAATGGCTTTTACTGCTTCAGCCCTGCTGCTGGTGTACGGTAGCTTTACTGTTGCTGCAACTCATGACTACCTGCTGTGGAATCGAGTACGGTGGCAAGCTCTCAATAGTTTAATTGAAGATTCCAAAGTTTTACCTGAACAAATTTATGGCGGATTTGAATTCAATGGCTGGCATTTTGCAAATCGGCTTGAAACCTGTGAGCCGCAACAAAGCAATATTGACAGACGAGTTAAGGTAGATTGGAGCAGCTTTACCTGTCTTTGGGGAGAAAATACAGGTAGATTCAAGTATTTATATAAACTTAGATTCATTACTGAGTCTGGATGGATGGTGAAACAGCAGTATTCGTTCAGAAGATGGCTGCTGGGCGACGGTACGCTATATGTTCTGGAGCAGCGAAAATAAATTAAGATGAATGAATTACCTCTTCATCAAGCAGTAATACGACCTGTTCAAAACGGACTATCGCGTCCATTGTGGTCCGTTATGATACCGACCTATAACTGCGCTAGCTACTTACGAGAAACGTTAAATAGTGTGCTTGCTCAAGACCCTGGACCTGAGCTAATGCAGATTGAAGTTGTTGATGATTGCTCAACTCAAGATGATCCAGCAGCGGTGGTTCAAGAACTAGGCAAAGGGCGAGTGCAGTTCTATCAGCAGCTTGAGAATGTTGGTTATATCAAGAATTTTGAAACGTGCTTGCAGCGATCGCGGGGTTATCTAATTCATCTGCTCCATGGAGATGATGCTATCCTCGATGGCTTTTATCCAAAAATGCAATTGCTGTTTGAGCAATATTCGGAAATCGGAGCCGGATTCTGCCGTCAGATTTTGATGGATGAGTGCGGGCACTGGAAGTATTTTTCCATTGTGGAGCAAACTGAGCGAGGGATATTGTCGAACTGGTTAGAACGGATTGCGACAGAGTTAACCCTACAGCCTCCTGCAATGGTCGTTCGACGTGAGGTTTACGAGCAGCTCGGTGGCTTTGATTCACGGATGTTGAGCTGTGGCGAAGACTGGGAAATGTGGTGTCGGATTGCAGCCTATTATCCCGTGGGGTATGAACCAGAGCCGTTGGCTTTGTACCGCGATCGATCCAATTCCTTAACCAAGCGATCGGTTTTGAGTGGGCAAAATATCCGGGATGTCCGCAACGCGACTGCCATTATTCACGCCTATCTACCTGAATCTGTTGCAGATTTGGTGACGCGATCTGCCCTCAAGAATTGGGCACTCTGGGCAGTCTCATTTGCTCAACAAATGGCTACCAAAGGAAATACAAGAGCTGCGCTGATTCAGCTTCGAGAAGCGTTAATCTGTAGCCGCTCCTGGCAAATAATCAAAGCTGGAGTTCGACTGATACTCAAGGTGATTCAGCAGCAGTTTTTGCAGGAATGGCGTGCCCTGCGATTACCTCATAAATTAAGGGAGGTGCAGTGTCAAGATGGTCATTGAACAGCAGACTCAAATTGAAGTGACGATTGCAGAAAGACAGCCTCAATTTAGCATTGCGCTGCTGCCCTGGGGCGACCTGTGGGATGACTTTTTAGAGAGCATCGACGTTACCCTCGAAGCTTTCTGTACCGATGGTCCGGGGGGATGGCTGCTAGGCTACATCGAGGCTCTGCGACTCGTGGGCATCCGCACTGTCCTAATTTTGGTCTCTGCACAAGTGACTGAGCCGCTGCGACTTCAGCATATTTCAACGGGTACAACCATTAGCGTTTTGCCTGCACCGAAAACTTATCAAGCGATTCGTCGTCAGATGGTGAACCCTAATCCCTACTTGGCGAAAAGCTTTGAGGAAATGGCAGGGAACGTCAAAGGAAACCGTCGCCGCTTCTTAAAAGGGTTGAATCTGGTAGCTCCCTATCTGGCAACTCCTCTCAGGGGCGTATTTCAGGAGATTCGTCGTCACGGATGTCGTGCCATTTTATGTCAGGATTATGAATCGCCGCGCTTCGATGTCTGCACTCTGCTAGGTAAATGGATGAGATTGCCTGTTTTCGGCAGTTTTCAGAGTGGCTGCTTCGAGCTAAACCGGATCGGACGATCGCTACGACCTTTCACTATCAATGCTTGCGATGGACTGCTGATCGCACCTCAAACCGAGATTCAACGAGTGAGCGATCGCTACCATTTGCCCTGCCACAAAGTCGCTCAAATCTTTAACCCGATCGATTTAAAACAGTGGACTGCAATGAGCCGAGATGAGGCGAGAGCTGCTCTAGGGCTGCCGCTTGAAGCGCAGGTAGTCGTCTGGCACGGGCGGATTGAGATGAGCACCAAACGGCTAGATATTCTGCTGGATGCCTGGGCAAACATTTGTGCAGAGCGACCCAAACAGGAACTACGGCTGCTTCTCCTGGGAACGGGGCAGGATGCCGACGTGTTGCAGCAGCGAATTGATGCACTTCCAATCCAAAATGTGACCTGGATAAATCAGTACATCACAGACCGCAGTGAAATTCGTCGTGTGCTTTCTGCTGGGGATGTGTATGCCTTTCCATCAGTGTTTGAAGGGTTTCCGGTTGCCCCGATCGAGGCGATGGCTTGCGGATTGCCTTTGGTTGCAGCGGCAGCATCCGGGGTGCCCGACATCCTGAACCAGGGAGAAGCATCCGGGGGCTTGCTGGTACCCTGCGGCGACGTGGTCGCGTTTCAATCTGCGCTCGATCGCCTACTCGATCAACCGGGCTGGGCATCTGAGCTAGGCAAACTCGCCCGTCGTCGTGTCGAAGCAGCTTTTTCCCTGGAAGCAGTCGGTCAACAGTTTCTCAAGTTCTTCTCAATGCAGCAGTTATTCAGCGGAGAACGCTGTAAAGAACGCTGTATTGAAAGATTAGGGGAATGAAATTGGATCTATGAAGATAAGGATTTCTCGAACTCAGCTCTTACTTACTGCCATTATTATCGGTGCTGCAACTTTGCGTCTTCAGTTAATTGATCAGCCGTTTGTTGATCAGTATGGCTGGCGAGAAACCAGCACTGCCATGATGGCAGACAATTTCTGGCGGAGAAACTGGAATATCTTATATCCAGAAATTAGCTGGAATGGACCTGGACCAAGCTACAACGGGCGAGAATTTCAAACGGTCAGCTATATTGCAGCACTGCTCTACAGCATGGTAGGTCAACATAACTGGGTTGGACGATCTGTTGCGGTTTTATTCGGCTTATGGGGAATCTTTGCTCTCTATCAGTTGACACGCCAAGTGTGGGATCAAAAGCACGGCTTAATGGCAGCCGCCGTAATGGCGCTGATTCCTGGCAGCATTTTTACCGACCGAGAATTCCTACCCGATCCAGCTATGGTTGCTCTTATCACCACAGGATGCTGGCTTCTAGTTCGCTACTGTAAGCATGAACGTTTTTTTGACCTCTGGCTTGCGATCGTTATTAGTGCCTGGGGCTTCCTAACTAAGCTGACTGGGTTGGTCGTTGGAATTCCGATGCTCTATGCAAGCTTCACGATCCTGAGACAGAAGCAGCGTCTGAATTACAGAATGGTTGTAACGAGCGCGATTGCAGCTTTGCTAACGCTTATTCCCGTGGTTGCCTATTACTTATGGGCAAGATATCTTTATCTGAATTACCCGCCTCATCACTTTGCGGGTGCAGGAAGCTGGCTCTGGGATCAGGGCTTTATGACCTGGATTAACGAGAGATACTACCTGCCAAAACTGTATCGCCATTTCGATGGCTGGATCTGGACAAAACCTGTACTGGGTCTTGTTTGTCTAGGGTTGGTGTTACCTCCCCCTCAGCAGCTTTCAAATTCAAACCCTGATCCAGAAGCTTTCTGGGGCAAGGCTCCCTGGTTTTTTCATTGGTGGATTGTTGGGGTTGGAGTCTACTACTTTATTGGGTGTAAACATCTTGTTGACCAGCCCTACAATTTTCATTTGGCGAATCCGGCAGCAGCAGCTCTTTCAGGGCACGCAATTTTGTCGATCGCCTCTCTGTTCCGGCGACGCTCACAAACTCCTGTCGTGCTGGCTTGCATACTCACTATTCTGCTGGTCATCGGTCTGTTTGGCCATAGACGATTGCCTTCCGTGTATCGCCCTGTTCTAGAGCCTAGCTACAGGCTGGGGATCGAATTGCAGAAGTTAGCTGAGCCTGATGATCTCGTAGTTAGCATTGCCGATGAAATTGGTAATCCTGTAATGATCTATTACAGTCATAGGCGGGGATGGATTTTTCCACCTGCATGGTCAGAAATTCCCTGGTGGGATGACTTAGCCGCAGGACAAGATCAGGATTTAATTTCATTATTGGAGGAACTGCATAACCAGGGATCGGGCTGGATTGGTATCGTGACTTCTCAGTATGAAAAGCTGCGAGCCAGTAACTCTAAATTTATTGAGTATATCGAACAGAATTTTGAATTGAAGTACAGCGGTGACGCAGGGTTAATCTATCGCATTTCTTGATTAATTGCAGCTTTATTAAATTTGTATCGACCTATGAGCGAGAATCATTTGTATCGTGCAGCCATTCCAAAGATACCTAAGGCAGTTCAGCCGCTCTGGTCAGTGATGATCCCGACCTACAACTGCGCTGAGTATTTGCGTGAAACCTTAGCGAGTGTGCTGATGCAGGACCCTGGTGTAGAAATGATGCAAATCGAAGTGATTGATGATGGCTCAACCCGAGACGATCCGGCTGCTGTAGTTGAAGAAGTGGGACAAGGTCGGGTTGAATTTTACCGCCAGCCACAGAATGTGGGGCATATCAAAAACTTCCAAACCTGCTTAGAGCGCGCTAGAGGAAAATTGATTCACCTGCTACACGGCGACGATCGCGTCCGTATTGGGTTCTATCACAAGTTGCAAAGTGCCTTTGAGCAGCGACCCGACATTGGGGCTGCTTTTTGTCGCCACATCATGATGGACGAACGGGGGCACTGGCAGTACCTTTCTGAGCTGGAGCAATCTGAAAGCGGAATCCTGGATCGTTGGCTGGAGCGTATTGCAGTTAAGCAGCGAATTCAAACACCCGCGATCGTGGTGCAGCGGGATGTCTACGAGCATCTGGGCGGCTTTGACAGTCGTCTGTCCTGGAGCGAAGACTGGGAAATGTGGGTGCGAATTGCGGCACATTATCCGATCTGGTATGAACCCGAACCTTTAGCCCTTTACCGGATGCACTCAAACTCCAGCACCGAACGCAATACCCGAACTGGTGAAAATATGAGAGATATCCGTCGGGCAATCGCGATTTTTCAATCCTACCTACCTATAGCAAATTCAGATTGGCTGGCTGCAAAAGCAAGAGAAAACTGGGCACTGGATGCACTTTACCATACTGTTCCCAAGCTCATCGGCTCACGGGATTTTCAGGCAGCAGTGACGCAAATTCGTGAATCTTTAAATTGTAGCCATTCTCTAACTGTCTATCGAAAGGTAATTCCTCTAGTTCTGCGGCTGGGCAAATATTGGCTGAAAGATAGAGTAGTTTCGCGATCGCAATTCTATAAAGTAGGGCACGAAACTTCCTAACTGTTTAACGGGATCAATTGCTGTTTCACTCGTCCGGAATCAATGCACAAGGAACATCGATAAAAAAGATAGATAGAAAGACAGCTATGAGCAGTCAACCGCTAGTTTCCAGTATCATCATCTTCTTCAACGCGGAGAAGTTTTTTGCAGAGGCGATCGAAAGCGTCCTGACCCAGACTTATGGTAACTGGGAACTTCTGTTGGCGGATGATGGCTCTACCGATGGCAGTACGGCGATCGCTCTAAATTATGCTCGGCAGTTTCCTGAAAAGATTCGCTATCTAGAACACGAAGGACATCAAAACCGGGGGATGAGCGCGACTCGCAATCTAGGAATCCGTTATGCTAAAGGCGAATACATTGCGTTTCTTGATGCCGATGATGTTTGGCTGCCGCACAAGCTAGAGCAGCAGATCAAGGTCATGCAGCTTTATCCGGAGGCAGGAATGGTTTATGGCAAAAGTATTTACTGGCAAAGCTGGACTGGCAATTCTGAGGACCGTGAGCGAGACGCGATTCCTGAGACTTATGCCGCAGCGAATCGGCTCTATTACCCACCAGAACTATTAACCCTGTCCTACCCCCTAGGAAGGACGACTCCTCCTCCTCCTACTGATATCATGCTGCGACGCAATGTGGTCGAATATCTGGGAGGTTTTGAGGAAGGATTTCAAAAAATGTATCAGCTCTACGAAGACCAAGCATTTTTCACCAAACTGTATCTTCATTTTCCAGTTTTTGTCGCTGACGAATGTTGGGATCAATATCGGCTTCATCCCGATTCCTGTGGTTCTATTGTGAATCAAGCCGGTCAGTATCATCAGGTGCGTTCTTATTTCCTGAACTGGTTAGAGGGATATTTCAGAAAACAGGGCATCACGGATTCTCAAATTTGGGAAGCGTTCAACAAAGCAATCTTCCCTTACCGCCATCCTGTTCTATCCAAATTAAAAAATCTATCTTCTCGCACTCAGGGTGCAATCAAAAAGTTCAGTAAGTTAATGCCGCAAGCAGCATTCCGCCTCCTATAAGACTGGTCTATGAATCCAGCGCTATTAAAACAACTCTCTCAACGGGTATTGCCTCAGCCCGTTCACTCATGGTTGAAGCAGCAGTGGCATACCTACAGGCACAGCCCCCCTTTAGGCATGGCTCGCTGGGGGAACTTACGCCGTTTAAAGCCAATCAGCTCAAACTGGGGATTAGATCGCGGGCTGCCTATCGATCGCTACTACATCGAGAACTTCATGACTCGTCATTCTGAGGATATTCGGGGACGAGTATTGGCGATCGGGGATCACTTTTACACGCGCAAATATGGCGGGGATCGCGTCACGCAAAGCGATGTTCTGCATGTGGAAGAAGGAAATGCTGAGGCAACGATCGTGGGTGACTTAACAGACGCACCGCACATTCCCTCGGATAGTTTCGATTGCCTTATTCTGACGCAAACCCTCCAGCTCATTTACGAAGTGCGGCTGGCGCTGAAGACCGCTTACCGAGTTTTAAAGCCCGGTGGCGTTTTGCTCGTAACCATTCCTGGAATAACGCCGCTAAATGACCATGAGTGGAACAAATGCTGGTGTTGGAGCTTCACTCCGCTATCGGCACAGCGGCTCTTTGAAGAGCTTTTTCCTACCGAAAACGTTGAGGTTGAGAGCTTCGGGAATGTCTTAATTGCCACTGCATTTCTACAGGGCCTGGCAACTCAGGAGGTTCACACTGACGAACTAGATTACTGTGATCCTGGCTACCCAGTCACGATTACGATTCGGGCAGTCAAACCTGAGGTGCTGTCATGAACCGCTTGAAAGTGAGTCGCTTAAATCGTGCTGTTAAAAAGCTCCAGAAGTGTTTGACCCGACAGAAAGCCCTGATTCTGATGTATCACCGTATCTCTGAGGTCAATGTCGATCCCTGGAGTCTCTGCGTCACGCCGCAACACTTTTCCGAGCAGTTAGAAGTATTGCAGCACCAAGCTCACCCTATGAGTCTGCAAACGCTGGTCCAGCTGTATCAGAAGGGAAATTTGCCGCAAAGAGCAGTGGCTTTAACGTTTGATGATGGCTATGCCGACAACCTGTATGACGCGAAGCCCTTACTGGAACGGTATGGCATTCCAGTCACGGTTTTTGTAACCGCAGGATATGTGGGGTGCGAGCAGGAATTTTGGTGGGATGAGTTAGAGCAGCTCTTGCTCCAGCCCGGACAACTACCGGAAATGCTTTTGCTCGATATTAACGGTCACTCCTGTTGCTGGGAACTGGGTGCAGCCGCATCCTATCGCGTAGAAGAGGCTGAACGTGCTCGCCATCAACCTGCCTGGAAGTCTCAACCCGGCTCACGATTGTTTTTTTATTACACGATCTGGCAACAGTTACTTCCGCTTGCTGAAGTCGATCGCCGGACCTTACTAGATCAAATTCGGGCATGGGCACAAACAAAACCAACGCCGCGCCCCACGCATCGCCCTCTCTCTCAAACTGAATTGATGGAATTAGCGCACAGCAGCCTGATTGAAGTCGGCGCTCATACGTTGACCCATCCCTTTTTGTCTGCTCAGTCGATAAATCACCAGCAGCTTGAGATTCAGCAAAGTAAGGCAAGGTTAGAAGCGCTCCTCAATCGTCCTGTAATGAGCTTTTCCTATCCATTCGGAAACTACGCTCCAGAAACCGTGACGATTGCTCAGGAAGCAGGCTTTGAGTGTGCCTGTTCTACCGCCGCAGATTTCGTCTGGCAGGGGAGCGATCGCTTTGAATTACCTCGAATCGCGGTGGAAAACTGGAACGGCGAAGAATTTAAGCAGCAGTTAGAGAGGTGGTTTAATGACTAAAACAATAAATCAATCGTCCAACCAATCATCCATCCAATCATTTGATCAAAAACCTTTAGTTTCCTGCATCATTATCTTCTGGAATGCGAAAAAGGAGAACTTTTTTGAGGAAGCGATTGAGAGTATCCTGGCGCAGACCTATGACAATTGGGAACTGATTCTGGCAGACGATGGCTCAACCGATGAGAGTACGGCGATCGCTCAGCACTATGCCCAGCAATATCCAGACAAAATTTTCTATGTTGAACATAATGGACATAAAAACCGCGGCATGAGTGCAACGCGAAACCTGGGGATTCGCCATTCCAGGGGAGAATACATTGCGTTTCTGGATTCGGATGATGTCTGGTTGCCCCACAAGCTAGAAGAGCAAGTTCCACTTCTGGAAGCTCATCCTGAGGCTGCAATGCTCTATGGCAGAACGCAGTACTGGTTTAGCTGGATGGAAAACAATCCCTGTATCTGGCAGCTCAACCCGGACGAGGAGCTCGGTGATTTTTTAACCTTGACGAGTAAACAATTTGACACGCTCGTTGAACCCCCAGAACAGATCGTCCTGTTTCTGGAAAACCGTCATATTTATCCCTGTACATGTAGTATTTTAATTCGTCGCACCACCTTTGATGAGTTTAGCGGTTTTGAAGAAAATTTTCGCAATGCGCTCGAAGACATTGTATTTCACTCGAAAGTTTTTCTAAAGAGACCCGTTTATGTGTCCAGCCAATGCTGGGATCGGTATCGGTACCATCCAGAAAGTTACTGGCGAACTGCTGTGAAGCAGAAAGAAGGCGAGAAAATCCATCACATTGCCCGGTTAAATTATCTACTCTGGCTAAAATCATATCTGCATGAACAGGATATTCAATATCCGAAAGTTTGGAGGGCGCTCAAGAAGGAACTATGGGCACATCAGCATCCTACACTCCATCGGCAGCTAGAGCGGATCCGGCATCCTGTACAGACAACAAAGAATCTATTGAAGAAGGTCGAAAAAAGGTTAGTTCCTCTTGCTAAAGCAAGACAGGTTTCCAGCCTGGCAAACTTTCAGCCGACAAAGGAATAACCGTGGAGGCGCTTTGAGAGGCAACGGGTGATACAGCGATCGATTTAATAGCCCTTTCGTTAAATGGAAGTGACCTCTGATGCACTTTGTCATTATGGGTGGAGCAGGTTTTATTGGTTCTCACGTTACAGAACAGCTTCTGACAGAAGGGCATGCCGTTACAGTGGTGGATAATCTGCTTACGGGCAATCTATACAATCTTCCTTGTCATCCCCAACTCCGATTTCTGCAGCGGGATCTCTTTGCCTGTCAACCCCATGACTTTATCAAGCCGATCGACGGTATTGTACATCTTGCTGCCACCCCATCAGTCACACAATCCTGGTTAAACCCGTTGGACGTTCATCGCAATAATCTGTCTACGACTGTTGCACTCATTCAACTCTGTGAGGCTTTAAAGATTTCCCGACTCGTGTTTGCTAGTTCAGCGGCTGTATATGGAACCAATATTCAACTGCCAATCTCCGAGGAGCAGGAAGCCAATCCTATTTCGCCTTATGGCCTACAAAAATTAGTCAGTGAATATTACATTAACCTTTTTGCCAGGCAGTTCAATCTATCCTGTATTTCGCTGCGCTTGTTTAATGTATTTGGTCCGCGTCAGGTTCCTGATTCTCCTTACTCTGGCGTAATTTCCATTTTTACAGAGGCAATGCGGCAAGGCACACCGATTACAATCTATGGAGATGGACAGCAAACCCGTGATTTTATTTATGTTAAAGATGTTGCTCGTGCCTTTGTTCAGGCTTTAACCGTTCCTTTGCCGGCTGGATCAACCTTGAGCTGTAACGTAGGAACTGGTCAAAAGACTTCTCTCATCGAGTTGATTCATATTCTTAAAGACTATTTTCCTAACTGGAAGCCAAATATTCAGTTTGCTGACGTCCGCCCTGGAGACATTCAGCATTCTCAAGCAAACATCTCCAGAATTATGGCGCTTCTAGAGTTT
This sequence comes from Leptolyngbya sp. ST-U4, assembly GCF_039962215.1. Taxonomy (NCBI): domain Bacteria; kingdom Bacillati; phylum Cyanobacteriota; class Cyanophyceae; order Leptolyngbyales; family Leptolyngbyaceae; genus Leptolyngbya; species Leptolyngbya sp. ST-U4. Next base: position 25,915 of record NZ_JAMPKZ010000026.1, read on the forward strand.
ACCCCCCGCTGGTCGGTTCAATCAGGTCTTCGCATTTTAGCTGAATCTATTGCTCACATTGTCTCTTATTAATTGCAGGAATACCAATGCGATCTCATCTTCTACTCATGATTCTTAAACAGCTAAAAGCTGCAAGATTTTGGACTGACAACTATTTGATCTTGAGAGAGTTTAAACACTTCAAGAGAACTGCAATTTTAGCGATCGCCTTCACCTTGTTTGGTGCCCTATTTGATGGATTTGGCATCGGTTTTCTGGTGACGTTCCTGCAAAATTTAACTGATCCGAATGCTGAACCAATTCGCACTGGAGTTCAATGGTTTGACCTTCATTTTTTGGGAATCAACCGTCCACCGCTTGAGCGGTTTAACCGTATTGCAGCTCTGATTTTATTAACAACCTGGCTGCGGATTAGCTGCAACTATCTAGCCTATGTGTTTACAGAACTCACCCAGCAGCAGCTTCTCGATCGCCTTCGCAAGCGAGTTTTTGAGCAGCTTCAAGCATTTAGCCTGAGTTACTTTTCTAAAAGTCGTTCAGGAGAACTCATTAATACCATTACAACTGAGATTGAACGGCTAAAGCAGGCATTCAGTGCGTTTTCGTTTCTGCTCGCGACATCGCTCACAATTTTAGTTTATGCGACTTCCCTATTTTTGCTGTCCTGGCAACTCACACTGCTAGCTGTAATGCTATTTACGCTGTTAACAGTAGGTTTAGCAACGCTGAATAAAAAAGTGCGAGAATCCAGTTTTGATACGACCAGGGCAAGCGGACAGTTTACTTCAATAGCCCTTGAATTTTTAAATGGCATTCGTACAGTTCAAGCGTTTGCAACGCAAGATTTTGAGCGACGTCGTTTTTATCAAGCCAGCTCTAATATCGTTAAATCCTATAAAAAGACAATTCTGTTTTGGGGTCTGGTCAAACCCTTAGCAGATGGATTGGCAACTACAGTTTTAGTTGGGCTGCTTGTATTAGCGTTTGCTGTATTCGTGAACCGAAACCTGATCGAAGTTGCTTCGCTGCTTACGTTCTTCTTCGTTCTATTCCGTCTTGTGCCTCTATTGCAATCAATCAATAATGTGAGGGCACAACTTAGCAGCTTGGCTGGATCTGTAGAAAACGTCAAGGCGTTTTTAAAGTCGGATGATAAGCCTTACTTTCACAATGGGGATCGAGTCTTTTCAGGCTTAAAAAATGCTATAAAATTCGTCTCTGTCGATTTTGGCTACGATCCTGCTCGCCTCGTTCTACGCGATATTAACCTTACTGTCGAGCAAAACAAAATGACTGCGCTGGTTGGTAGTTCAGGTGCAGGTAAGACAACGCTGGTAGACTTAATTCCCCGTTTCTTCGATCCAGCTCAAGGTATGATTTTAATCGATGGCGTAGATTTATCTGAGTTTGAAATTGGCTCAGTCCGGCGCAGAATGGCGATCGTTAGTCAGGATACCTTCATCTTCAATACATCGGTCTACAATAATATCGCCTATGGATTAGATGGGGTAAGTGAGTCAGAAGTCATCAAGGCAGCACAGTTAGCAAATGCTTTAGAGTTTATCAAAGAGATGCCTGAAGGATTTGAAACTGCTTTGGGCGATCGGGGTGTTCGATTATCAGGAGGTCAACGTCAGCGGATTGCGATCGCCCGTGCTCTGCTGCGTAATCCCGAAATCCTGATTTTGGATGAAGCAACTAGTGCCCTAGATTCTGTGTCCGAGCGGTTAATTCAAGAGTCTTTAGAAGAGCTAGCAACGGGTCGAACGGTAATTGCGATCGCTCACCGTTTATCGACAATTATGCGAGCTGACAAAGTGGTTGTCCTGGAGGCAGGGCGAATTGTTGAAGAGGGCAGCTATGAAGAGCTCCTCGATCGACGAGGCAGGCTGTGGCACTATCACCAGGTTCAACATTCTATGCAGCTATAATTCCAAAATCTATGAACACTACTCAACCCCTAGTCAGCGTTCTTATCACAAACTATAACTATGCTTCTTACTTAGGAGAAGCAATAGATAGTGCTTTAAACCAAACTTATCCCAATCTGGAAGTCATTGTTGTTGATGACGGCTCGACTGATCGTTCAAGAGAAATAATTGCTAGCTATCAAGACAGAATCATTCCTGTATTGCAGGAGAACCATGGACAGGCAGCGGCAGTCAATGCAGGTTTTGCGACGTCTAAAGGAGAAATCATTTGTTTTCTTGATGCAGATGACGTTTGGTTACCGACAAAAGTAGAAGAAGTCGTCAAAGCGATCGTTAGTGCTTCAAATGCGGCAGTCGTGTATCACAAGATTCAAAATATTGATAAAGAAGGCAGTCTGATGGGTCTGCCCTGGCCCCCCCATCCGGTGATTAGAGGCGATATTTCCCATAAGGTTGCTCAAACCGGAGGATGGTGGCCGTGGCCCCCTTCAACTGCGCTGAGCTTTACTCGAACATTTTTGACGCAGGTTCTGGATATTCCAGAGCAGGAATATCGTTTTTTTGCGGACGCTTATCCCGCTGACCTGGCTCCCTTTTTTGGAAATATTGTCGGGTTGAACCAAGTCCTGTCATATTTTCGCTTACACGGGGCAAATAACTGGAGTAATTCAGCGAGGCGCGATGAGCGAAATTTAACAGAGCTGGAAGTTAGAACTAAGATACTCAATTCAGTTTTACTGCATAAAGGAATTAATGCGACCGTTTGCCTTGAGCACCATTTACCTTACCAGGAAATTAGCTACAGACTAGGAAAAAGGCAGGATTTAGTGTTATTGAGTCAGTTAATGCTTCAGAATCCGTGGGAGCCACGATTGCACTCCAGACTAAAAGCGATCGCAATGCTTTGGATGAATCATTCTATGCTGCTGTCCAGGTAAATACGGTCTGGAGAAGCTCTGACACGATAAGGAGAGGCAGGACTTCAAATGCAGATTAAGACCAATATCGTTAAGCCTGATTTAAATCAAAAGCCTATCAAGGTTTTCCTTGTCTGTTCAGGGTTGGGCAATATCAGGCGTGGCTATGAGACGGAAGCTAGAGCCTGCTTTGATACTTTTCAGCAAATTGATTCGATTGATCTCTGGCTCTTTAAAGGAGCAGGAAAATCTGCCAAACATGAAATTCCGCTATGGAATTTGCCGCGCCAGAAGCCACTTAACAAGCAAATTAGCAAAGTAATCGCCTGGTTAACAAAAAAAGATCCAAGTTCTTACTTTACAGAGCAACTATCTTTTTGTATCAGTTTACTGCCTTACATCTATTGGGAAAAACCAGATGTAATCTATTTCAGCGATGAGAGTATTGGCGATTTGCTATGGCATTGGCGGAAATTAACTAAAACGAACTACAAGCTTCTTTTTAAGAACGGTGGACCTACATCGAACTGGCACAATATTGTGCGCTGGGACTACGTGCAGCAGATCGCTCCGGTTCACTTCCAGTCTGCTCTAAATATTGGATTGTCTCCAGATAGACAAACTTTACTGCCTCCAGGTTTTGATTTGCCGTCTCGTTTAACAACGTTAGAAGCGCACGAACGAGACGCTTTACGATGTAAGCTCAATTTGCCTGAGAAGCGTCCTATAGTTCTTTCAGTCGCCGCGATCGATCAATCACGTAAGCGAATTGATTACATCATTCGAGAACTTGCTGCTCTACCGGAACCTCGTCCTTATTTTCTTTGCTTAGGGCAGCAGACCGAGGAAACACCGGAAATTATTTCCCTTGCTAAAAAGCTATTGGGAGAAGAAAATTTTCAATTTAGAACGGTTCCCCATAGTGAAGTTAGTGGATACTACAAAGTCAGCAATGTTTTCGTCCTGGCTTCCCTAATTGAGGGATTCGGGCTAGTTTTTGTAGAAGCACTGTCTCATGGGCTACCCTGCATCGCTCATAACTATGAAGTTGCCTCTTTTGTTCTGGGTCAAGAAGGTTATCTTGGGGACTTTACCCAATCAGGTAGTTTAACCCGTTTGATTGCTCAAGTTTTAGTGGAGCCTGACCATTTATCTAAGCGCTTTAACCGCCATCAAACGGCATACAAAAATTTTAGCTGGGAAGTATTAATTCCTTCTTATACAGAACTTTTTTATCGCTGTAAAGAATCTCTACCTTCATACCAGAAATCTATTTTTGAAGCCCCTAATTAGATATGTTGAATCAGCCTGATGTGGAATAACTATCCAAGGAGGACAGATGCTAGAACTTAACCAGCCCGAAACTTCAGATAGAGAAATTAGCGCAATAAAAATCAGCTTGTGCATTTGCACAATGAATCGACCTGATGAGTTGAGCAAATGCCTCAGAAGTGTCTTTGAAAGCACAGAGCTGCCCGATGAAATTATCGTGAGTGACGATAGTCTGAATGGTAAACCAACTCAAACTGTTACAAGCGAGTATTCTACTGTCATTTATCAGGAAGGTCCTCATCGTGGCTTGGGCCCTAATCGCAACGCTTGTATTCGTAGAGCAACAGGGACTCATATAATCTTCATTGACGATGATGTATGTGTACCGCCCGATTTTTTTACACTAGCGCGACAGGGTAGTGCTGGGCCTGACGCTAAAAGGATCATTACCGGTTATGAGATGAAGCATGTGCAGGGTAAGGTTCATAAGGTTAGGCCTCACAACGCTGACTTTTGGGGGCTTCAACGATTGCCTATTAGTTATGGATGCCGTGCAGTTGTCATCAACTCAACCATTTTTCCCCGTGATGTATTCGAAAAAGCACTGTTTGATGAGCTTTTGCGCTATGGTTCGGAAGAGATAGACATGGCTCATCATGCTACTGCATTGGGATATCAAATTGTTTATCAAGACAATCTCTACGTTAATCACTATCCCTCGCCGATTAATCGAGAGCAATATCAGCGTTTTGTCCATGCTTCTCGACTATATGCAACAACAAAATCCTACTGGCAGTACGACCGATCGATCTTTAAAGCACTCGCTTATGTTGTGTTAGCTCCATTTCAGCTTATTGGCAGTGCGGCTAAGACAGGAAATCTAAAAAATATGTGGGGAGCTTGTCAATCAATTTCAACCGCTTATTCTTATATTTTCCGATACTTTAAAAATTCTCAGAAATAGTCTGAAGGAAAACTAATGTGCTAGAGGAATATGGCTAAAATTCTTTACTTGATTATTACATACACTAATCCAGAACAGGTTCTAAGGTTAGTAAAGGCAATTAAATCTGGGAGCCCTGAATCCCAAGTTGTGATCCATCATGATTATACGAATTCTAAATACTATTTATCTGCTTCGCTCTTTGAGCAATTTCAGGAAGTCTATGTTTTGAAAAACTATGTTCCAGTGCAGTGGGGGCACATTTCCTGGGTTCAGGCAGTGCTTTGTGGAATAAGTTGGGCAATAAAGAATTATTTAAAGTTTGATTGGTTGGTCTTGCTGTCAGGACAGGACTATCCCATTCAGCCAATTCAAAAAACTGAAAAATTTTTAGAGGACACTCAGTACGATGGTTTCATGGAGCATTTTTTAGCAGAGGCTATACAAGAAAATCCGTCCCAATGCGGGCTACAGTGGAACAAAAATACAGGCATAGTACGATTTTTCTATCAATATTATCATCTGAAAAAATCACCTCGGGCTTTAAAGAGCATATCATTTCATCTAGATAGGCTTACTCAATGGCAGCCTTTTGTAAGGGCTGCTATCGTTCAGGACAGACTTTTGTGGGGGTTCGCGCTTTGTCGTCACCCTTTGATAATAGATTTCGCTGTTATGCTGGATCTAATTGGTTTACCCTATCATTTTCGTGTATCCATTACGTCTATGATTACGCCCATCAGTATCCTGATTTTATTAGATATTATCAAAAAACGATTATTCCTGAAGAATCTTTCTTTCATACTATTCTTATGAATCAAACCAATTTTAAAATTTTGAATAATAACCAGCGTTACATTTCCTGGCAGGTTTCTCATCCTAATAGCCCAGCTATTTTGACAAGTCAGCATTTTAAGCAATTGATTACCTCTAACAAACACTTTGGTCGTAAATTTGATGTAGAAAAAGATAGGAAAATCCTAGATCTGCTCGAGCGAGAAATCTTATTGAGTTAAGTTAATCTGTTGTAATTTTATTAAGGATGGCTTATGAAAATTTGTATTGTGACTCGCAGTGTTATTAAAGGGGATGGCCAGGGTCGGGCTAACTATGAAGTTGTGTGGGAAGCCATCCGACGTGGCTATGAAATCACTTTGATAGCGACAAATGTTGCTCCAGACCTACAGCGAAATAGTAAGGTGACTTGGATCCATATCCCAGTGAAGGGATATCCTACGCAGCTTTTGAGTAGCCTCGTGTTTTCGCAGCGTAGTGAGGCGTGGTTGAAAAAACACCGCCATGATTTTGACATCATACAAGTCTACGGGGCGGTTACCGATGTGGAAGCAGATATCAATACTATCCAATTCGTTCATACTGCCTGGTTTAAGTCACCAATGCATATCTCGCACACCCGCCGAGACAGTTACGGGATTTATCAGTGGCTCTACACTGCACTCAATGCCTCCTGGGAAAGAAAAGCATTGCGTCAGGCAAAGGTCGTTGTAGCCGTTTCTGAAAAGATTAAGCAGGACTTGATTGATGTTGGTGTACTGCCCGATAAGATTCAAATTATCCTTAATGGCGTGGATTTAGAGGAATTCACCCCTGGTTCTACCGAACGCTCATCTCTCGGTTTACCTGAAGGGGTTCCTTTAGCTCTATTTGTGGGTGACATTCGCACAAATCGTAAAAATTTAGATACGGTTTTACGTGCCCTGGGCGAGGTGCCAAATTTGCATCTGGTGGTTGTGGGTGCGGTTGAAGGAAGTCCATACCCAGATCTTGCTGCCAAGCTTGCTGTGGATCAGCGGGTTCATTTTCTAGACTTCCGACGTGATGTAGCAGCCATTATGAAAGCGGTCGATTTGTTTGTGTTTCCTTCACGCTATGAAGCCTGTACTCTGGTTCTTCTAGAGGCGATGGCTAGTGGACTCCCTGTGATTACAGCGGCAACAGCAGGCGGCGCGGAAATTGTCACGCCAGAATGCGGTGTGGTTTTGTCCGACTCAGAGGATGTTCATACTCTCATCCGATCGCTGAATGAATTAGTCAACGATTCTGCTCGTAGAACTCAAATGGGGCAGGCAGCAAGAGCGATCGCAGAACAGCATAGCTGGGTGAGCAAAGCACGAGATTATGTTGACCTATTTGAGGCGCTAGCAGGGTCATGAAAATCAGTGTTCTTGTACCAACCTATCGTCGTCCTCAGGAGCTAGGACGCTGTTTGAAAGCCTTGAAACACCAGACACGGCCTGCCGATGAGATCGTTGTTGTTATTCGTGATATCGATCTGGAGACATGGTCATTTTTTGAAAAGTTTGATGCTGCCCCGTTATCCCTTCAACTTTTGAACATTACTTTGTCAGGACAGGTTGCAGCTCTTAATGCGGGGCTGGCAAAGGTAGGCGGAGACATTATTGCAATTACAGATGATGATGCTGTCCCGCGCCCCCATTGGTTAGAGCAGATTGAGGCGCATTTTGCAGAAGATGCCCAAGTTGGCGGCGTGGGGGGGCGAGACTGGGTCTATGCTGGGGAAAGGCTCGAAGACGGTATAAAAGATTTAGTTGGTTGCATCCAGTGGTTCGGTAGAGTAGTCGGCAATCATCATTTGGGGGCAGGGGAACCTCGAGAAGTAGACCTGCTCAAGGGTGCGAATATGAGTTATCGACGAGCGGCGATCGCCAATCTTCGCTTTGATGAGCGGCTACGCGGAACGGGCGCACAGGTTTATAACGATATGGCATTTAGTGTGGCGGTTAAGCGAGCGGGATGGAAACTCATCTACGATCCCAAAGTTGAAGTCGATCATAAGGCAGCAGAGCGATTTGATGAGGATGGACGGAACCAGTACAGCGATATCGCGACAATCAACCTGGTTCATAACGAAACCCTGGTCCTACTAGAATATTTATCCTTCGTACAGCGCTACTTTTTCCTAATTTGGGCAATTGTGATTGGAACTCGACCAGCTCCAGGTTTTTTACAGGCACTTCGCCTGCTTCCTGATGAAGGAAAAATTGTAGTCAGAAGATTGGCAGCATCGTTACGGGGGCGATGGTTGGGTTGGCACACTTGGCAGAAATCGCTAGCCCTGAGTTCTCAACCCCCTGCTAATCAGAGCTGGATTGATCGAGAGGTCAAACAAAGATGACTTTACCGTTCGATACTAATCGTTCCCAAGACACTATCAGAACTGATTCTCGTTGGAGTTTGCAACAAACACCTGCATGGGCAGCGATACTAGGACTAGTAATTTTTACAATACTAGGAATTTTGGCAGGTGCTGGTTTTTCCCGCATCGGTTTTCTAGCATTATCTTTTTCAGTTGGGATATTTCTGTATCAGAGATACCCCGTACTTTATACAGGATTTACTTGGTGGCTTTACTTTCTAACCCCTCTGGTGCGCCGACTTATAGACTATAGAGCAGGCTTTCAAACTGAAGCGATAATCTTAGCAGCTCCCTTTTTAGTGACAGCAATCACGCTACCTGGTTTCATCCGATACATTCTCAAGTCGTACCCTTATCGCCAGATGAACCTACCTTTCGTCCTAGCTTTTGTGGCAATATGCTATAGCTTCCTTATTGGATTAGTTAGCTTAGAGTTTAGTTTTAGATTAATACGTACCTTTGCAGAATGGGTTAGTCCAGTTGCCTTTGGGTTTTTCGTATCTTCTAAATGGCAGAATTATCCTACATACAGGAAAAATACACAGAGAATTTTCCTATGGGGTACTTTGGTAATGGGAGCCTACGGCTTAGTGCAGTTTATCGCAATGCCTCCTTGGGACTCCTACTGGCAGCAAAAAGTAGTTGAAGAAGTGGGTTACGTCAACGCAATTGGCGGTGAATCGGGCACTGCTATCTGGGGTACAACAAATACGAACGGAACCTTGGCTTTGCTACTGATGCCTGGTATATTGCTGCTATTGACTAGGCAAAGTTCCCTGTCTATTCTCGCGGCAGTAATTGGCTGTCTGGCATCTTTATTGACTAACTCACGCACCGCGTGGATCTTAGTGTTGATCGCATTGTTCATCGTAATAGGAAATTTGCGATCGCAACTTCAGATCAAAATAATTCTTTTTGCTTTAGTAGTAGGACTTTTGGTTCTTCCACTAGCAAACATACAACCTTTCTCTGGAATGATTAGCTCTCGCCTGGGAACCCTATCTAACGTTTTGCACGACAGCAGCTTTCAGGGGAGAAGCGCGCAATATACAGAATTCCTTGAAGATGGTCTGCTTAATCCTATTGGTCGCGGTCTGTCCAGTGTAAACCATCCGGATAGCGGAATTATTAATGTGATAGCTGAAATGGGTTGGCTGGGAGCTACGCCTTTCTTAGGCGCATTAATCTTGCTTGTATGGCAAATGTTCCAGGCTTCTAGGGAAAATGATTTGTTTATGTTTGTGGCACGTGCAATTGCTGTTCCCCTAATTATTTCACCAAGCGGCAATTTCTTTTCTGCATTACCTGCCTTTATGATTTGGTTTTTTGCAGGTATGGTTATGGCATCCCACAGATACTATCAGCACCAACTTAATCAACCCTGAAGGAAACAATGAACCTCAAATTATGAAATTCGAATCTGAGGAGGAGACTGCTCTTGAAGAATTTACCTGTACTTCTAGTCTCGCCAGTGGGAGAAATTGGGGGAGGGGAGAAAGTATTCCTTTCCCTAATTGAACGATTGCCAGAATTTCAAGTAGAACCTATTTTAGCTTGTATGCGACCGGGTTCCTTAGTAGAGGCAGCCAGGCAATCAGGGATCAAAGCTTATGCCTTCAAAGCCCATCGGTATCGTGAGTTATCGCTTGTTTGGCAGGGAATCCAGTGGCTAGCTCAAATCATACAAGAAACTGAAGCCCAGTTAGTTCATGCTAATCATGCCAGCCATATCTACAGCAGTTTAGCAACCCGATTTACTAGTGTCCCGGAGATTTGGCACTTACATGACTACCCATACCATTGGGATTGGGTCGATCAAGTGTCAATCAGGTTGCCGACAGACTATGTTATTTTTACAACTCATAAAGTTTGGAGTGGATATCCTCATCTTCTAAAGCGTCCTCACTCGATTATTCCTCCGATCTGTATTGATCCTGCTTACTTACGTGGTCTTACTCCGCAAGATAATATCAGAATTAAATATAATTTAGCTCATAATTCCCTCTTCCTAACAGTTACTCGTATTCAGGAGCACAAAGGGCATCGGTATCTGCTCGATGCGATTCACAAAGTTGTTCAATCTGATCCAAATGTCACCTTTGCAATTGTTGGTAAACCCAGCGATAGCGAGCAAGAACGTTATATGCAAACTCTCCTATCCCAAGCTAACAGTCTTGGAATTGAGCAGCAGGTTAAATTTTTAGGATATGTCAGCGAACCAGATCTCGTCTCTCTCCACCATGAGGCAACAGCCCTGATTCATCCTGCTATAACGGAAGGTTTTGGTTTGGTATTACTGGAAGCGATGAGCTTGGAAACACCAGTAATTGCAGCAGCAGCCGATGGTCCGTGTGAATTGATTGTAGATGGCGAAACAGGATTGATTGTGCCTACAGCAGACAGTGACAGTCTTGCTGAAGCGATTATCAGTCTTTTAAAGAGCCCAGATCTCGCTAAAAACTTAAGCGATCGAGGGAGAGCTACCGCTGAACAGTTTAGTGTAGACAAAATGGTTAAAGCGACGGTGGATGTTTATCGGAGTTTAGTTAGCTAAGCAATCGGTCTAACAAATTCAGTTCGTTTAAAGCCCTGAGCATTTAATTTTCTGTTTATCAGCTATGAAAATGATGAATAAAGCAGCAAACCAGTATTATCTTTACTTACATCAAGGGCAAAAACCTGTTCCCTGGTACCCACCCGATCCCTATCCCCTGGATTGGGTTGACTATACTTACTTTGGCAATGTATTCAAGGCAATGGAGGAAAAGCTTGAGGTTGGCGGTCTTATATTTTACTTTACCTGGAATAGTCTCAAAGAACTTCCGTCCTATGGAAAAAATGTGGTTGTGATTGTGGCAGGAGATGAATGGTGTCGTATACCGACCTATTGCGACAAAGTATTAGCAGTATTCAAATGCTATGGTACAAAACCAATACTAGGCTGTAATCCTTTTTTGCACCCTTCCTATCTGAACATTTTGGCTCTAATTCAGTTTCTAAGAATTGGTTTTTATCGCTTACCTGGCTTGCTCAGTCATGCTCTTCTTCAGTTGAAATACCTTCAACGAAAATCTAGTGAGATATGCCTTATTTACGACATACCATTGGGTTACAATCGGCAGCTAGAGTTGCCTGTCAAGGATCTGGAAGAGCGTGAATATGATGTTTCTTTTGCTGGGAGTATAGAGCATGGAACTTACTCAGTGTGGTCATTAAAACATTTATTTGATACTCCCAAAAGTTTCTCTCGGAGAAAAATGATGTCGAGTATCAAAACATTTGATGCAAAACATCCAGAGCTTAAGATTGAACTCACCGTAACGCCTTCTTTTGGCTCAAGTAAGGACGTGCTTGATAAGGAGAGTTATTCTCAAAGAATGATAAATACCAAAATATGCCTTGTCCCTAGAGGTACATCGTTTGAGACGTTTCGATTTTTTGAGGCAATGCGATATGGCTGTATTGTCATAACAGAGGCTTTACCTACCCGGTGGTTCTATGATGGATCTCCTGCCATTCAAATAAATGACTGGGACGAACTAGAAGAAATATTGACGAGATTGTTAGAGAATAAACACCTCATGCAAGAAAAACATCAAGAATCTTTGAAATGGTGGGAAACAAGATGTTCTGAAGCTGTTGTTGGGAGCTACATAGCTAAACAGTTAAACTCATTAGCATATATCTCTAAATAATATGGAGAACTAGAGGACAGAGGCTGTTCTGCTGCACAAAGAATGCTTCACATCCTCGTACCCTATTTCTATTAAAACTGCTGTAATACCAGAAACGCTTGTGTACTAGATTCGCGTACTACATAAGGATAGGTTTTATGGGTCAACCGCTTAGAATTGCCTGTCATGGTTGGGTTGGGAAGCAGTCTGGGAGCGTCGCTTCCGCAAACTTTCTTATTCTTAAGGAGTTATTGAAAAGAGGATTTCAAATTGATTTCTATGGATGGAAAGACTTTGTTGAACCGGAAGAACTCGATAAATATAGCAACTACCGCTATATTGCCATTCCAGACAGGTCCCAACTAAGAGCATTTTTCAATCTTCTACCTAATACTTTAAGCAAAATTTTATTTAGAGCAATTTATCCCCTAGCTCACCTGCTATTTGTCTATCATGCGGATAACCGAGTTTTATACCACGAAATTTTAACCAGAAATCAAAGTACGGAGTACGATTTATTTCTTTGCCTGGGTCTCTATGCACCCTTCAAACTCGAGAATATACCCGTTATTAGTTGGATTCAGGGTCCTCCAAAGACCAACTGGTTCTACATTAAAAAGTCAAAAGAAAAACTAGTTTCGCTTTGTGGACCCATCCTGTACCTTAAATTGATGGTTTTCTATCTTATTAGGGATTTACGGGCAAGGGCAGAAGTTAGAAACAGCGAGTTTCTGATTGCTGGTAGTCAATGGTCGAAAGAACAGCTTGTATCATTTGGTGTACCAGCTCATGCTGTCTTTGCTTTGCCTTATCCAATAGATACAGATTATTTTCAACGAACGAATTCCTCTTCCGTCCAAAGAGTAGATGATACTAAAGTGCTTTTGTGGTTAGGTCGCTCTGAGCCTAGAAAAAGACTCGATCTGTTGCTAGAAGCCTATGCGCTGCTTCTCAAGGAGCGGCAGGATGTTCACCTAAAAATTATCGGTGGATTCGGCTGGGCGGAAGGATATAAAAAGCTCATCGAGCAATTTGAGTTTCCTGGTCATCTGGAATATCAGCCTTCCGTCGATCGCTTGAAGGTTCCGGAATTAATGTCGCAGTGCGATATTCTCATCCAGCCCAGTGAGGGCGAAAATTTTGGCTCTTCCGTTGCCGAAGCACTTTGTTATGGTCTTCCAGTGATTGTGGGTTCTACAAACGGAACTAAAGACTATATTAGCCCTTCTTCCTTCATCTTTGATTCCTATGAGCCCGAATCACTGAAACAGACCATGCTAAAGGCAATTCAAGCGATCGAGGCGGATCGAGAAAAACTGGCTGTCGAAGCTAGGCAGACTGCTGAGAAAAATTTCAGCATTCCTAGGGTTGTAGACTCTCTTGAGGATATTCTTCAGGCAGCTCTAGCCCTCTAACAAATACCCCACCTGACCAAGCCTATGCCTAACCCAAAGCTGATGTTTTTTATTAACGGTACTGAAACCAGTGCTGCGGGTGTTCGTGCACGAATGTTTGCACAGCAACTCTCACCTCAATGGGACATGCAGTTTAACTATAGACCGAGGCGAAAATGGCAAGGTATTATTCCATTCATTCAATCTGCCTTACACTTCAAGCCTGATATTATTTATGTGATGGATACGGCTTACACAGGAGTGCTAGCAGGGTGCCTGAGTCAGCAGTTGATCGGCTGCAAATTAATTACTGACACAGGCGATGTTGCCTATGAACTCGCTAAATCAACTGGCACCTATTCAAAAAGTCAGCTTGTTCTAATTCGCTGGATTGAGCAGATGGCGATCGCCAATTCGGATTGCCTGATTGTACGGGGCAGCTATCACAAGCAGCTCTTAAGAGAGCAGGGCGTTCAGAATGTTGAATTCGTCCCCGATGGAGTTAATACCCAGGCGATTTCAGACATTGACCCGATCACCGCAAAAGCAAAGTTGGGTTTAGGGAATCATCTGGTGGTTGGCTTGATCGGAAGTATGCAGTGGTCTGAGCGGCATCGAATGTGCTACGGCTGGGATATTATTGAAGCACTCAAATTTCTGAAGGGGCTTCCGGTGAAAGCTCTGTTGGTCGGCGATGGCAGCGGTCGTCCAATTCTAGAACATCTTGCCGAGCGATTTGAGGTCAGGGATCAGGTAGTTTTCAGTGGGCAAGTCCCTTATGAAGAATTACCTCATTACCTTGCAGCAATGGACGTTTGTGTTTCCACCCAGTCTAACGATCGAGTTGGGATAGTACGGACTACAGGTAAGCTGCCTCTCTATCTAGCTTATGGTAAGTACGTGATTGCAACCGATGTCGGGGAAGCGAGCCGTGTTCTACCGGAGGTAGGCTGCTTACTGCCCTATACAGGTGTACGAGATGATGAACATCCTGCCCGGCTCGCTGCTCAATTGCAAAAAGTTATTGCAGCACCCTACCTTTTAGAAATTTCTGAGAAGGCTAAACAGGTCGCTAAGAAGCATTTTGATTACGCAATGCTAGCAACAAGGATTGAGAAAATTTGTTTGGATTTGGTGTCTGCCTAATCCAGCTCACATCCTTAAATTGCTTCAGAAGAATGTTTGAAAAGATATCATTAGTATCCAAATTGCCCCTTCACTCGATGGATTAAAGGCAACAATGCTCACTGCTAGCCAATGTAGCTCTACCGTTCTTTGCATCGGCACGGGTTGGTTCCCAAAAACTCCTGGCGGGCTCGATCGCTATGTCTACGAACTTACCCATTATTTAGCAGCAGCAGGGCATCAAGTCGAGCTATGTGGCATTGGGTTACCGGAAACACCGCTTGATTCTCCTGTAAAGCTAACCAATTTAGCCGAGCCGAGCCAGCCATTCTTACATCGGTGTCGATCGCTCCGTTCTAACTTCTTGAAACATACCTGTCAACCTGACGCGATCAATTTACACTTTGCCCTCTATAGTTTTCCGCTGCTGCACAGTCTGCCTGAAGATGTGCCCATTACCTTCACCTTTCATGGTCCCTGGTCTTTAGAAAGCCAGTGGGAAGGAGCGAGCAGTCTCAACGTTTTCTTGAAGTATTGGATTGAGAAGCACGTTTATCGTCGCTGCGATCGCTTTATTGTGCTTAGCAAAGCATTTGGCACGATTCTGCATCATCATTACAGCGTTCCCTGGAGCAAGATCTATATCATTCCAGGTGGAGTCGATACAGCGCGATTTCAAATCACATTATCCCGTCAGCAAGCACGACAGCAGTTAGGCTGGGAACGCAATCGCTTTATTCTGTTCACACCCCGTCGTTTAGTCCAAAGAATGGGACTCGATGTACTGTTTAATGCTTTAGCCGGATTAAAGTCACGGCATTCTGATATCTGGTTAGCAGTTGCTGGGAAAGGACCTCAGAGGAACATGTTGGAGCAGAAGGTATCAGAATTGGGATTAGAGAATTACGTTAAGTTTCTGGGGTATTTGCCGGATGAGCATTTACCAATCGCTTATCAAGCAGCTGATTTAACCGTGATTCCAAGTCAATCGCTAGAGGGGTTTGGCTTAGTTTTACTAGAGTCTTTAGCTTGCGGTACGCCTGTACTTTGCACGCCAGTGGGAGGAATGCCAGAAATTTTAACCAGCTTTTCTCCTGATCTGATTACGGATACCGCAGATGCCCATGCAATTGAAGCTCGCTTGCGATCGCTCCTCAGTGGAAACCTTCCCCTCCCGTCTCGCGACACCTGCTATGAGTATGCGTCCACCTCGTTTAACTGGTCTAAAATCTCCCAGCAAGTACAGCAAGTTCTTCTAGCTCCAAAAGCAGATTAGCTATTTCCCCAGTTACACGATGAATACTTCCAGATGTGTAGATCTTGCAAATTTTTTAGGGGCTTTGAAGAGCTAATTTAGAATTGCTCATTCGTTCAATAATTAACCGTTATACTAATCGATTAAGGAGAGAGTAGAAGCAGAACGAGATGAAAACAATGAAAGCGAGAATAGGAGCGGGATGAAATGAAAAAGCTGATTAATTCCCTGTTGAATTACAAAGACTCTGGTCGTCTTCAATCAGTATACGTTCAGTCTCTCCTTCGTTACAGCACCCCCAAAAAAATTCTGAATGCGCTTCGGACCGAATACGCTTACCGGCGGCGTTTGGCTTACGTTCCTTCTGCGCCCTATATTCTTTTTCTTGAGCCGCTATATTATTGCAACCTTCACTGTCCACTTTGCGATCGTCAAATCTTTTCTGAAGCTCGTAAACGCGATGCAGGCTATCTCTCCCTTGACCTGTACGATCAAATTTTGGATGAGATCAGTGATTATCTATTTCAATGCCAGATTTTTGGACAGGGTGAGCCTTTGCTCGATTGGGAGTTAACCAAAGAAATTGTGCAGCGAACGCACCACCGCCGGATTTTCACGCTCCTGAGCACAAACTGTACCCTAATGACTCCTGAAATTGCCCGCGATATCGTATCTTCGGGTCTCGATCACCTAGTTTGTGCAATCGACGGCATTACCCAAGATAGCTACAGCAAATACCGGATGGGAGGGAAAGTAGAAGATGCACTGGCAGGACTGCGGCTCATCGTCGAAGAACGGCGGCGTCAAAATAGCTCACTGTTCATTGAGTGGCAATTTCTAGTCAATGCCTTTAATGTTGCTGAAATTGAGCAAGCTCGCTCATTAGCAGAACAACTCGGTGTCACCATTCGGTTTGCTCCATTACGCGGGATGGAATACGATACTCAGCTTCAAGCCTACTGGTTGCCGAATACTTCAGCATGGCAAGAAGGTCGAAAAGCTCCTGGGGAAACCTGCTACAACTGGCCCTGTTACTTCCTGTGGCGATCGCTTGTGCTCAATTCCAATGGAAACATAGCTCGCTGTCTAATCTACCAGAATGTTTCTGAATACGGTAGCCCTCACACCCAGTCCGCCCTTTCTCTTTACAATCATTCCAGTGTTCAACGAGCAAGACAGCTCTTTCAAAAAAGAAATGTACCAGATGGTGATTTTCCATCTCCCTGCAATAACTGTTCTTTTTTTGCTCGAGAACATGGAGGTCCCAATCTAGATAAGCTTCAAAGCCTCAGTTCCTTGTCTACATTACCTAATACAGTACCTAATAGTGATTCATTGAGTTAGGCATATCAATTTAATTGGCAGTCAGTCTCCTGTAGGCAGGATATTTACTGGGTTTCCTAAAGAGGGATATTTATCCACAAGCTAGTAAAGTTACAATCGTTAGAGAACAATAAGATCAACGAGCACAGCCCAACGCGATGATGCAGCTATGAAAATTCTATTTTTAGATCAAAGCGGTAATTTGGGTGGTGCTGAACTGTGCTTAGCAGACATTGCAAAGCTCTACTCAGGAGATTGCCTGGTTGCTTTGTTTTCCGATGGTGCTTTCCGAAAATTGTTGGAACACCACTGCATTTCCGTTCAGGTTCTTACAGAAACATCCATTCCGATTCGTAAAGATAGCACCTTGATTCAAGGAGTTAGCAGTATTCGTTCTCTCATTCCTTTAGTAACTAAAGTCGCGAATCTTGCGCGCGGGTATGATCTGATTTATGCAAATACGCAGAAAGCCTTGGTCATCGGTGCTCTAGCTAGTCTTTACTCCAATCGGCCACTGGTCTATCATCTGCACGATATTCTCTCCACCGATCACTTTAGCTATACAAATCGTAGGATCGCCGTGACACTTGCGAATTGGTTCGCTAGGTTAGTAATTGCAAACTCAAAAGCGACCCAAGCTGCATTTGTTGCAGCAGGCGGACGCCGTGACATTGTTCATATTGTTTATAACGGCTTTGATCTCAAACACTATTCCAGGTTTTCATCTCCTGATATTTTGCTTGATATTAATCAAATCAAACAAAATTTGAACTGGAACGATCGCTTTATTGTGGGACACTTTAGTCGTCTCTCTCCTTGGAAAGGACAGCATGTGTTATTGAACGCTTTAGCACATTGCCCTGAGAATGTAGCAGCCTTATTTGTAGGTGATGCCTTATTCGGTGAGCAGGAATATGCTAAATCCCTCTACCAGCAAACTGAAGCATTAGGCTTAGAGAAACGAGTACGCTTTTTAGGGTTTAGAACCGATGTTGTGCCTTTGATGTCAGCCTGTGATTTAATTGCTCACACGTCAACTGCACCAGAACCCTTTGGACGTGTAATCGTGGAGGCAATGTTGTGTGGAAAACCTGTGGTAGCAGCAGCAGCAGGGGGAGCAGTCGAATTGATTGAGGATGGTAGAACAGGATGGCTCTCCTCCCCAGGAGATGTAACCCAGCTAGCAGGAATCATCAGGACTGCTCAAAATCAACCAAATGATACGCAGGCAATCACTAAGGCAGCGCAATTGCAGGCGAGGCAGGCGTTCAATGGGGAACAAACGAATCAACACATTGCCCAATTGCTAAAAACTGTTGTTTAGTATAGCTGACAGACAGAAGCATGAAATGACTTGTACTTCGAGTAAACCTGCGATAAGTTTTGGTTCAATTGCGTAGCTCAAAACCCATTATCCTTTGTTAAATATGGCTGCAACGAACGCTGTAAGGAAGAAACTATCTAGAGCCGAACAAGTAGCTTGGCTTCTTTTTGCGATCGCTCTGGTCTACAAAGTTTATGCCTGTTTCCAAGTTCCGGTCGTCACTTCTGATGTACTACGACATCTAGGTTATTCTAGCCACGCTTTAGACAATCATTTTGCTCTCTATACTACAAAAGCAGAAGATTTTATCCCTGAGCTTTGGACTCGATACTGGAGCGATCAGCCCTATATCTATCCACCCGTTACCCTAATATTTTTTTACTTATTTTCAGCCTTTCATCTAGGTATCTTTTGGGTCAAGGCAGTTCTTACTTTGATTGATTTCGGCTGTACTTATCTTTTCTATAAACACATCTCCAAGTGCGCTGCACTCCTATTTTTTTGTGCACCTGTCTCACTCTGGTATACCTCTCATGAAGGTCAATTTGAGATTCTACAAACTCTGTTTATTATTCTAAATGTAATTTCTATCAAAAAACAGCAGTGGCGTCTTGCGGGTTTTTATTTTGCAATATCGATTCAGGTCAAACAGTTTGGAGTATTAATTTTGCCTTGGATGCTATTTGAAATTTGGAAAAACAAGAATGAACAGAGTCAATCATTGGCTAAAATTCTGCATAAATTCTCTCAAGGACTAGTACTAGGATTTATTCCATTTCTAATTTTTTATATTCATGCACCCTGGCTTTTATTTCTACCAATCACTAGCGGTTCAACTAAAACCTACAATCCTTTTGCCTGGAATCTATTTGATCCCACACTGTTTCTTTGGATGTCCCAATGGCTAATTTTATGGAATGCGTTATTTAGTTATGCTCCTCTTATCGTAGCCACTATTATGGGTATAATTGCCTGGAAAAAACGAAGATTTAGGACGAGCATCTCTATGGTCCCTTTTGCTTCGTTTTGGCTTATTACCAAGTCGTTGAGATGGGGGCAGTTTTGGTATTCTATTGTTGCACCAGGTTTTCTATTCTGTCTCTCAAAAAAATCCCTGATTCATTTACTCTTGTCGCTTCATTTAATGCAGTGCTTACATAGTATTATTGCAATATTAATAAAACCGATTGGGGCTTTAGAATCACAATATTCTCTTACTTTAATGCAATCTTGCATGTTTTTTTGTGATGCACAGCGTTTGAATTATTGACTGAAATTTAGATGACTGTGGTGCAAAAAGATTGTGCTTTAAAGAGTGTGAGATAATTTGTAACATTCCAGGAAACTATCAAATCTAACTACTCAAATCACCGCTTTTTCATCAATTTTTATCATTGCAGATTTTCTCTTTCCTGTCTTCAATTAGATAGCTTAGAATATCTCTTGTAATTCGCTAATTTGTTCAATAAAACGTTCTCTGCTTCTTAGGTAAAGACGCGAACTCTGCCATTCTTGTTCTAGGCCGCAAAAATTGCTGTACTTCATCAAACGCTTGACAAAATCGTTTCGCACTCTTAATCGCTTTAAACCCAAGCATCGAATTGTCAGTGGCTTCGCTTTTATTGTCCTCTGAGGCACCTGGGAAGCTGTTTTACTACTGCGCGTGCTGAGCCTCTCTGAATGGACACAGGTAATGCTGGGTGCGCTTCTAACGCTGTTACGGGTGATCACTGCGCTGATTCTATCGTTATTATGGACAGTTCCGGTAGGTGTTGCGATTGGTCGCAATCCCCGTCTCGCTCAACTTTTGCAGCCCGTGACTCAAATTGCCGCTTCGGTGCCCGCAACTGCCCTGTTTCCCGTTCTCCTGCTCTACCTAGTTCATTGGGGCGGCGGGTTACAGATTGGTGCGATCGTCCTGATGCTGTTGGGCACGATGTGGTACATCCTGTTTAATGTCATTGCTGGGGCACAGGCGATTCCTTCAGAGCTATTTGAAGCAGCTAAAGTTTATCGACTGTCACGAGTGCAGCGGTGGAAAACGCTGATCCTACCGGGGGGTTTTCCTTATCTGGTATAGCCCTACGCAACAGAGATAGGACAGTAACATAGAGGCTAGAAGAGAGTTGGGAAATGGTCATGTCCGCCCCCTACAGCTACGACCTCCGCACTAAAGCAATCGAGGCAG
>NZ_JAMPKZ010000027.1:0-43763 GCF_039962215.1 Leptolyngbya sp. ST-U4
CGAAGCGGTCTGTATTGGCGAGGCTCCCAGCAGCAAAAGCTATCTGAACATTCCCAATATTATTGCTGCTGCCCTGACCCGCAATGCGACTGCGATTCATCCGGGCTATGGTTTCTTGGCAGAAAACGCCCGCTTTGCCGAAATTTGCGCCGACCACCAGATAGCCTTTATCGGTCCCACCCCGGAAGCGATGCGATCGATGGGCGATAAGTCCACTGCAAAAGAAACTATGCAGCGCATCGGCGTTCCCATCGTTCCCGGCAGCGATGGATTGCTCACGGACGAGAGAGAGGCTCTGGCGATCGCCCAGGAAATCGGCTATCCAGTCATTATCAAAGCCACAGCGGGCGGCGGCGGACGGGGAATGCGCCTGGTACGGACGGAGGATGAGCTGATCAAATCTTTCCTGGCAGCCCAGGGCGAGGCAGAAGCCGCCTTTGGGAACGCAGGCGTGTATCTGGAAAAGTTTGTTGAACGTCCGCGCCACATTGAGTTTCAAATTCTGGCAGATAGCTACGGCAACGTGATTCACCTGGGCGAACGCGATTGCTCGATTCAGCGTCGCCACCAAAAGCTGCTCGAAGAAGCCCCCAGCCCAGCCCTCACCCCCGAACTGCGCGAAAAAATGGGCAGTGCTGCCGTTCGAGCGGCTCAAGCAATTAGTTATATCGGCGCGGGCACAGTCGAATTTCTGCTCGATCAATCGGGCAATTTCTACTTCATGGAAATGAACACCCGCATCCA
Source organism: Leptolyngbya sp. ST-U4 (assembly GCF_039962215.1). Classification (NCBI taxonomy): domain Bacteria; kingdom Bacillati; phylum Cyanobacteriota; class Cyanophyceae; order Leptolyngbyales; family Leptolyngbyaceae; genus Leptolyngbya; species Leptolyngbya sp. ST-U4. The sequence continues at coordinate 745 of NZ_JAMPKZ010000027.1, forward strand.
GGTCGAACACCCCGTCACTGAAATGATCGTCGGGCTGGATCTGGTGGCAGAGCAGATTCGGATTGCCCAGGGCGAAAAGCTCAACCTGACCCAGGATCAGGTGCAGCTTCGGGGGCACGCGATCGAATGCCGCATTAATGCCGAAGACCCCGACCACAACTTTCGTCCTAACCCCGGACGCATCAGCGGCTATTTGCCCCCCGGCGGCTTTGGCGTGCGGATGGATTCCCACGTTTACACCGACTACGAAATTCCGCCCTACTACGATTCGCTGATCGGCAAACTGATCGTGTGGGGACACAATCGAGAAGCGGCGATCGAGCGAATGCGACGGGCACTCCGCGAATGTGCGATCACCGGGCTTTCAACGACGATCGGCTTTCATCAGCGGATTCTGGACAACCCGCAGTTTTTGAAAGGGGAAGTTTACACCAATTTTGTCGAGCAGATGATGCAATAAACGGCGGCTACAAGGATTCCCCATTCCTTTAATATATGTAAAGAGAACCTTAGGGGACGGGCGGAATGCGAGTTGCGATCGTTGGTGCAGGATTGGCAGGTCTGGCGGCAGCAGTAGAGCTGGTCGATGCAGGGCACGAAGTTGAGATTTTTGAGGCGCGATCGTTTGTCGGCGGCAAAGCCGGAAGCTGGATCGACGCAGACGGCAACCATGTAGAAATGGGACTGCACGTCTTTTTCAACAACTATTACAACCTGTTTGCCTTGATGAAGCATGTGGGCGCGTTTGAGAATTTGCTGCCCAAGGAACACGTTCACAATTTCATTAATCGCGGCGGGCAGGTCGGCAAACTCGATTTCCGGTTTTTGCTCGGTGCGCCGTTCCACGGGCTAAAGGCATTTTTTACCACCGAACAGCTCTCGCTGATCGACAAGCTGCAAAATGCGATCGCCCTTGGCACAAGTCCTGTCGTTCCCGGTCTGGTGAGCTATGACCTGGCGATGCAGTGGATTCGATCGCTCGACAACATCAGCTTTGCCGACTGGTTTCGCCGTCATGGTGGCTCTGAGAATAGCCTCAAGCGGATGTGGAACCCGATCGCCCTCGCCCTGGGCTTTATCGACACTGAGGAAATTTCGGCACGCTGCATGCTGACAATCTTCCTGATGTTTGCGACCAAAACCGAAGCCTCACGGCTGAATCTGCTGGCAGGCTCCCCCGACGAATATCTGCACAAGCCGATCGTCAAATACCTGGAAGACCGGGGCACAAAAATCCACACCCGTCGCCAGACGCGCCGCATTTTGTTTGAGGAACGCGACGGACAAACGATCGTCACAGGTTTATCTATTGCTCAGGGCAACACCGAAGAAACCATTACCGCCGATGCCTACCTTGCCGCCTGTGATGTGCCCGGAATTCAGCGATTGCTGCCGCAGGAATGGCGCCAGTGGAAGGAGTTTAACAACATCTACAAGCTGGAAGCGGTTCCGGTCGTCACGGTGCAAATGCGCTTCGATGGCTGGGTCACAGAAATGAATGATCCGGCTTTGCGAAAGCAGGTCGATCGCGCCGCAGGCATGGACAATTTGCTCTACAGCGCAGATGCCGATTTCTCTTGCTTTGCAGACCTGGCACTCACCAGTCCCAAGGACTATTACCGGGAAGGGCAGGGTTCGCTGATGCAGGTAGTTCTCACTCCCGGCGATCCGTTTATCAAAATGAGCAACGAGGAAATTGCTCAACACGCGCTGAAGCAAATTCACGATCTGTTTCCCTCATCCCGCGAACTCAATATGACCTGGTTTGGCGTGGTGAAGCTGGCGCAGTCCCTCTACCGCGAACAGCCCGGCATGGACCCCTACCGCCCATCCCAAAAAACGCCAATCGCCAACTTCTTCCTAGCAGGTAGCTACACCGCTCAGGACTATATCGACAGCATGGAAGGCGCAACCATCTCCGGCAAGCAAGCTGCTGCCCGCATCCTCGAACCCACCGGATACAAAGTTCAGGGAGCCGGACTGTTTAAGTATTAGGCGATTTAAGGATTAGGCGATTGGCAAAGCCCAACCTCCCTCCTCCAAACCCCTCCCCCGTTAGATTTAATCAAGGGACGAGGGGTTGAGCATTTTTTGGGCGGATCGCTCCAGAAGGCTCATCAATTTGCCTTGCACAAACGCATCTCGGACGATCGAGTCACCTGCGCTCTGTTACTGGCGATTCGCTTCACGTAAAACTTGTCGATCGTTTTGCTCACTTGCTTTCTTGTTCCCATACTTCAGATCTGCTCTTTTTCATCAGGCGGAATGGGCAGAGTTCGTTAAACCTGCTCACGAGAACTGGTTTGAGGCGATCGAGCTTTGAGGCAATGAAGGGGAGTTATCCTGAATTTTTCTACCTAACTAGCTGAATCGGGATCTTAGACGAAACTATTTCTGCCTATATCGCTACTCCAGGGTCTTAGACGGAAATATCCAGCCCAATCAGTAGTTATCCGGCTTCGTTTTCGGGTGAGGGTGCAGCTAGAAACCATTTGTGGGGGAGTCAGAGTTAAATGCTGCTATTGATTACCTCAACCTCAAAGCACATCGCTCATAATACTTCTGTTACGAAGTGGAGGAGTTGAATGCGAAATTTTTGGGCATTTGGTTGGGGTGCTTTGGTTGGGGTGCTTGGCGGACTGATAGGTCTGGGTGGTGCGGAGTTCCGCTTACCTGTCCTAGTCAGCGTTTTTAACTATCGAACTCTACAAGCAATTATCATCAACCTCATTGTCAGCCTTGTCACAGTGACATTTTCATTCATTTTTCGAAGCGGCGTTGTGAGGCTGGAAAATGTTGCTGGGAACTGGGCAGTGATCATCAACATTCTGGCAGGCTCTCTAATCGGCTCTTATGTTGGAGTTCATTATGCAACGCGAATCAACGAACGAGTATTAAACCGAATTGTCATCGCTTTTCTGATTTTTCTTAGCGTTGTGCTGGTCGGGCATAACCTCATTTTCAGTCTTGAGAGTTTGCAACTACCAAGCCTTTTAAGAATCAGCTTTGGATTTTTGGCAGGAATCGTAATTGGCATATTCAGCAGTATGTTGGGTGTGGCAGGTGGAGAGTTGATTATCCCAACAATCATTTTGCTATTTTCCGTTGATATTAAGCTGGCAGGAAGTTTGAGCCTTGCGATTAGCATTCCGACAATTTTGATGGGTCTGTTTAAGTACAGAAGCCAACAAAGACTTAAGGAAGTTAAAACAGAGCAAAGATTTATCATTTCAATGGCATCTGGTTCAATTTTGGGTGCATTTATTGGCAGTAATCTTTTAAGGTATGTATCAAGTTCTCTGTTGTATCTAATCTTGGGCCCAATTCTACTATTGTCAGCGTTGAAGCTGGCGCAGCACAAGCCAGCCTCATAACAACCCCCTTACAGCCGCAAGTCGCAAGTCATTGATGCTGAGTTCAAGGTTACTAGCGCCTAGGGGAACGTTGTACTGCTTAAGATGTCTGTGGCGACGATGGTTGAAAGTTTGCCTATCGGGATTCATGGTTCAGTTGCTTTGCAGTTACTGGCATCCGACGGATTACTTTGAGGAATCTGTGTGTCAGCAATATGCTTCAAACCCCAAGCAGTGATGACTTTCAAAACAGGACGCAAGCTTTTTCCCTTCTCGGTGAGTTGATAGTTCATTCGACGGGAATGGTTACTGTAAGGCTGCTTTTCTGCTAAACCTAATTCTTCAAGCAGTCTGAGGCGGTTTGCCAAGATATTAGTCGAGATTCCCTCAGGGGATTCTAAAAACTCTTCAAATCGTTGCTTTCCAAAGAACATCATGTCTCGGATGACAAGTAACGTCCAGCGATCGCCAATCAAATCTAGCGTACAGGAGACAGGGCAAGAAGAGCGTTTTGGCTGGATCATGGCTAGATATAGCAGCTTAGTTACTTGCATTTTACAAGCTATTCTTGCTAAGCTACAGCCTAACTTGCAAATTAAAAGCTAAACATGGACACAACGGCACAGAAGCAACTGTTTGAGGTCGAAATTCATCTACCCGTTAGAACTTACGATATTGATTTTGCGGGTGTTGTCAACAATATTGTTTACGTTCGTTGGTTAGAAGATTTACGTTTAGAGATGCTAGCCCGTCATTTCCCGTTGGACGAACAACTCAAAAATGGAATTGCGCCTGTCATTGTGCAGACAAAAATTGATTACAAGCAGCCCATCAAAATTTCTGACGTTCCAACCGGCAAGATGTGGATCGAGATAATGGAATCGCTGCGATGGACTGTTAATGCAGTGATCTCTGTCAATGGCAAAGTAGCGGCTCTTGGTGAACAAGTTGGTATTTTTGTTGATTTACAAAACAACAAGCCGATTCGTATGCCAGAAAGGTTAAAGCAGAAGTATCAAGAGTTTGTGGCGTAAGCAATACAACAATTGAAGTTTGAGGTAATCTGCGACGGGTAAAGCGGCTTGTGTGCTGAAGAAAAGTGTGCTGAAAAAGCAGGAAACAGGTCAGTATTTGTCTCATGCTTTAAGATGACGATCGCCCAATTGATTACAGAATATTTGTAACCCTGAAACAGCAGAATGGTTTCGAGAATGATTTCCTGATTCAGGAATGCCTAAATTTTTAACTTTGAGTCATTTGAGTGGCTAAATCTAAAAATCGCTGGACAGTTGGCGTGACGTCCAATTTACGGCAAACGATCGCCACTTCTGCCTGGGGTGTTTCTTCCTGCAAAGGCTTGTAGATCACCCCCGTTCGTTGCAGGTTTTTGAGGGAGACGGGGACGATCGCAATCCCAATTTCGGCGGCGACTAAGCTAATAATCGTCTGCATCTGAATCGCTTCCTGTACAACGGTGGGACTGAATCCGGCTCGCTGACACAGGCTGATGATTTGGTCATACAAGCCGGGAGCCAGCGATCGCGGAAACAGAATAAATGGCTCGGCAGCGATCGCCTTGAGCGAAATTATCGGCTCCTGGGCAAACAGATGGCGATCGGGCAGTGCCAGCACCAGAGGTTCCTGAAAAATAGTTTGCACCTGTAACAGCAGATCGTCGATCGGCGGACGCACCAAGCCCACATCTAATCGACGATCGCTGAGCCACTGAAGCTGGTGATCGGTCGTCAGTTCATGCAGTTCTAGCTTCACTTCAGGAAAAGCCGCCCGAAACGATCGCAGAATCGGCGGCAGCACGTTATACGCCGCAGAACTGACAAACCCGATGACGAGTTGCCCCTGTTCGCCCCGGCTAACCTGCCGTCCAGTCTGGATTGCCTGCTCAAGCTGATAAAGCAGCCGGCGACTTTCCTGCAAAAAAACGGCTCCGGCTTCGGTCAGGGCGACCGATCGCTTTGTGCGGTGAAACAGCTGAAAACCCAGCTCATTTTCTAACTGCCGAATTTGCTGACTCAACGGTGGCTGGGCAATATGCAACCGCTCGGCGGCACGACCAAAGTGCAGTTCCTCAGCAACCGCGACAAAGTAGCGTAAATGGCGAAATTCGATCGGCACAGATCCTAAACGCCCAACGCTTTCTGAATCTGACGCTGCATTTGTTCGCTTTCGGTAGAAGGCTCCAGACAGCTCAAGCCTTTGCAGACCATTGCCATTACACCGGGGGGCAAGTGTGAGTCGAGGCGAAGGGCGATCGTTGGCAAGTACTGCTGAGCAAGGTTTGCGATTTCGTCAGGCGTGGTTCGGATCAACGTCGGATAGCGGAACCAGTCCAGCCCACTCACTAAGCTAGGGCAGGCTTGCGGAATTTGCTCAATCACAGTGCTAAAAGCTTGCAGCGTTTGCTCGGCGCGATCGAAGCATTGCAAATCTTCCGTGAGCAGAAACAGCCGGATCAGGTTCATCGCGGCGATTCCATTTGCAGAAGGTGTGGCATTGTCACCGTAGCTGCGTTCCTGCACAACCAGATCGCTCACTGCATCGGTGTTGTAGTAGCCACCCTGCTCTCGACTCCAGAGAAATTCTTCAAACTCACACTGCACTTCCTGGGCGCGAGCGAGCCATTGTTGACCGTCCTGTCCCAGACTCAAGCTTGCCTGATGCAGATCAAGCAAAGCTTTGATGAGTAGCGCGTAGTCTTCCGATTGAGCAATGACGCTGACCTGCCCGTCATAGTTGAGCCGATGTAGACGGTGATCCTGCCACTGGTAATTCAAGATGAACTGTGCCGCCCTGACTGCCAGATCGAAATACGCCCCGTTTTGCAAGACTGCAGCCGATCGTGCCAGTCCCGAAATCATCAGACTATTCCAGGCGACGATCATCTTGGTATCGGTCACCGCCGGAATACGTCCTTTCCAGGGCAAAGTTCTTGCTTGCTGATTGTTCTGTGCTGGGGGAAATGTGGTGGTGTCCAGAGCAGAGGCTCCATAGCGCACGGTAAATAGTTTTTCTAGCGCGGCGACTGCGGTCGAAGCAAGTTCACCGCTCCTCGATCGCTGCAAAACGTTCTTGCCTTCAAAGTTGCCAGCCGGATTGACGCTAAATTCGGCTTCCAGAATGGTCAATTCTTCGGGCGTGAGAATCTGCTCTAGTTCTGGATAGCTCCAGACATAAAACGCGCCTTCTTCTGGTTCACGATCGTCTGGACGAGGAAAACTATCCGCATCCTGCGCCGCATAAAAGTACCCTTCAGGAGCCGTCATCTCGCGCTGAAGCCACTGGACGGTACCGTCGATCGATCGGGCAAAGGCAGGTTCCTGAATTCCGATCGCCCACAGCTCCGCCAGATACTCAATGATCTGCCCGTTGTCATAAAGCATTTTCTCAAAGTGAGGCACTGTCCAGGTCGGATCAACCGTATAGCGATGAAACCCACCCGCCACATGGTCATAAATGCCACCCAATGCCAGATCCATGCCGCGCTGCTGGCAAACGGTCAGCCGATTCAAATCCGGGTCATTGTGCTGAAACCGAACACTGTGCAGGGCAGTCATCGCGTGAGGAATCATGGGAAATTTTGGCCCTCCTCCCTTCGCGGCTAGTACCGTCAGACTGACCCGTAGCCCTTCCTGCAAGCGTTCTTCAGAGAGTTCGCCATTTCCCTCGATCGTCGCGCCCTGCTTCAACCGTTCCCGCAGCTCGTCCGTCACTGCCTGAAGCTTGACTGCCTCGGTGTCGTAAAAATTTCGGAGTGCCTGAATGACCTGCAAAAAGCTCGGTCGCCCGTACTTCGCCTCTGGCGGAAAGTAAGTTCCCCCATAAAAAGGCAGGAGATCGTGCGGCGACAGAAACACATTCAGGGGCCAGCCGCCTTGTCCCGTCATGAGCTGGAGTGCCTGCATATAAATGCTGTCAATGTCCGGGCGTTCTTCGCGATCGACCTTAATTGCCACATAGTTCGCGTTTAGATAATCGGCAACGATCGGATCAGAAAACGCTTCGCCCTCCATCACCGTACACCAGTGGCAGCTAGAGTAGCCGATCGACAAAAAAATCGGCTTGTTCTCCTGTTTTGCTTTCTCTAATGCCTCATCGCACCACGACCACCAGTCGATCGGGTTATCGGCATGTTTGCGGAGATAAAGGCTCTGAGTCTGAGCGAGGCGATTGGTCATAACAGCAGCCGGAACGCTTCACTGTTGAGTCTAGCGTTTTAGCTTGATTTACGAAGGGCTGATGACAAAGGGCTGCTTGCCTCAGTCATTTCCTATAGAGTTGCCTGCTGCGCCGCTTGCTCCGCAGTTTCCCGCAGGGGTAATCGAATATATCCCGCAGCCACACTCTCCGCCACAATTGCTTCGACCCACTCCCACAAATCAGGCGTGCCCTGCTTAACCGGTTCCATCCGCTTCCAGACCTGATCGATCGAAACGCCGTGTTTCTTCCAGGTTCCGCCTGCCGTTTTGTAGTTGTGCAAGAGGGGCTGAATGCGATCGAGTGCAGCCGCAAATTGAGCCGTTGCCGTTTCCCGCGCTTCAAACTCTTCCCATAAAAGACGCAGCTCGGCTTCCAGATCCGGCGGCAATAAGCCAAAAATGCGATCGGCGGCACGCTGTTCTCGATCGGCTTTGTCCAGATTGCCCTGCACGTCGTAGCAAAAGGTATCGCCTGCATCAATTTCAACCAGATCGTGAATCAGCAGCATTTGAATCGCGCGGCTCATGTCTGTTCCCGCAGGGGCGTACTCTGCCAGCACGATCGCCATGATTGCCAGATGCCAGGAATGCTCTGCGCTGTTTTCCTGCCGTGATGCATCGACCAGCAGGGTTTGCCGCAGGATGTGCTTAAGGCGATCAATTTCCAGGATGAATTGAATTTGTTGGGTGAGTCGTTGCTGCACGGTGGGAGGTGGAGGGAGGTGGGCTGACGCTTTATTTTAGTGTGAATGGGGGTGGGAGATGAGGGGGTGAGCGTCTTGATCGCGTTTAGATTGAATCAGTGGGTATGTAGGGGGTTTGATTAGAATGGGAGCAGGCACTTTTTCACCACACGATTGCCCCTATGTCTCTTCCCAAATCTCTGCTGGTCGGTTTAACTTCTAACGACTTTCGCCATCCGCTCGATCGTGAGGCAACTCAGGCACTCAAGCAGATTCCGGGGATGGATTTAGTTGTGCGATCGGTGCTTGGACCTGTGGCAGAACGATTCTTCTATTTAGAAAATATTGCGTCTAGCATTTTGGTGAGCGATCAGCAGTTGCCTCATTTACATCAGCTGCTGCTGGAAGCCTGCAAAATTCTTGACCTGGAACCGCCTCAGCTTTATGTGCGGCAGCATCCGGTTCCCAATGCCTACACTTTTGCAATGCGAGGCAAACAGCCGTTTATTGTGCTGCATACATCGCTGATTGATATGCTCACATCTGAAGAAACCCAGGCAGTGATCGCTCACGAATTGGGGCATCTCAAGTGCGAACACAGTGTTTATATGACCCTAGTGAATGTGCTGGTGCTGGCTGCCGGACAGGTTCCCTCCTGGGGTGCGGTGCTGGCACAGAGTTTGCAGACTCAGTTAATGGAATGGGTGCGCTGTGCAGAATTTACCTGTGATCGCGCTGCGTTGCTGGTTGCTCAAGAGCCGCGTGTGGTTGCCTCGGTGCTCATGAAACTAAGTGGCGGTTCGCCTACGCTTGCCTCTCAGCTCAATCTGGATGCATTTTTAGCACAGGCGCGATCGTATGACACCATGACCACCGATGATGTGGGCAAGCTGCTGCGCCAGATGCAAACCACGCCGCTAAGCCATCCCCTCCCGGTACTTAGAGCTAGAGAAGTCGATCGTTGGGCAAGCAGCCAGGAATACGCAGGGATTCTCCAGAAGCGATCGATGCGCTATAATGATGAGGCTGAAAAGGGCGGATGGCGAAACTGGTAGACGCACCACACTCAAAATGTGGCGAGGTAACCCCTCATGGGAGTTCGATTCTCCCTCTGCCCATAGACTTAAGTAAATTACTAAAATTAAATTAGTAAAGAAGTGAATTAGTAAAGCTGAATTACTCAAGCAAGATTAAATTCGAGGAGGGTTCGGATCATGGCTCAACGGTTGAAGCGATGGGAATCTCCCCGCAAGCAGGGCAGAAACGATAAAGGAAAAGGCGGCAGTGCCCGACAGCGACAGCTCCGCAAACAAACTCAAATGCTGCGGAAGAAACTGAAGGACGGCAACCCATCTAATCAAAATTCAAACCGATCGGGGGAAGGGACACTATCTCTTCCCTCTTTTTTTATTCAATTCCCTCTCTTTCAATCCACTTTGTTCACTCCACGCCCAACACACTTACCAGCAATGCCTTTTGAGCATGCAGCCGATTTTCTGCCTCGTCCCAGACCCGCGATTGGTTGCCTTCGATCACGCCGTTTGTAATCTCCTCGCCGCGATGTGCCGGAAGACAGTGCAGCACGATCGCCTTTGAGTCGGCTTTATTCATCAGGTCTTCATTCACCTGGTAGGGCATAAAAACGGGAATGCGGCTGTCTGCCAGATCTTCCTGTCCCATACTCGCCCAAACATCGGTGTAAACAATTTGTGCGCCCTGAACGGCGGCTTGCGCGTCCTGAGTGAGGGTCACTTCGGTTCGATCGCCTGCGATCGCTTTTGCCTGCTCCAGAACTCCGGCGTTTGGTTCAAAGCCAGCAGGAGCAGCAACCCGAACGTTCATACCGCTTAAGGCACAGCCCAACATCAGGGAGTTTGCCATGTTGTTGCCATCGCCGACATAGGCAAGCGTTAAACCGTCGAGCTGTCCAAATTCTTCTTTGATGGTCTGCAAGTCGGCTAACACCTGACAGGGATGCTCCAGATCGGTGAGAGCATTAATCACGGGAATTTTGGCATAGCGGGCAAAGGTTTCAAGCTCCTGCTGCTCGTAGGTGCGAATCGCCAGCACATCCAGATAGCGATCGAGCACTCGCGCTGTATCTTCCACGGGTTCTCCCCGGCTCACCTGGGTGACGTTGACGTTGAGATCCAGTACTTGCCCGCCGATTTGATACATTGCCGCCGAGAAGCTAACTCTGGTGCGTGTCGAAGCTTTGGTAAACAGCAGACCCAGAATCTTTTCGCAGCGCGGGTTGAGCTTCTTTGCTTTCAAGTCGATCGCCAGATCCAGCAAATCCCGCAGTTCTGCCACACTTAAATCCGCCATGCTTAGCAGATCCCGCCCATATAATGTCGCTACGCTCATTTCTGAAGCTTGATAGTAGGGGTTTCTTGAATTCCGGAAACTAAAACCCTACCAGATTTTCTGCGATCGTGCAGTGTTCAATTCAACTCCTGAGCAATTCTCGTTCTGTCACCAAGAACTTTTTCCTTCTACCGCCTAGGGGCTTGACTCAGCAGACTGAATTCGAGCATCAGCAAAGAGGGAGCCGTTCTTATCCTACTCGCCTGAATAAATCTCCAAAAGAAATCGGATTACAAGTGTTGGCACAGCAGTTGGTAGGCTCAGGCTTTGTCCGTTTACTCAAGTAACTTACTTAAGTAACGACTGAAATTTGAAGTACTTTGCCATACCTTCAAGCTAGCAAACCGCTTTGTTACCTCTCAACTCGACTTAAGCTTCAAAAATTGTTTGCGTACAATGCGCTTACTTATTCACTCGATCGTCTTTTTTCGGGAAACTTCACCATTCCTGTACAGTTCTCCTCACTGTCTCCGGGTTGAGGTGCAAGACATAATCAAAACATGAGGATTAAACGTTTCAATTACCCCACACAAGATAGAGCGATGTTAGTGAGATATTGGAATCCTTGGCGCGAAATGGAAACGCTCCGCCGTCAAATGGATCGAGTGTTTGATGAGATTGCAGTACCGAGCGAATACAGCTGGGCTCCGGCGATCGAACTACATGATAGCGGTGAAACATTTACGCTGAAAGCTCAACTTCCCGGCATGGATGTGAAAGATATCAACGTTGAAGTGAGCCGTGAAGCAGTTGCTCTCTCCGGTGAGTATCGCAGTGAGCAGCAGGGCGAAACCAACGGCATTATGAAGTCCGAGTTTCGCTACGGTAAATTCCGCCGCATTGTGCCGCTTCCGGTTACTGTGCAGAACGATCAGGTTCAAGCCGAATACAAAGATGGCATCTTGACCCTGACGCTGCCCAAAGTCGTCGAAGTTCGCAACAAAGTGGTGAAGCTGAATCTGACAGACTTGGCTCAGCCTACGATCGAGCCGACGACCGAACCCGCGACAGCAGCCGTCACCGGATCGAATGAGGCACAGGCTACCGAAGCCAACAGCTAAGAGCTTAAGCGGTTTTGAGCCGCCTCTGGAGTAAGCGACACGCAAATTAGACAAATTAGATTTGAGTTAAACAGATAGCGCAATAAGCAGGAGGTCGATCGCCTCTTGCTTTTTTGTATTTTTGTATTGGTACACCATTTTTGTATTGGTACACCAATGGTTTAATAAACCAATTTTTATCTATCTTCAATGCATCAATTTTCTGCATCAAATCATAATTTCTGCATCAAATCCTAAAGCTAAAGCTGATATTACTCCTGCTAAACCTGCCTTGACATTCATATTTACTGCACTCACCTGCACTCACCGTTCTTCAACCAACTTTATTGAAATCATTTACAGCGTTTATTTCTGCGTTCGACTTAGAAACGCAACGTTTGTAATCAAAAATTCGCAAAATCGATCGCCTACCTTCGGCTGAATAAGCAAACACAATGGTGAAAGCAATTCGATTGCTTTAGCAGTAGAGAGATTGACGGACGCAATGGGCGATGTTAGTATGGATGCACTTCAAATTAATCTCGAACAGTCAGCTTAATTCAGTCTCACCCTAACCAAAGAAGACTGAAGCGGAGGAACCAATATTGGGGCGTATCGCAAGAAGGACACCTCTCAGTCCTAGCCCGTCAGCTAACTCCGTCGGCATTGAGGGGAGACTGAAGCTTTTGGCAATTTGTCTTTGGATAACCGTCTTTGGGCAACCGTGCTAAAGCTCGTCAGTATCCTTGACTGTTGGACAGTGGTTCCGTTGTTCTGTCCACCTTCAACCCTGAGGAGTTCAGGATGGTTGTACAATTTGTGGGTTCGATCGCCGTTGCCGGACAAGCAGCCTGGAGGCGTGTGCAGCCAGTCGTGCTGCAAGAAACTGTGCTGCTGCCTGCGTTGGGATTTGCAGGTCTGATTTTGCTGTGGTGGATAATTGCCCTGTTTAACAGCGACCTGATGCCCACCCCGCCAGAGGCACTTCAGGCAAACATGGACTATTTGCTGCATCCGTTTTATCGTCGTGGTCCTGGCGATTTGGGAATTGGTTGGCTGTTGATGGCAAGTTTGCGGCGCGTTTTGATTGGCTTTAGCCTAGGCGCACTGGTTGCAATTCCCGCCGGATTTCTGATTGGGATGTCGCGTCAGGCAATGCTGGCACTCAATCCGATTATTCAAATCCTGAAGCCCGTTTCGCCTCTGGCCTGGCTGCCGATCGCCTTGGCAATTTTTAACCTGGCAGACCCTTCTGCGATTTTCGTCATCTTCATTACGTCGCTCTGGTCAACGATTATTAACACTGCACTTGGCGTATCCAGCGTCTCCAAAGATTATCTGGATGTGGCGAGAGTCCTGGAAATGCCTCAGTGGAGACGAGTTATCAAAATTATTCTGCCTGCCAGTCTGCCCTATATCTTCACCGGGCTGCGCATTAGCCTGGGCATTGCATGGCTGGTGATCGTCGCAGTCGAGATGCTGACCGGAGGTGTAGGCATTGGCTTCTTTGTCTGGGATGAGTGGAGCCGCTTGAACCTTAGCTCGGTCTTCCTGGCGGTGGTTGTAATTGGGCTAACCGGGCTGATTCTGGACTTTATCGTGGTCAAAATTCAGCAGTTTGTCACTCGTCGTCGTTTTCGATCGCAGTCGGCAGCCTAATCAAGTGGGGGAATCCGGGGGTGAGGGGTAAGTGAGCAGGGGATAAAATCTCTCGATCGCCCTTGCGTCAGAGCTTCCTAATCTACTTCATCAGCTTTGCGTCAATCATTTCCACAGTCTCTCTACTGTCTGTTGAATCAGGTTGAGCAGCAAGACGCTCCCCATTTATAGAACGAACCGCAAAACCCGCTCCTCACCTCCCCATTCTCTCATCCCTCCGACTTTCCATCCTTTATCCACTCCCCACTCCCCAAACCAATATGAACCACGATCGTCTCAATCGACGTGACTTCTTAAAAGGATTCGGAGCTTCGGTCGCTGCAACGACGCTGGCTTCCTGTGCGGTAAGTGCGAATAGGGCGCCGCAAGGACTGCCGCAAATGGCGGCTGAAGTAGAACCGATCATCGATCCCCAAACGCTGGAAAAACCGAATTTAACGATTGGCTATGTACCTGTCAATGACTGCGCTCCCTTTGCGATTGCCTGGGAAAAAGGCTTCTTTCGCAAATATGGCTTGAACGTGAAGCTTAGCCGCGAAGCAAGCTGGGCAACCTCACGAGATGGCGTAATTTTTGGTCGGCTGGATGCGTCACCCGTGGTTTCAGGAGCCGTGACCAATGCCCGAATTGGCGCAGAAGGTGCGCGCCATGCCCCGATGTGTGCCGCAATGACCATCCACCGCCATGGCAATGCAATGACCATGAATCGTGCCATGTGGGAATCGGGGATTCGCCCCTGGCATGAGTACAAGGGTGATTTGGAGGCATTCGGGCGGGATTTCCGTCGCTATTTTGAAGGTCTGCCCTCGGATCAGCGAATTTGGGCAGTGGTTCTCAGTTCGGCGATTTATGAATATTTCATTCGCTATGTCTCGGCTGCCGCAGGCGTTGATCCGTTGAGCGAATTTCGCGTGATTATTGTGCCGCCGCCCCAAATGGTAACGAATATGCGAATTGGTGCAATGCAGGCATACATGGTGGCAGAACCCTGGAACACTCGCGCAATTCGGGGGAATGAAGGAATTGGCTTCACCTTTGCTCAAGGAAAGGAAGTCTGGCGCGGACATCCTGATCGCCTGCTAGCAGTGATGGAGCCTTTTATTAATGAAAATCCCAAGACGTATCGATCGCTGGTGAAAGCCATGATCGAAGCCTGTCAGTATTGCAGCAAGCCGGAGAATCGCGCCGAAGTTGCAAAGATTATCACCGGGCGATCGTTCACCGGAGCCAGACCGAAAACCTGCAAAACCCCGCCCCTGATCACGCCGGACAATCTGCCTTCACTGCCCGAATGTGCAACCAAGTTTACGGGTCCAGGCATTATTGGCGAATATAACTATGGCGGTTTTGATAGCAAAGACCGGACGATCGCTGCCGCCGATACCACCATTTTTTACGACTTCCCAACCGACCTCGCCGAACCCGCCAACGCCCATTCCACCTTCTTGTGGCGATCGCAAAGTCTCTGGCTGATGACGCAAGCCGCCCGCTGGGGACAGATTCCCGAAATTCCGGCAAACGCAGACGAGCTGACGAAAAAAGCCTGGCGATCGGACCTCTACCGCGACATCGCTGCCGAAATGGGCATTAACTGCCCCAGCGAAGACTACAAAGTAGAACCCGCTACTGTCTTTATCGACCAGAAAGGATTCGATCCCAGCGACCCGGTCGGCTACTTGAAAAGCTTTGAAATTCGAGCCGATCGCCCCAAACCCTTCTATTTATCCTAGCTGACCCCTCACCCCTTACTCACCCCCTCACACCCGGAGAACCTCATGATCAAACCGCTTACCTTCCCCGCCACCGATCGCCTGCGTGACCCAGCCGAGTTTCTTAGGATTGAGAATGTAACCAAAGCTTATCCTGCCGCCGGAGGTGGCCAGACCGTGATTCTGGATGGCATCAATCTGACGATCGGCGCAGATGAATACATCTCAGTCATCGGGCATTCGGGCTGCGGCAAATCGACCCTGCTGAAGATTGTGGCAGGTCTAGAACAGGCAACGTCTGGTTCTGTTTGGCTCGAAGGGCGCGAAGTGCGTAAACCCGGAGCGGAGCGCATGATGGTATTTCAGCAATACTCGCTGCTGCCCTGGCTCACGGTGCGAGAAAACGTTCGGCTGGCAGTGGATGAAGTGTTGAGGAACCTCTCTTCAGCAGAAAAGCGGGAAATTGTCAACGAACATCTGGCAATGGTGAATCTGACCCCTGCGGCAGAAAAATATCCTGATGAGCTTTCGGGCGGCATGAAACAGCGAGTGGGGATTGCTCGCGCTTTAGCGATTCGTCCCAAGGTGCTGCTGATGGATGAACCCTTTGGCGCGCTCGATGCGCTGACACGGGGCAAGCTCCAGCGGCAAGTCCTGGATATCTGGGAAAACCACCGTCAGGCGGTCATGATGATTACTCACGATGTGGATGAGGCGTTGTATATGTCCGATCGAATTATCTTAATGACGAATGGACCTGCTGCCCAAATTGGCGAAATTTTGGAAGTTCCCTTTGCCCATCCGCGCCAGCCGAAGGAGCTGCGAGAACTGCCTGAATACTACGAACTGCGGAACCACGCGCTCAACTTCCTCGATCGTCATTTCGGACACGATGACCAACTTTAATCTTTGTTAAATTAAGCCCGTTCTATTCCTAAAGAGGACTGTGTAGGGCAAATAGGAAGCTTTACACTGCAATTGATCCCTCTAATGTTTCTGTTGATTCCTGTCTGTTTTTCATTGATCCCAAAGCTTGTTTCCCTTAGGAAACTGTAAAGCGATCGCTTAAATTTCACGCTGACCCGTCTGCCGCTTTTAGCTTCCATTTCCTCACTTGCTCCTCCAACACCGACTATGAGAATTCAACCGATGCTGCTGCGCCTGCAAAGCGCGCTTGGACAAGACAACCTCAGTGAGCAAATGCTTTTGTATCCGGGTGTCGCGCCGACGCAGAATTCTTTTGCTGAGATGTCAAGCAGTTCCGCCAAGGGAGCAATTGACGCTACTGAGGCAACTTCGGAATCGATCGACGAAACGACCAATATTGTCATCAGCTACAATGGTTCTCCGAATAGCCAAACTGCTCTCGATTTTGCCTTCTGGATTGCTCATCAAACGAAACTCGCGACCAACAAATCTGTTACCGTTCACGTCGTCTATGTGCTGGATAGCTGCAACTCGCTCCAGTTAACTTGCGCTGCCGCTCCTGATCTGAACGGACTCCGATCGCAGTCTCTTCAAAAAGCGCAGGTTGGCGGTCTCCCCTCGATTCAGAAGCAAACTGCAACGGCAGTTCAATCCAAACCCCAATCGCAGGCAGCAGCCGTCTATCAACCCAGAACGATTCAAACCCAGTCAGCCCGATCGCTAACCGATTCCCTTGAGACTGCCGATCGCATCCTGTGGCAGGCTCGCTGTCTAGCTGATGAATGGCGTGGTTCTCTAGAGGCACATTTGCGCTTTGGGGCAGTGGCGATCGAGCTGCGTCAGGTAGTGGAGGCTGTAAAGGCAGATGTGCTGATGGTAGGCTGTACGACCGGAGAACATTCCCTGATCCAGCAGTTGCTCACCCCAGCGTTTCCCTGCCCGATCCTGGGCATTCCGCACGAGCTAGAAAAGCAGTAGGAAATTAGCGGGGCGTTGCTCAATCGAAGGATAAATGGTTGAGTTGAACATGGCTGGGCAGCCCCCTAAATCTCCCAATTTTGGAGGGCTTTGAGCGTGTAAAGGTCATACACAGAATCCTTGCCGCGACCTACGAACGAAGCCTAAAGAAATCGCTGCTGGTGCGGGCGAGTTGCCTGATCGATGCGATCAATTTCTTCTTGCGTGAGGCTCCAGCCCAGTGCGCCTGCATTCTGTTGGGCCTGGCTCCCATTCTTTGCACCTGGAATTGGGACAACGTTACCCTGAGCAATCAGCCAGTTCAGCGAAACTTGGGCGGGAGTGCGATCGTATTTTTCGCCGATTTGCTTTAGCAACATTATCACCGGAGCCAATTTTTCCACGCCACCTCTGCTGAAGCGAGGGTCTAGCTTGCGCGCGCCCGTCGGGTCTTGATAATTTTCAGGAGTGTATTTTCCGGTAAGCAAACCCTGCGCTAATGGGCTGTAAGCCAGAATCATGATGCCCAGCTCTTTTGCTGCTGCCATAACGCCATTGTGCTCGATCTGACGCGCCAGCAGCGAATACTGCATTTGATTCACCGCCAAAGGAACACCGCGCTTTGCCAGTAGCTCGTGCGCCTGTCGCATCTGATCCGCCGAATAGTTGCTCACGCCGATCGCCTTAATTCTGCCGCGTTTTACTTCGTCAGCCAGTGCCTCCATCAAGGTGGGCTGTCCCATGAAAAAGTCAAAGGGCTGGTGAACTTGATACAGCTCTACGGTGTCACGCTGGAGCCGCTTCAAACTTGCAGTCAGCGCATCAGCAACAGCACTTTTTCCAAACCGCCAGGGCAGCGGGAAGTACTTCGTTGCAATGTAGACAGGCTGATTGGTTTGCTGCATAAACTGTCCCAGCAGCGTTTCTGACTTGCCCAATCCGTAGATTTCTGCGGTATCAAAAAAATTAACGCCTGACTCTAGAGCGGTCTTGAATGCCTGCTCGACTGAACTTGCATCGTAATCTTTGCCATAAGTCCAAAACAGGTTGTCGCCCCATTGCCAGGTGCCGATTCCCAGAGGCTTGATTGTCAAACCGCTAGAGCCGATCGAGAGGATATCCATTGTTTGCTTTATAAAACTTTACAATTACTTCATAGTGTAGCCCAGATACTCAGGATCAGGCGTAAGCCGATCGAGATAACTGCATCAACCGTCAGCAGCAGAAATCAGTATCAGGAGCCACTCTTAGGAGTCAGGCGACTTCTCTTTTAACTGCTTCAGTATCAGGTAGCGATCGATAATGGCGCGGGTTGCTTCTGACATTCGCACTTGGTCGCCAAGCTGATAAAACCGCAGTTCGCGAATCTCGTGGGTTGGCTGCGGCGTTCCCTGCGCTTCAACGAGAAATACTTTGTGCTCATCGCGCACCCAGCCCGACTTACGCCAGCGAATGTGTCCGGTGTAGCTAAAGAGATACTGCATTGAAATTGTTTTGAGGGTTGTTTCTTCTTGCAGTTCCCGAATCGTTGCCGCCTTGCGCGATTCTCCTTTTTCGGCAGCTCCTCCAGGTAATAAAAATCGTCCGCTCTTGCCCGCCACGAGCAGCACACCCTGAGGCGTATCAACGAGCGCAGTACCTCTACGCCGCTTACGGACGGCTTTTTTTAGCAGTTTTGAAGGGGTGGTTTGCACAAACTAATTAATGAGAGGGTGAAGGGTCAAAAGATAGTTTTGGGTGAAGAAGCAAAGATACCAATGGTTTGAAAACTTGATTGAAAATGCGAATCGCTTCATTCACAATTCATTCAGTGCGTGATTTGATTAACTCACTGAAACCCCTCCAATTTTTTGATTTGCTCCACTCTTCTTTTATAATAACGAACCCTATCCGAAGGCTGGTTTGGATCTTGCCTCAGTCTGTCCTGAGAAACGGCAAATTCTAGAAAAAACACTAGTCGTCGGGTAGCCGCTGCTCGAGGTTCTGCTTGTTACGCTACCCAAAGTGACCGATCGTCGAATCGGTATGCAGCAATACAGCTTAAACTTAAAGCTGCAACGCAGTATCAACGGGCGATCGCCTGAACGGAGAGCGGTTTTGAGCGAACAGCTTTTAGCTCATCTTAGTATCCGTGTTCAGAATTATGCGATTACGCTTTGGGGAACTGCGAAGCGATTGAAATTGCATCAAATAATACTAAAACTCAGCTTGAAACTCTCAGCCCCCGATTACGTCAAGGACAGGAAAACTTAAACATCAGCTATGCAAACTGGCTATTTCGGAATTGTGATTTTAATGGTGGTTTCCCCCGTTCCACCTGAAGTGTTTATGCCGCTTGCAGGCTTTATGGCAGCGCAGGGAAAACTGCATTTTGTTTATGTTGTCTTGTCCGGGGTCGTGGGCTTTTTGCTAAGCATTTTCCCCTGGTACATTGGCGGTCGCATTTTGGGAAAGCAAGGCTGGCGAAAGCTGATCGATCGACAGCCGAAATGGCTCACGGTTTCTCCGGCAAAGCTGCAAAAAGCAAATCGCTGGTTCCGTCGCTACGGGGGGCAGGCGTTGCTCATTTCCCTGCTGCTGCCCGGACTTCGCAATATCATGGCAGTCCCTGCTGGGATTAGCGGAATGTCTACGCTAAAGTTTCTGCTGTATACGAGCTGCGGCGCGGTAAGCTGGCTATCGCTGTTGACCTACACCGGGTATGTGCTGGGCGACCGATACGAGCTAATCAACACTTACTTCAGCTCAACCACTACCCTCTTTTTGATGAGTGTGGGAGCCATTGCACTCTGCATTTTGGGCGTTCGCTTTTTCCTGCGACGGAAAGCGACCCTGTAGTTCCCACTTCACGATCGTTAAGCAACGGACAAGATTTGTGATTTCAAATTGATTATGAAGTGATTGCAGGCTAACGATTTTGGTGATAACTCGGTGAACGAGACGGAGCCAGATCAGTATCAAAGGTTTTATCCAGCAGATCAATTAGTTTGATAATTGCGATCGATGTAATAACTCCCAGCACCAACCCGCCAATTAGCAAACGCAGAACCATTTTTTTGGCTTGCGCGATCGACTCTTCTGCACTAATTCGACCTTTGAGTTGCAAAACCTTTTCTTCCGGCGGTAAGGGTTCGGGCGGAATCGGCTGATTGGGATGCGCCATAATGAGAGTTCTGTGAAACTGTCGCTGCACTGATTTTTACACTACGATCGAGCAAGTTTTTAGTTTGTCATTCGTCATTTCCCACTCGTGTTTATAAATTAGTGTTTACGAATTGATGAATAACATTTCCCTTGTTTCTGGTTAAATCGTGTCCTGCTCCTGGGGAGCGCAAATTCATTAATTTGTCTTCTCCATAAGGTGTATTAGGGAGTACGCGTAGCTCATCGATTGGGAGGCTCAGGGTTAATGCGTTACGCTGTATCAAACGATCCTACAGAGTCAACCGATCCTACAGAATGCGCTCCTGAGCAGCGTAGCAATTAGCATCAATCGATCGTAATCCGCAGTTTAATCTTGCAGCGAAATCTTCATCATCTACCGCATGGCAATTACAGCATGACAATGCAGCGCCCAATTAAGCCCACCAAAGTTAAGCCCACCAAAGCCGATATCCAGGCTGCCTACAATTCCACCGTATCCGATATTATTGACCATCATTTGAGCGTTCTGTTTTGCGGCATCAATCCCAGCCTTTACAGTGCTGTGGTGGGGCATCACTTTGCGCGTCCTGGCAATCGCTTCTGGAAAACGCTGCATCAGGCAGGTTTTACCGATCGCCTCTTTTCCCCAGATGAAGATCGGGATTTGCTGAAACTGGGCTACGGCATTACCAACTTGGTCGATCGTGCAACGGCACGGGCAGATGAAGTCGCAGCCGCAGAATTTGTCGCAGCGCAGCAGGCTCTAGCCGAAAAGCTGCACACCTACCGTCCGCGCTGTCTAGCGGTGTTGGGTGTGAGTGCCTATCGCTTAGCCTTTCAGCAGCCCAAGGCAAAAATGGGGCAGCAGCCTGAACACTGGCACGGGGCGATGGTCTGGATTTTGCCGAATCCAAGTGGCTTAAACGCCCACTATCAGCTTCAGGACTTAGCCGAGGCTTATCGATCGCTGCGGCTGGCAATCTCCTCCCAATGCCTCAACAACTCCGCCACCGACCAGGCTTGAGCGATCGCCCCACGTGGCAAATGCGGCGGGTCGCCGTCAAACACTTCAGAAATAAACCCCAAGCCTGCCTGCTGCTGAAAATGTTGCCATAACGGTTCTGGATCAAACGGAACAGCTTGACCCGGATAAAATCGCTGCCAGCCGCGCACAAACGCCCCAATGAGCCAGCTCCAGACCGTTCCCTGATGGTATGCCCGATCGCGCTGCCAGATGCCACCTTCGTATTTGCCTTCATAGCGGGGGTCTGCGGGGTCGAGCGATCGTAAGCCGTAGGGGGTCAAAAGCCGGTCGCAGGCGGTTTGCATCACGGCTTGCCCGATCGCTGCATGAAAAGCGCAATGGCTGAGGGAAAGGGCGATCACTGCATTCGGGCGGATACTGGAATCGGGATAGTCGTCCGGCGAGATGCCATCAAATAGATAATTCTGCGCCGGATTCCAGAACTTTTGCAGCGATGCTTTCACTTGCTCTGCCTGTTGGCTGTAGCGGCGTGCCTGGTTTGCCAGCGTTCCCTGATCCAGATCAGACGCCGAATCGAACTTCTGAAGCTGCTCTGCCCATTTTGATGCCCAGCACAGCGCGGAATACCACAGAGCATTCACTTCGATCGGCTTACCCCGTCTTGGCGTCACAGGCTGATCGGCAACCAAAGCATCCATCCAGGTCAGGGCAATATTGGGCGCATCCCACGTCACCAGATTGTCTGAGGCATCGATGCGAATGTTGTGCAGCGTTCCTACCGTCAGTCCCTTATAAATCTTGCCGACCGTAGGGTACTGCTCTATTAGAAATGCCCAATCCTGCGTTGCTTCCAGATATTGCCCCAAGGCTTCAATCCACCACAGCCCCACATCCATATTGGTGTAGGACAGTGCATCCTCGTCAGCAAACCGATTGGGAATCAAACCTCGATCGCAGTAGTCGCTGCAAGTCCGCAGCAAATCCTTTGCTAATTCATAGCGTTGAGTCGTAAGTGCAATTCCTGGCAGGGCAATCAGCGTATCGCGCCCCCATTCGTTAAACCAGGGGTAGCCCGCGATCAGGGTAGGACGATTTTTGACTGCTTGATATACGATGAAGCGATCGCTC
Source organism: Leptolyngbya sp. ST-U4 (assembly GCF_039962215.1). Classification (NCBI taxonomy): domain Bacteria; kingdom Bacillati; phylum Cyanobacteriota; class Cyanophyceae; order Leptolyngbyales; family Leptolyngbyaceae; genus Leptolyngbya; species Leptolyngbya sp. ST-U4. Next base: position 22,911 of record NZ_JAMPKZ010000027.1, read on the forward strand.
GCCTGAAGGAGCTGTGGCGGCACGGTTCGCTTTTGATTGTGCGATTGATGCTGCGATTGATTGTGCAATCGATTCTTGGATAGTGCAAATACGGTCTTTAATCGCTCCTTCTCGGCGGCAATGGTTTGATCAAACGTGGTTTCATCTAGCGTTGCTCGTCCCTGATAGCGATCGAAGTCTCGCACTCTTGCCTCGATCGTCACGGATGCTCCAGATTGAAGCGGAACCGTCAGCACTCCAGGACTGTAGAGATCTTCCTGATCGGCAAGTCCTCGTTTCGTTTCTTCTGGATAGCGATAGCCCCAGTACCACATTCCGTCAGCCTGATAAGTGCCCGTTGTCCAGGAAAGCTGCCAGGAAATTCCGGTTCGGGTCGGCGTTTTGGCTTGCAGCAAGAGCCGACTCGACTCGACAAGTTGAGCAAACTCCAGCTCAGGCTGCTGTTGCTGCTGATAGTGCAGCCCCCGATCGGCAATCAAGGGACGCAGGGAAAGCAGGGCAGGCTGATTGCCCTCATAGCGATAGTGAATCAGCGTTCGGGTTTTGAGTCTAGGCGGCTCATCGTTTTGGGGAGACAGCACTCCGTAGGGCATCACCAGGCGACGCTGAAGCTGCCAGTGCTCCTGTCCCCAAATCCAGGCGGGAACCGGATCAACCGTGAACGATCGCAGTAGCCGATCGCCCTGCGGAGAAATCGCGCCGCTAATCCAGAAATTCACGCCGAGCTGCAATCGCTGTCCGCCAATTTCGATCGCTGCATCAATCCGCGACAGCAGTAGCGTTCGCCGACCGGGAGGCTCCAGAGCCGCCATTAGCCAGCCATGATAAGTGCGGGTATGGGCATCGCAGACTGTTCCGCAAGCAAAGCTACCGATGCCGTTGGTGAGCAGCCACTCGCGGGTATCTCGCTCATCGATTCGATCCAATCCGGTCTCCTTAGGATAGTGGGTATTTCTATCCTACGTGGAGAAGTTTAAAGGTGAGGCAGGGAGTGAGTAGGTCTAGGAATGGATAAGGAGATGAGGAGTGCATAAGGGAAACTGCTTTGGGGCGGGATACTCAAAATCGTTATGAGTATGATATAGTCGTAACAGATTGTAATGACGCTCGAGCGCAGGCTTGAATCTCTGAAGCTTTTTGTAAAAGTTTTGATCAAAGATTCTCTGTCTTTCCCGTCATTTGAATTGTGGCCCAAGTCCACCTAACCCTAAGTCACCTGAATTATCCTGAAATCGCTCTGCACCGAGTGACCTGAACAAATTTTAGGACACGGTTCGGTGAAGAGTTCATCGGGTTCATGTTCGTTAGACGCACTGAGACGCATTAAGACGCATTTAAGGAGAGTAATTCATGACCTTGACCTACAGCATGGAAGGATGCCTCCGAGTTGGTCAGCCTGCCCCTGAGTTCACGGCAACGGCTGTGTACGATCAGGAATTCAAGACAATCAAATTATCTGACTATCGCGGCAAATACGTCGTGCTGTTCTTCTACCCGCTCGACTTCACGTTTGTTTGCCCAACCGAAATTACGGCGTTCAGCGATCGGTATGATGAGTTCAAGAGCATCAACACCGAAGTTCTGGGTGTATCGGTAGACAGCGAATTCTCTCACCTCGCATGGACGCAGACCGATCGTAAGGCTGGTGGTGTGGGTGATCTGAACTATCCGCTCGTCGCTGACATCAAAAAGCAAATCAGCGCAGCTTACAACGTGCTTGACCCGGAAGCAGGTGTGGCACTGCGTGGTCTATTCATCATCGACCAAGATGGTGTGGTCCAGCACGCCACGATCAACAACCTGGCATTTGGTCGCAGTGTGGACGAAACCCTCCGCACACTGCAAGCGATTCAGCACGTTCAGTCTCACCCCGACGAAGTTTGCCCTGCCAACTGGAAGCCGGGTGAAGCCACGATGATTCCTGACCCCGTGAAGTCGAAGAATTTCTTCGCTGCGGTGTAGTCTGCATCAATCTGAAATCGCGATCGTATTTTTAGGTCGATCGGGATTTGGATTTTTGAATAATTCTCAGTAGTTCTGAGTAACTCTATTAAGTGTGGTGGGTAACCCTGCCACGCTTTTTATTTTTATGTCTTATTTTGGTGTAGTTATGGGACTTCGGCTCCAGTTGAAGCAGTCCAGATGGTAAACCACTGCTCTCGCGTTAGCCGTAATTGTTCAGCCGCGACTGCTGCCTGAATACGATCGAGCTTACCGGTTCCCAGAATTGGAATGATCCGGGCGGGGTGGGTTAACAGCCAGGCAAAGGCGACCTGATCGATCGTGGCTCCGCCGAACTGTTCGCCAATATGTTGCAGTGCCGTTTGAATTCGCTGAGTGCGATCGTCTTTAGGTTGAAACAAACGACCTCCTGCCAGCGGCGACCAGGCCATTGGTGCGATCCGCAACTGCTGACACTGATCCAGCGTTCCGTTCATGAAGGGTTCTAGATGGAGCACCGAAATTTCGATTTGATTCGTAACCAGGGGAAACGGCAACCGCGAAGCCAGCAGATTAAACTGATTGGGCGTGAAATTCGACACACCAAAATAACGCACTTTCCCAGCTTGCTTTAGATCGATAAATGCCTGGGCAACTTCATCCGCATCCATCAGCGGGTCAGGACGATGGATTAGCAAAACGTCCAGATAATCTGTGTGGAGCTGCTTCAGGGAGTTGTCTACAGAAGCATGGATATGGGTAGCACTCGTATCGTAATCGTGCATCTGATGCTGGGGACGGCGATCGGACACAAGCCGAATTCCGCATTTATCAATGATTTGGATTTGCTCTCTTAACGCTGGATCTTCTGCCAGAGCTGCCCCAAACAGACCTTCGCAGGTGTAGTCGCCGTAGATATCAGCATGATCAAAGCTCGTGATGCCCCATTCTATAAGGCGATCGATCAGTTCCCGAATCTGAGCCGTAGTCATCTGCCATTCCGCCATGCGCCAAACGCCGAAGATCAGACGCGAACAAAGGGGTTCTGAGCCATGAAGCGGAAGTTGTGTGAGGGGCATGAGGGGGTGGGGAATGAGAAGGTAGGGGGGGAATGCAGGGCAGGGTGCGTATGTGAGACCGTTTGGCGATAAATAATTGAGTTCTATTCTGGTTTCAGTCTTATGTCTATGTCTGATGCCTACGTCTTATATTTGAGTCTTATTCTGAAAATTGCTTCACCATAAACACCGACTGCGGCTGATAGCCCAATTTCTCGTAGAGTCGCAGCGCAGCCTGATTTTGCACAAACACCTGTAGACCAACCTGGCGATCGCCTCTTTCACGCGCCCAATCTTCTGCTTTTTGCATCAGGGCAGTTCCAATTCCCAGGTGTCGATAATCGGGATGAACGTACAGCAGAAAAATATAGGGATATCGATCACCCTCAATTTGATCGATCGCGGTTCCCATCCAGAGACAGGCGATGGAAGGTGAGGAAGGTGAGGAAAAGGACGATGCGGTATGTTCGACCCAGAATAGCGGCGTTTCTGCAGAAAGATATTGCTCGACGGTATGCGAGAGGTGCGCGAATCCGTTCCCAGGAAAGAGTTCCTGATAAGTGCGCTGCATAAATTTGACCAGCAGGGCGCGATCGAGTCCTGAGCCAGAACGCAACCGATAGCCGGATGGCAGGTTCACCCGCTGACCTCGCAAGCAAAACGGCTACTCATGACCCAAACTTTGCTCCGAATCTTACTACATCGCGCCATCCACAGACGGAAAACCGCGAACGAGCGTTTCCAGAGTGGGCGGCAGATCGGCAACGCCAACATCCGTTGTGGAAGAAAGGGCAGGAGAAACGATCGCTGCGGCAGCGGTTTTTGTGGGTGAAGCTCCTTCCGGGCGGACTTCTTCGATGGGGGCAGGAGCCGCCAGGTCAGACGGTAAAAAGATACGAGCACTGACGGCAATCAGAGCTACAAAGAAAATTAGAACAACAATGAGCGGGGCAATATACTGACGAAAAATAGCCATGCTTGGGAACAGCAGCGATAAGGATTGAGCCGCAAAAAGCTTGATATTTCTATCCTACAACTGCGATCGATCTTCTTCGTCTGTCTCCAGTTCAGAATTATAAGACTCTGGAGGGTTCGCCAATGCGGGCTTTTGATTCCAGGGAGCGCAAATTGGCAGCAGCAGCAGTCCGGGCAGAGCCGCTAGCAGGGTGAGCAAAAAGAAAGTAGACCAGCCTGTTGCTTGTGCCACGCTTCCGGCAGGCGCGACCAAAATATCCCGACTAACTGCCACCAGACTCGACAGCAGCGCGTACTGAGTTGCCGAAAAGCGGTGATTGCACAAGCTAATTAAAAAGGCAACAAAGCCAGCCGTTCCCAGCCCGCCGCAAAAATTCTCGATGTTAATTGCCAGCACCATTGCCGGATAGTTCTGCCCCAACTGCGCCAGGGCGAAATAGGCGAGGTTGCTGACTGCCTGAAAAATGCCGAAGACCCAGAGCGATCGATAAATGCCGATTTGCCCCAAGATGGCGCCCCCTGCCAGCGCACCCACGATCGTTGCCAACAGCCCCATTCCGCCTTGAATCGCGCCGATATCCGTCTGGCTAAATCCGGTTTGCAACAAAAACGGCGTTGCCATGTTGCCCACTAATCCATCGCCAAAGCGATATAGCACGATGAAGAGCAGAATGGTCAGTCCCATTCCCAGGCCCGAGCGCCGGAAGAATTCCTGAAAGGGCAGAATCACGGCATCGGCAAGCGTGGCAGGCGGACGATTTTCGCCCAGGGATGAATCAGGTTCAGGCGCAAACAGCGTAAAACCAATACAAATCGCCATCAGTCCGGCAAGGCACAGATACACTAGCTGCCAGGAAATCCGATCTGCCAGGATCAACGCTAGCGATCCGGTGAGCAGCAGCGCGATGCGATACCCCAATACGGCAACGGCGGCTCCGGCTCCGGTTTCCCGTTCTTCCAGCACATCGACTCGGTAGGCATCAACCGCGATATCCTGCGTCGCGCTCAAAAAGGCAATCAGCAGCGCATTCAGGGCAAGCAACTGGAGGGTCTGTCGGGGGTTTTGCAGTGCCATCAAGCCGATCGCCAGCGTCAGCAAAACTTGGGAGACCAGCAGCCAGCCTCGTCTGCGTCCCAGAAACGGCGGCACATAGCGATCGAGCAGCGGTGACCAGAGAAACTTGAGCGAATAGGGCAGTGCCACCAAGCTAAATAAGCCGATCGCCTTCAAGTCCACCTGTTCCATCGTCATCCAGGCTTGCAGGGTTCGACTGGTCAAAAACAGCGGCAGCCCAGAGGCAAATCCTAGCAGTAGCAGCGCGGCAATTTTACGACTCTCAAAAACTTTTAGAAGCGATCGGGTTATGTGCACGAGTTCTTAACAGACACAGCATCGAAATTTAGACTGATGCCATCTTGCCACAGGTCAGCAGCACGTTAAAAGGATGATTAATAGCTGATGCCTAAGCGGTTGGAGCGAATTGGGAATTTGCAGGAAGTATGACGATCGCCGCATTGATGCTACATTGCTGCATCGATACTGCATTGATACAGTTATTAATACAGCTTTGAGTCAAAATCTCTTCTTAGATGACCAAAATAGGAGGATCGTATCTCAACTCTGAATCCGTTCTAAATCCGTAACGATCCTTTCCTTACGGTTGGGCTAGGACTGCTGGTTACTCAAGAAATAGAGTTTGGAAAAACCCAGGTGAAGAAAACTAGATCGAGTTGCAGTCAGTATTTTGAGCCGTTCGCAGTGTCCCCAGAAGTGTTGCAACAATTACACAGCGTTTTCGGTTGCTGTTTCCAGCCGAAGTCGCGGTAATAATCATATTTACGCCTTTTGTCACCGTTCCACGCGAATCAAATTCGACAACGTTATTGGGGGTAGTGCTGCTATTGCTCACTGCGAGTGAGAGGATTCCAGGTCGAAGCTGAGCCTGGGTTGTTTCTTCGCCCAATCGTACTGGCGATCGGCTACCAACCTGGACAGTTGGAGGCGTTGCCGTCGGGTTAAAGGTCACCGTTTGCGATCGGCGCGTGCGGATTGCATCTGCCTGTGCCTGCCGCAGTGTTTGCAGGATTTCATTTTGCGCCGTGTCTGCCCGTCGGGAAGCGGCGAATCCTTGCCAGCTTGGTGCAGCAATTGCGGCGAGAATGCCAGACATCAGCACTGCGACAAGCAGCTCGACTATCGTAAATCCGGCTGGTGCAGTCTGCCTAAATTCATATTTCATCGTCTGTCTCCTGGTTTCTCGTGGTATCGCTTCAAGACGATAGACCTTCTTTTGCAAATCCTTGCCCTCTTCGTTGATCTCGCTCTCGCTGGTCTCTTTTTAGGGGCGAGGGTCTAATAAACGGATCACTCCTAAGGTTGACGGGTTAGGACACCGCGCAGCAGTACTCTGGTTTCCAGTGTGGGCAGCAGTTCAGCCGATCGAGCGCTCAGAGCCGTGGAGATTCCAGGTCTGCCGACCGCACTACCGCGTAGATATAAAACGACATCCTGATATTCACCGACCGTTTGCAAGTTTTGGGTACCGGTTACTGTGGCTACTTCCTGGGTAGAAATGACGCAGGCATAGAAACTACGAGGCATTGGGGGCGAAGAAACACTGAGCATGGAGTCTGGCGGAGAGAGGCTGTAGGGTTTTCTGGCGGCTGTTCCGTCGTCACCAGGACAGCGAACGGTTGTGTTAAAGGTAGTTTGCCCGTCTACATAATCAACCAGTGTGTTAATCGTGCCTGAGGAAGCGGCAGGGCGACCTCCTGCAGCAGTTTGCAGGTTTACACCGCCCATGGAAGGCCAAGTTGCAAAATTTCCTTCATCGCCAGGGTTGACATAGCCATTTGTAATGGTTGTGCTATTCCCTTCAAACTGAGTTAATGCATAGCGCGTAATTCTCGCTCCTCCTCGCCAGGGAGTCCCTGAAGCAGGTCTTCGTTCGAGCGAATAAACCACTAACGCGTAGGACTGACCTGACATACAGCCCACTCCAGCGGGTGGATTGGCAGAAACACAGGCAGCTTTAACGGCATCCGGGAAAGGCTGATATTTCCAGAATGCAAGAATCGGCACCTTCCCTGACTCAATGAGGGATGCAGGCAAATGCTGGGTCAGGGTTGGCATATATTCGCCGGTGTAAACGAAGACGGCTTCTCGAAGTTCATTGCTGATGTAGTCCATTGCAAGCTGCATTTCGCGCTGCGTTTCCGTGCGGGCTGACTCGCGCTGATCGGCTTGCATAAGCTGCACCACAATAAACATCAAGCCGGAGACTAGACCGCCACCGATCACGGCAACGACAAGCAGTTCCAGCAGTGTAAATCCTCGGTTGCTCGGTGTTGCTGCGATCGGAAGCAATTTCCCCTGGGGGGTCATCGACTTTGCCCGACTCGAATTGATTTGCTCTGGCTTTGCCTGAGGAATCAGCAGGCGTTTGAGCCGCGATAGAAGGAAGCGTCTAGCCATAGGGGTTGGGTACTCTAAGGATGCACGGAGTTATCAGAAACATTGAGCGTCAGGGAGAACCCGCCGGAAATACGCTAGAACAGGACGCAATTCTTTGGCGATCGGCTTGGGAAAAGAAGCTGCACAGCGAGGTTCTTTCTTCGGTCCAGACTAGCTTTGTGTAGAAAGCGGCGAGGGGACGTTTGCGGAGAGTGCCGCTGGTGAGCTGAAGTTGGGCAGGCTCGGTTCTCAGGTCGTTGGGTAACGTGAGCGCATTGCGGGATGCTTGCGGCGAAAAGTTTTCAGCTGCCTGAATCGGGTAAACCCGGATGCCAATATCAAACTCTGAGGGGCGCGACTGCTGACCTGTTGCTCCTTCTGATCTGGAAACTAAGCCAGGGGTACGAAAAATTTGCATTAGATACTCCGGCACGCAGTCGCCATCGACATCAATGGGCAACACCGCGTTAACGGCAACAGCAGGGGGAGATGAGCTTGGGTCAAACCGATTCGAGCATTCTGTTCCGGTCGGGTTCAGGCTTCGTAGCCGTGCATCGATCTGAGTCGGTGCAGCCACACTTGCCAGAGTTCCTGCCGTTGCTCCAGCCACTGACGCAGGGAGGCTTGCCGGAGCGTGCTGCCCCGTTGAAACCAGTGCCCGGATGCGATCGACCTCACCCTGAGCGACCTGGAGGGCTTGTTCTGCCCGGCGATTTTGGACTCGTGTAGCGGTGGCTAACACCAGTGGCGGGGCAACCATGGCGATTGTAATGACAATCAGCATGACTGCTACCAGGCATTCCATGATGGTTAAGCCTTGCTCAGACCCGGATCGGGAGACGATCGACGGTTGGCGACCCGATCGCCAGAGCAGAAACCAGATTAAACGGTGGGCAGGATGGGCAGACATAGACATCTCCTTGGCAGAACTCCTCCAGAACCATCAAACTCCAGAACAGGCAAACGCAGGACAAGCAAACTCTAGGACAGGCAAATGCAGATGGGCTTGAGGGAATGCCCTGCCGCAGGGGTTAGCAGCAAGGACATTCCATTGGACGATCTTGCCTAGCTTGGGCGACAGCTATTTGGCGCGACGCATTGGCTCAAACGTGCAATATAGGGATCATCCGCCGGAGGCTCTGAGTAGAACTCGCTGCGAGTTGAGTCAGGCTGCTGGAATCGTTCGGCAACTGGAGCCGGAGGTCCGTATTGCAGTGCCGGATCATAACCCCAGCGGCGAAGTGGAGCCTCGTAGTAGCAAATGTCTTCTGTGCTCCTATCATTATCTGGACAACCAGCTCCCCTGGCAGGAGTGGCTCCCTGCTCCCAGGCATCCAGGTCAAACGGCGCAGTCGCATAGCTGCTGAAGTTGAGCTGAAGGAATGCTCCAGAGAAGAACAGCTCTTTGTCTTTCCACCACTCGATGAAGCGAGGGAAGTTGTGCAGCCCCCCGTAGCCCTGGTTAGAGCGCGTCGGAACGAGACCTCCTACCACAATCGTGTTGATTCGTGTTGCGTCTGGTGCATCGTTGAGTGCCCGTTGCCGGCTCGTGCGATAAAAGCCGTCAGCTGCGCGGTATTCCCGGAAGCCGTCGTTCGCATTCCACTGAATGGGCATTCCACTGCGGCTAATCAAGAGGGGCGAATCCCCAATATCGGGGTTATTGCCAGATGCCAAATCTCGCAGAATCAGGGGATAGCTATCTGCAATGTTGGCAGTCACCCAGCGCGCCTGTTTCTGGGTGTTAGGCGGGTCAGCATTGGGCAGAACCGTCGGACGGTTTTGGTTCAGGAACGATGTGGTACGGGTACTGCATCCGTAACGACCCTCTAGCGAAGCAGGTTCTACTGCCACTGTTTGACCACGCCGACCTGCAGTTGTCATCGCATCTTGGATACTGCCATCGCAGAACCTAGACGACAGGATCGTGACAGCATCTGCCACAACTTCGCTCGGTCGGAACTGGTCGGTTGTAGACTTCGCAAAGTTTGGGTTTAAGGTTCCGTTTGCCCCACCAGAGCCACGCTGGTAGAAGTTACCGTAGTTTGCTGCCAGGGGAGCCGTAAACTCTTCGAGAGCAGCGGGGGCTGCATCAAAGGTGCGGTGCAGGTTGAAGTCGCCCAGAATGTAGGCAGGGTTGGCTGTCACAAAGGAGATGCCCCGCCACAGGTTGTTTTCATTGGCAGCAGCTCCGCCCCTGACCAGAGAGATACCCTGCTTTAAGCGGAACCCGTACGGACGACGATCGGGATCAGGCAGGTAATCCACAGGTTTTGGCGTGATCCGGTTGGCAGCGTTCAGAGGGGGGTCGGTTGAAGCATAGGCATCGGCGTAGGTATTCATCTGGCAGGTCGCGGTCGTCTGCATACGGGCTTCGGTATTGCAGCTGCTCCAGCGATTGCTAGCCGGACGAACAATATTTGCCTCAGATACTGAATCTTCTCGGAAGGCGTACACAATACCGCTTCTGGGAAGCCAGTAGTCAGAGCCCACGCTGCTTTGGCTATTCCGCATCAGGTCGAGGTCGAGATCCAGGCTTCTGACCGTCATCATTTCCCGTCCGTTAAAGAAGGCATGATCCTTAAACATGACGGGGAACATTGCGCCAGGCGTGTTGGCTGCGCCAGTCGCGCTAGTCAGCTGGAGCAGGCGAGGATAGTTTGCGTTGTTGGAGCTTTCTGCCGGGAAGGAGCAGGACACCGAGCAAACCTTAATCCAGTTACGGGCGTTGCCGTTGGGGGTACGACCATCCGTTACCCCAGCGACACTATCCGATAGCCCAGCACCTGTAGGCAGCAGCCAATCCTGCCCCGCCATAATCGTTCCCGTCGATCGATCGCGGAGTGCCCCACCCAGAGCAGTATGGCTGGCATTGGGCATTGGCAATCTGCGAGGACGCAGGGCAACACTCTCAGGACGCACCACGTTATAGGTCACCGTGGAATTCTGCAGTGAGATATAGGTTCCTCTGGTGCTCCGGTCTTCTGAGTCACGGACATAGAGGTCGTTTTCACTGCCTGCGATTCCCTGGTAGTCAGGATGGGAGATAAAGTCGTCTGTCCCAGCACCGTCAAGGGCTGCGGCAACCGTTGGGGCAGGGGTCAGATTGGTATCACTGGTTCCCGCAGGAAAGAGCGAATAGAGAATGGGATAGCGAGGACGATAGGAACAGAGATTGAAAAGCGCCTCGGTCGTGCCATTCCAGGCTTGACATTGCCCTAATGGAGCCTGTGCTAATGCCCGCTCTGATTCGTTTCCTTCTTCTGCGCTTGTGTTGCCCCCATAGGCACCGTAAAAGCCAATCTGTCGATCGCGGGCAACTTGCTCCTTCGTAATAATGAGCTGAGCCAGGTAGATCTGGTCTTGGATAACCCGGCGGGCTGCCACATTTCCAGCACCCGGATCGTCGCGCCAGCGTTCTAACAGACGCACGTAGAACTCTGGGTTGCTGTTACGGTTGAAGGCGGTCATGAACTCCCGCTCAGTACTCCTCATCAGTGCCAGATCCCTGAGAATGCGGCTGCCTGAAACTGAATCAGGCAGGGCTAAGTTTAAGGCTGGGTTGGCACTGCGAACCTTTTCGTTAATCTCACGCGCAGCCACCTCAGTCTCAGCATCAATCATCAGGTTAATCAGGCGAATGCGTCCCCGCAGACCAGAGAAGTACGTGACGATTTGATCATTCGTCAGGCTGGAGAAGTTATCAACTGTGATTGTGACTCCTGGGGGAAGAGGGCTACCCAGTAGTCGTAGGGTAGGACTTCCGGGTAATGGAATGGCTTCCAGGGTAGCGTAATCAAGCTTTTCCAGGTAATCGACGTTGTATGCCAGCATACCCAGGGTGCAGGCAGCGGTGTGGAGCGTTGTCTTATCAGCAGGACTCAGGGAAGCATAACCACGACTTCCATAGATAGCCAGGACTCTCCGCAGCATCGAGAAATCACCCCACATCGCCATGCTGGGATAGGGATGGACTTCGTTTCGACCTACTTGCGTTGCTGGAGGTTGGAAAGAGGGCGCGCCGCCGTTGGGATCGCCTGCAAAGTTCGCCAGATTTTTCAGGGCAGTGATCAGGCTACTGTTAGGGTTAGTAAACTCGTCCAGCCTGGGCGTTTCAAACTCCCAGCCATTTGTACCGCGACCCCGGAAGAAATCGCTAATCACCATTGGGGTTGCCTGATCGCTGTACCCAGGAATGGCTGCCGTTCCCTGAAGGGGAGTCGCTAAATTTTCAAATATTGAACTTCTATCCAGGGTTCCAGCGGTTCCCGGATGTACAGTGGTGGCAATACAAGCCAGGGGAAAGTCGCGACCCGTTTGCGCACTGGCATGGTAGACCGCAGTTGCCTGAACCGCTGGCAGATTATCGAACAGGGTGCGTCGCTGTCGCTGTTCGTTGCAGCGATTGGCTGCCGAGGAGCAACCTCCGGGCCAGGGGCGAAGCGGCTCTGATCCCGCACCCAGGGGATTACCGTCCGCTGAAAATCCACTTGCATCGGTGGGTCCGCCCCAGCCTGCCGCGTCGCCGAGTTCGAGCCGCTGCCCGACTACCAGCCGCAAACCTTCGAGCCTTGCCCGTCGTTCCCAGTAGCCATCAAGACCAACCTCTGAGTTTGCGCCGCCCTCAGGAGGATCAGCACTAATGAGATCTTGTCGATCGCTAGGGATGTCTTGCCCGATCGTGCTGCCGACGATCACTTGCTCAACTGGGAGGGGATTTTGGCGTCCGACTTTGGGCTTTGGACCAAGGCGATTATCCGCTCGGAAAATATCATCCAGGTAGGGTGTGGGCTGGGGCGATTGGATCAGTCTGCCTTGCGCACTATTGTTAAATATCCCATCCACCCAGTCCGTATCCGCAGCATTTTGAGGATTGCCATTGGTAATGCTGGCTCCACGAGAACGTGACTCGTCCTGAGTTTGCAGAACTACAGGTTCCAGCGTTAAGTCGGTGATTGAAGGCTGCGGCGAAACACGGGTGCGATCGACCGAATCGTTGTTCCTATCAAAGGTTTGATTTAACTGCGCCAGATCCGCATCAATTTTGACTGAACTGTTATCGGTGTCGTCTCTGGTAATGCCCAGAATGAACTGCCCAGCAAAGGTTTCTGTATTGGTGCTATTCAGATTGCGAGCAACGGTCAACTCCGACTTGTCAAAAATACAGGAGTTTGCCGAACTCACCAAAAAGCTGCGGAAGTTGTTTCCACCCAAAATAAAGCTGCCCTCGGTGTGCATCGCCCCGTTCCAGTTAAACGACGCACCCGGAAAGATCTCGAGGTCATTGCGGAACCAGGCAGCCCACTTAAAGCCCTGGGTTGCTTCCCGGTCTTGCTGAAACTCTAGCGTCGATACCGTTCCGTTTTGCGAATTCGGTACGACATAGGCATTGACCTGAAAATTCTTCCGCAGCCTGGTGCGGTTGTTAGGGTCAGGAAACCAGCCGTCGCCGTTTACAAGACTCAAGCCTGCCGCCCCTCCGTTAGAACGCTGGCAAGCCAGGTTTGCCTGGTTAGTATTACTGAGCGGTGCGTTTCGCACTTGCAGCCGTTCGGCACGATCCTCCAGGGCAGTCTGCCGGGAATCTTGTAGCGGATTGACAGGGGTGACGCCAGCCGCATTGTTTGCCGGAGCCGTCATGATAATGGAATAGAGAACGGTTGCATCGGTTACACCGTCACCGTTTGTATCGGCAGGATACTTCCAGGCGTTATCCCGTAAACGATCGCCGTCAATGTCGAGACGTTCTTCCCCTGGCAGCGTGTAGGGATCAGGAGCATTGGGATCAGATGGAAAGCGTTGAGGTCCGGGGGAACCTGCAATATTCCGCCCATCGTTGAGCATCATGCCAAGCAACTGTCGCTGGCTGGGAACGCCCCCTGCACGAGGATCACGAAGCGGATCAAACAAAAACTCTAGCTTTGCCCTTGCCCGATCGATCGCCGGAGTTGCGGCATTGTAAATAACCTGCTGTTGCCGTTCGCCGATCGTCTGCTGCGTCCGGGTATAAGTGCGATAGCCGATCGCGCCAACCGTCAGCGTGACGACCAGCAGCAGCAGTGCCGTGGTGGGCAGCACAAAACCTGCTTGAGGCTGAGGCTGTCTGCCAATCAAGAGCAACACACGCATGACCCAGCGCACGAAGCCTTTAATCCAGGTACGTGGCGATTTGATAAGGTGCTGCATCAGTTTGGGGATTGCCCTGATTTTCCGTGGGGTTGACATATCTGTCTGCCTGTTTTCTGCCTAGTCAGTGAGGTTCGAGAAAATGAGATTTTGACCTTTCAAAACTTCACATTTGAACCGTGTTTTTGGGATCAATTCTGCCAATCGGTCTCTGTAATCACCGTCTTAACAACTTCTAGCCGCTGGAACAACAGGAGAATCACGCGCAGGAAATCACAGGGAAACTCGAATTTGTTCAAAGTAAACAAGACATTATTAAACAAGTCTCAGTAAATTTATCGAGGGAAAAGGTCTGAAATGTCAACCAGAGTAAACCCTGCCCGGATTGTGCCTATTTGCGCCTATTGCCGCATAGGATACCCGCCCCAACTGGAGAAACGATCAAGCGCAGCCGCAGGTTTGAACCGCAACGCATTATAAAATCCGATGAAGCGATCGTCAGAGTCACGAAGATGAAGCCCAAATCATGAAGGCTCCTCTGAGCACAGCCCTCAAGCACACGCCGCCGCAATCAGCAAAAAGATCAGCAAAATAAAAGAGACCTTTCTCACTAGGGCTTTTGCCTGAGAAAGATCTCTGAAATAGAAAGCTCGAAAAAATAGAATTTCTCGATTGAGAAGGTTTCGACAGCGAATTTTGATAGTCAATAACGCGATCGAAATGAATTCAATTAAGCGCAGCAACACCCGATAAAAAGCGCAGAAAGCGGAATTTATAGCTTGCTGAGATCCAGTCCCAGTTCGCGGGCAACTGCATCTAAACCCCGGTTGTTGAGCGTTTTGATTGCTTTGGTCGAAAGACGCAGCTTGATAAACCGCTTTCCCCCTTCCCACCAGATGCGCTTTTCCTGAAGATTAACTTCCTGCAATTTCTTGGTGCGGCGGTGCGAGTGAGACACGGCGTAGGCGTTGTTTGCCTTTTTGCCAGTAATTTGACAGCGACGAGCCATAGGATTTGACCTGGTTATTTCGACTTCGATGGACACAATCCCTTAGTATAGCAGCAGTGCAGAGCATCGCAGCCGGATTGCAAGCGATCGAGCAGCTTCTCTCCCTGTCCTGCTCTGCGGCTACTTTACTACTGCGTCAGGCGGGTTAGCACCTGATTCGATCGCTCCACAAACGATTTCATGCCGTCTGCGTCAAAGCCCCTTTGCGCCATCAATGCCAGATCGTAAACGTGCTGACAGATGAGCGTAGACAATTCGCCCGAGGGAGACTGACCGCCCGCCTGAAGGATCTTGCCCTGGTTGATCGTCAGCAGATTTTGGATCAGGGGATGTGCGGTGTTGACCAGCAGCGTATGTTCTTCCGGGAACTCAGCAGTTTGCTGCGTCAGCAGGGCAGTCATTTCGCTCATACGGCGCAGCTCTTCGGGAAGGAGGACGATCGCTGGAGGAGCCGCTTCTGCGTGGTCAGACTTGAGAGCCTCGGTGCGAATCGTTACCTTGGGCTTGCCTAGCGCCTGCTGAAACAGCTCTTTGACCTGCTCACTGCGAGTTTTATTCGTCGTCGGGTCAACGATTTCGCTAGATTTCTCTTTATCAATCAGCGTTTCATCCAAGTCAGAATCAACGCGGGAAAACTTGACTTCGGGATGCTCGCGCTCCAGGAAGCTGATGAAGTGGGAATCGATGAACGAATCCATAAACAGCACTTCTAAGCCCTGGCTCTTGTGGAGTTCCACGTAAGTCGCCTGAGAGGCTGGGTCAGTGCAGTAGTAAACCCGATTTTCGTGGCGGGCTTTGTTGCGCTCCAGATAGTCTTTGAGCGTGGTGTAGAATTTGCCGTCCAGGCTGTCTGCTGCCTGCTCCTTTGGCTCAACGTCCTGCCACAAATCGCCCTCTGCCGACTGCACCTGAACCGCTGACGTATCGCTCTTCGGTGTCCCTTCAAACGTGGTGCGGAAGATCAGGATATCTTCGACCTGCTTTTTGAACTTGTCGTCGTTCATCGAGCCGAACTTGACAAAGGTTCCCAGGTCTTGCCAGCAGCGAATATACTGAGTCCGATCGTCCCGATAAAGCTCCTTGAGGCGATCGCCTACTTTCTTCGCAATGTAGTCGGCAATTCTGCGGACAGTGCGATCGTTCTGCAAAAAGCTGCGGGAAACGTTGAGTGGAATATCGGAGCTGTCGATCACGCCGCGCAGGGGCAGCAGGAAGCGGGGAATCACTTCCTCGCAGTTGTCGCTCACAAACACCTGATTGCAGAACAGCTTGATCTGCCCCTTGGTGACATCTACATCCGGCTTCAGCTTCGGAAAATAGAGGATGCCGTTGACCACAAACGGATAGTCCGTATTCAGGTGTACCCAGAGCAATGGCTCTTCCTGGAACGGATACAGGTAGCGGTAAAACTCCAGATAGTCTTCCTGGGTGAGGCTGTTGGGCGACTCCTTCCAGGGAGCTTTTTGCTTGTTGGTCTGTTCGCCGTCCAGCTTGATCGGGAAGGGCATGAAATCACAGTAGGTTTTGACCAACTGCTGAATCCGATACGGCTCCAGATATTCTTTTTCTTCCTCCATCAAGGTCAGCGTTATTGTCGTGCCAACCGCCTGGCGATCGGACTGCGAAAGCTCAAACTGAGTCGAACCGTCGCAAGACCAGTGAACGGGCTGCGATCCTTCTTTGTAAGACAGCGTATCGATCTCAACCTGCGACGCCACCATAAAGGATGAATAGAAGCCCAGACCAAAGTGACCGATAATCGACTGATCGGTACTGTTCTTATATTTCTGGACGAACTCCTCTGCACTAGAGAAGGCGACCTGGTTGATGTATTTCTTCACCTCATCCGCCGTCATGCCGATGCCGTTATCAGAAATCGACAGCGTGCCTTTCTCCTTATCAATGGCGATCGTAATTTCCGGTTCACCCGCGTCGCCCGTAAATTCCCCAGAGCGAGACACCATCCGCAGCTTTTGGATTGCATCTACTGCGTTGGAAATTAGCTCTCTCAGAAAAATCTCGTGGTCGGAGTAGAGCCATTTTTTGATGATCGGAAAAATATTTTCCGTATGGATGCTGATATTGCCCTGTTCCAGAATCGTGGTCATAGATTAGTGCCGCAGGGGTTACAAGTTACAAGTACAAACTTTTGCCAGTCCGATGATTCTCTAGACTAGGCGATCGTTCCCATTGTAATCATTCTGGTTGACCCTACTTAAAGGATTACGGATTCCCCTACCTTCCTTTCTGCACTGGAGTTAGAGCGACAACAGCTACGCTACAGGGGAATGGTCTGAATGGTGATGAGAGCCCCGCGTTTGTAAAGCCGCATCACTCCGCCCGGTCGAACCTGAACGAGCGCCCTTAAGAGGGAGCTGCTAAGCATCACCGCATTCTCAGGCCCAGAAATCGTCAGACTCTCGTTTGATCGGGATTCGACCAGTTCCCTCAGTCCATCTTTAGGAAGGGTCATGGCTCTCTCAGTGGAGCGCAAGAAGCCATTCGCTCAACCTACCAATTTTCTTCGATCGCAATATTGAGGTTTGGGGCGATGCGAAGCAGTTCCCCCTTCGGGGTAATCGTCATTGATCAGAAACAGCCGTGGTCTAGGCTGTAATTCGATCGAAACACCCTTGATTCGGGCTAATTCCGTTTTTAAGATCTTAGGCAGAATAAAAGGCAAAAAAAGACCGAAGAAACGCTCTAGGATTCAGGCTAATGGCTGGAATCAGGAGGATTATACGGAAAATATGTCGGGCTAATGTTCGATCGGAGCGATTAGACGGAATTCATTCAGCCCAATTGCCTCTACAGGGTAGATAGCCCGAACGAGTTCAGCCCAATCAGTAGTTAGACGGCAATCTGACAAATTGCTAAGTACGCCCGGAAATCCCTTTTACATAGATGTATTCTGAGAGAAATCAGAATACATAAAAATCGAAACATGAAGCACAGGTTGGCAATAGCAGTATTCCTATCCATGTCCACCTTGTTAACAACACAAGTTGTACATGCACAAACTGCTAGGAATTACATGTATGAGCGGCTAAATACTCTCGACTTTGGATGGGAATTAGGACGGCATCTTCTCATAATTTTCATAGCAGGTGCTTTAGGAGGCTTCGTTTCATTTCTAATGAACTTTAAAGTCAGTGAGGAGGAGTTATCAAAACCAATCGTGCAGAGGTTAACTAGGATCGAACAAGAACTGGCTAAGCAAAATAGAAATTTAAGTGATAAAGAGAGAGCTAAGTTAGAAGAAAAAGCGGCAAAAGAAAAGTGGAGTGCTATTCTAAAGTGCTGTCTTTCGCAATCAATAGTGGGTGGTGCAGCAGCGCCGCCTGTTTTATTACTTCTTAAACCTGACAACGCTTTTGCACTACTAGCTATGTCCTTAGTTGTTGGTACTGCTGGTTCTGCATTCTTTCGTGCTTTGCAAGAACAGATGCTGGAATATGTTAGGAGGGAAGAGAAAGTTACGAGGCAGGCGCAGATTCAATTCAAGCAGCAATCAGACAAAGTAGGAGAGCTTATAACTGCTCTATCGGAAAACGATATAGAAAGAGTAAAAGAAATTGCCGAAGAATTGAAGGGCGCATGTGCTGCCAATACTGCTGCTTTTGGTAGACCGCCAGGTGATATTTCCGTGACATCAACGTCTCAGGTAATTCCTGTTGAAGTCAGTAATCCTGGTAAGGCGTACGAAGGTAACGGCAATTACTATCAAAGTAGTGTAGGCAATCAGAATCCTCAAACAGCACCGCAATAAATCTCATATAGCTGTAAGTAAGTGTATTGCTTCTAGGCAACTAGCCGTCCAACAATTCGCTTGGAGCGGACTATGGGAAGGTTTTGGTGCACTGCGGTGACTGTTGGCAGCCGCTCAAGCGAGCCGTTAGGCTTTGCTCTTCCGTGGGGTTGCTCTTGCCATCCCTCTACCGTGAGTATCTACTTACCTTCTGCTTAAGTCCATCAGTTGTGACGTTGATTAAAACGAAGTTTGTAGAAATTGGAAGCACCCGCAATTTAATGTTCTGCAAATTTTTGTATATGAAGATGAAAGCGTCGGCTAGGTTGTCGGTTGTAGTAGTAAAACGGGTTTACTGAAAACAAGAAAGTATTACCATCAATTGCTATGAATGAGCCAATAGATATTGAAATAGTTAGAGCTGAAGCACTCAGAAAGTTAGGGAGGAACATGGTCAACTTTTCAAAAATAGAGGCAGTATTGAAATATTTGCTTTCAATGGGCCAATTCGAGGGAACTGAGGAAACAATTTCCGAACAATTGCGTAGGAATCAGGCTAGGCTTCACAAGCAGAGCTTAGGTAAGTTGGTTCAGGAATTTCATAAAAATGTTGTAGTTGATGCTAGCCAGGTTGAAACCACAACAGCCTCTTCCAATTCAGGAATTTCTTTCTATTTCAAGGTCACCTGTGATAACCCAGATTTCTTAAAGATTCAGAAACGTGCACTCTCAGATGTTGTAGTTGAGCGAAACAAGTTAATTCATCAAGACTTGGCACTTCTTGATACCAGTTGTGTAGAGGATTACCGTAAGCTCATTAGTCTTATGGATGAACAAAATCCTCGACTATTAGCTCATCTTGAGGAACTAGGGTGGATAATAAAGTCGGTGAGTAATGGCTGGCAAACCTTCGGGGATCTGTTTAAATCACCAGAATTTCTTGAATACATACAATCTAGCCAAGCTGATGCCTAACAAACCGCTGTACTGGAACGCCGCAAGTTGGTCGGTTCAATGTTCAAGGTTGCCTGCATCTGGTGAGCTTGGTCGTTAGCTGTCAAGGAGGATATCGATGATCTCTCCACCTCTACCCACACAACAGATTGATACAGCACGATTGCGAATTCGCAGATTCACTCGCGAAGATATTGAGTTGTTCATCAGCTTTATGACGGATTGCGAGTCCACGGCATTTCTTCCCTTTGCCCAAGAGCAGAAGAGCAGAGAGGGAGCCAAGCAACTTGTTGAGTCCACCATCGAGTCATATAGCTCTGCACATCCCATGCTTGCCTTTGCGGTCGAAGAACAGATGACCCGGCAGTTCGTAGGGTTCTGTGGCTTGAATCCGCACGACGAAGAGACGATAGAAATAATGTACGCAGTGATGCCGAGCGCGAGACGGCAAGGGTATGCAACAGAGATCGCTACCGCACTTGCTCGTTACTCCCTTGATGAGCTTGGCTATCGTCGAGTGATCGCTTTGATTGTGCCAGCTAATCAGTATTCAAAGATCGTCGCTGCGCGGGTGGGGTTCAAGGATGGCGGCTTAGTCAGCAATGCAAGCTTTGCAGAGAAAGTGCATCAGTTCATCCTCGAACAGGAGCCAGCTAACACAGTAGTGGAGCGAACGTGAAGAGCCTTTGCGCTTCGTTTCAATGTTGTTTGTCACCGCTCACTTTAGCCATTAGCTTGCAAGTTCTTATGGAGATGCCCGAGCACGAGGTTTGGTTGAGATAGGTTTAGGAATTTTTGATAGGGCAAATTATCTGAAAATACCCGCAAGGCTACTACAACACTTAGAACCTATTTCAGATACTGAAAGAGCTTATCAATGTGCTGTAAGTTAGACCGTAAAAGTGCATTACTAAGGAGTAGTTTAAGGCAACACTCATGAAGGCAATCCTGTGAATAAAGTTGCTGTATTTGGTAATGCTGGAGGTGGTAAGTCTACTCTCAGCAACCGTTTAGCAAAAATGACAGGTTTACCCATGGTTGCTTTAGACCTGTTGAAGTATCAACCTGGCGGTGGCGAAGTTTCCTACGAAGAATATAAAGCTGCTCATGATCAACTCCTCCAACAAGACCAGTGGATAATTGATGGATATGGGTCATTGGATACAGTATGGGAACGACTGGAGATAGCAGATACCTTAGTCTATGTGGATATGCCAGTTCTCCAGCACTATTGGTGGGTAACGAAGCGATTCTTGAAGGGCTTTCTAGTTCCACCAACAAATTGGCCTGAGAATAGTCCGCTCTTGAAGGGTACGTTAAACAGTTACTATACGGTGTGGCTGTGCCATAAGAAGCTGACTCCAAAGTACCGAGAGTACGTGAATAAAGCTAAGGAAAGCAAGCGAGTCTATCATCTTAAGTCTCCTAAGCATGTGAAGGAGTTCTACCAAGCTGTCGAACTAGAACTGGCAAAATACAGCCTTTTCCAATCTAATCAGGTACAGTAACAGCAGTGAGTGAACCAGCCTTGCAGATCAGCGGTTGAGACTTGATTGAATGCTTGCTCAATAGCTTTGACCAAATCCGG